>JAMJIN010000001.1:0-55214 GCA_036784775.1 Chromatiales bacterium | reverse complement strand
GGCTCCCTACATCTTCCCGATTTCTTTCTCGATGTCACTCTTTGTCGCTGGCTGTTTCTTCTGACTCGCTATTTGCAGCTATTTCATCCGGTTACCGCTGTTCGCCAATTATGTTCGGGTTTTTACCGCCATCTACAATAGGCGACATACACAAATGAGGGTGTCGGCGGCATGCGGCCCACATGGATGTGGGAAGGTAGAGCAACGCAGGAGCAGTTGCCGAGACGCCGTCGCCAAGCCTACAGGGATGTATATTCGGCGTCCCTCATTTGGGGATGTCGCCTATCCTATGAATTATTTAGTACGCAGTGAGTAAACCGTCGAACAGGCGAGCATGGCAACGCATTCAGAATGCGATACGCAAATATGGGGATTTCAAGGGAGATGTAAAATTGACATAAGGACCTGCAATGCAAGCCAGGCCAACCCTAGCAAACAGAAAGAGTTTGCCGGTTCCGCTGCGCTTGAACCGGCCTACTTCAACTGAGTAAACCAGCCATCATTTCTACAAAATATGTCAATTGGAGGTCAAGCGAACATAGAGCAACGGTAGCTCTTTCGGCAGGTCGGAAGGTTGCCGGATCAGTACATAATTTCCCTGACCGAAGAGGTGCGGCAGATAATCTCCCGCCTTTTTATCGATGGTGATACAGAAGGGATGCAAACCTGCTCTACGCGCTTCCAATACAGCCATGCGGGTATCTTCAGCGCCAAACCGACCCTCATATTTATCCAGGTCATTGGGTTTGCCGTCTGTAAGAATCAATAACAGCCGCCGTTCCGAAGACTGTGTTTCGAGCAGCTTCGTGCTCTGACGAATCGCTGCACCAAGCCGAGTGTAATAACCCGGCTTGATAGCATTGATACGGCCACGCACATTGGCGCTGTAGTTTTCATCAAAGGTCTTCAACTGGTGGAAACGAATAGGATCACGCTTACGGGATGAAAACCCATACATCGCAAAACGGTCTCCGGTGGCGGCAAGACTTTCGGCAAAAAGAAAAAGACTGTCGCGGATAACATCGATCACACGGGCATGGTTATTCACCCAGGTATCTGTGGAGAGCGAAAGATCCGCCAACAGCAGACAGGAGAGATCGCGGGAACCGACACGCAGACTCCGATATAAGCCGTCACTGGTGGAGGCCTGTCCAATCTCCCGGTCGGTGGAGAAACGCAGGTAGGCATCCAGGTCGATCTCGCTGCCCTCCTGCTGATTTCGAAACCAGACGCGGGCCGGTGCAAGCTGTTGAAACTGGGCACGCAGTTTTCTTGCGGTTCGTCGCAGATTATCCGGCAGCGCCATCGGCTCAGCATTGGCCGCAATCATGGGAACCACTCGGCAGAGATCAGGCAACAGCTGTCCTTTTTTGTAGTCCCACTCAGGCAGCAGTACCCCTTCGTTTAATACCAGATCGTCTTCAGACGCAGCAGGAAGATCGAGATCGAAACGCAGTTTACTGGTGGACGCCTTGGCGTCACGACTGACGCTCATTACATCCATATCTTTAGCCGCATCTGCCGCGCTATCCAAGTCGTCATTCTCTTCAGAGCTACGATCCAGATTGAGAAAATCCCCCCAGGTAAAGATAGTCTCCATACGGATGGTGATCAGCCCACGATCCTTGCCTTTGAGCTTTTCAGCCCGCTCACCCTGTCGCCGCTCCTCCTCTTCCAAATCCTTGATATCACCCCGTCCGGCAGCACCTGGCTCTTCATTGTCATTGGCCTTTTCGGCCGCAACAATCGGGGGAAAGGGATGTAACCAGAGAGGGACAGGCTGCGGCGGGCGTTTGGCCTGGGGGAGTCTCTCCACACTGCCGGGTTCGATCAGCGCCTGACGGATCGCAACCTCTTGCGCAGTTTCTGCAATGAGCCGCTTGTCGGGCTGAATCCGCTGTTCCAGATGCGCCTCAACCAACCGCAGATAGCGTGCACGCAAGCCAGGATAATGAGCCATGGCTTCCATCGTCAGCCGCTGGTTTTTACTGAACCAGGGTTCCTCTTCCTGATGCTCACCCACGGCCAGGGCCGCCAGCCAGAGATAAAGATCGCGATTGAGACTGGTCGATGACAAATAGTCTATAACAGCCGGCAGGTGCAGAGAGTTTTCATCACGCCAGGCGAGTTCCACGCGTTTGCTGTCACCTGCGATACGGTGCAACAGACTGCGCCGCGCACCGTGTTCACTGGCGTGGGATGTTTCAACCTGCAGGCCACCATCCCCCCCAAGAGCACGAAAAAGAATTCCGACGGTGGTGTGGATCTCATTCAGTCTCACTGCCGCTTCCGGATGACGGGTCTGCGCCATCCGGGTAATCAAGCGATGCCAGATTTCGCCGACTTTCTCTTCCACTTATGAGACTTCCTGAAGGTCGGTATCTGACGAGCCGGTTTCTGAAGTTGCCGGGCGACCGGTTGCGACCGCAATGGCCGCTTCATCTGTTACCCAATGCAGAAGCGTCTTCTGACTCTGTGGCGCCTGAACCTGCTCACAGGCGGAGATGCATTGAGCACACTCGGTGCAGGTAAACATGCGTCGTTTGATGGTGCGCGGTTTCAGACGCATCGGACAGATGTTGTCACATGCGTTGTTGCAGTCGCTGCAGAGTCGCGCGCGATTCCTGTCAAACCCCACCACCATGCCGCGATCATTGGCCATCCAGGCAAGACTCTGAAAAAGCCCGATGGCGCAGCCAAAACGGCAAAAGAGATGACGTGCAAACATGAACTCGATAAACAGCAACAGGGTACCGACACCAATGAATCGCGCCTGATTGGGCGTCAGAGAGCCATGTAAGAGATTGTGGTAAATCTCTGATGGCGGCAACATGTAGGTCAGCAATACCACTGCCCAGAGGAAGGCGAAGCCTAGCGCCGCAAGCCAGGTCAACGGCCAGAATTTCTTCTCGGGTTTGATGTGTGCCCCATCCGGTTGCAGTTCCGGCTGCGGACTCTTTTCCCAGAGTGTCTGTTTGCCGCTGGCACGGAACATCAGGCGATTGATGGTCTCGACCACAGAGAAATGGGGGCAGAGCCAGCCACAGTAGAGACGACCATAGCGGAGGGCGATCCAGATCAGCCCGCCACCAATCAACAGCAGCGGAACAAAGCCCCGGATCAGGATATTGAAACCCGCTTCGAGACCACTGATCTCGCCGGCAATCAGCGCATCCAGTCCAAGGGTCCAGTGCATACCAAGAAAAAAGAAGTGGTTCAGGTTCAGATCGAAGCGAAACAGGTCGAGGGGCGGCGCGAGTACAAACAGGATAAAGAAACCCGCCTGAAACCAGGAACGCAGGCGCTGGCGCTCAACGCGCATATTTGCGGCCGATCAGCGGGTATCCGTAATGATGCCCGGACATCGCCTTGATCAACGCCATCAAACCAGGAATCAGAAACAGGGGCACCACCGCAATGAAGTAGACCTCGAAGGTGATCAGCGACGCGATAGAGGCATAACCGCCAAGCGCCAGGATCAACAGGTTGGCGACGACAAAGATGCCGCTGCTGATGCAGGCCCCGATAAAAGCCTGAGGCAGATGGTTGCGCACCAGATCGAATTCACTGTTGCGATGGCGATACCTGAGCCAGGCCAGCCCAATCATCGGCAACAGGGGAAAGAGCAGATTCAGCAGATAGAGTCCTTCGCTGATGACTGCCAGTGGCTTACCCTGATTGTCGTCACTCATTTGGACGGTTCCTATATTCCAAAAGTAATGTCGACAACTTCCATCAGTGCTGCTGCCGTCTCTTCATCGTCGGTCAGGGGCTCGACCAATGCAGCACGACAGGCCTCAACCGGGTTATATCCACCCATAATCAGGGTCGCAGTATAGACCAGCAGACGGGTGGAGGCCGCCTCTTCAAGATCGTGATCCTTGAGTGACCTTAGTGCATGGGCCAGGGTGACCAGACGCTTTGCCAGCGCCTCATCGGCCCCGGTTTCACCGATCAAAACTTCCTGTTCCAGTCCGGCTTCCGGAAAATCGAAACTGGCCGCCAGGAAGCGCTGCCGGGTACTCGGCTTCATGCCTTTCAGCAGGTTCTGATAACCGGGATTATAGGAGACCACCAGCATGAACTCTGCCGGAGCATGCAGGGTCTCACCCGTCCGCTCGATGGGCAGAATACGCCGATCATCAGTGAGCGGGTGCAACACCACCGTGGTGTCCTTACGCGCCTCAACCACCTCGTCCAGATAGCATATCGCCCCTTCGCGCACCGCCCGGGTCAGGGGTCCGTCACTCCAGAAGGTGCCACTGTCGCCGATCAGGTGACGGCCAACCAAGTCAGCCGCCGTGAGATCGTCGTGGCAGGCCACTGTGTAGACGGGTCGCCCCAGTTTAGCCGCCATGTAGTTGATGAAACGAGTCTTTCCACATCCTGTCGGGCCTTTGATCAGCATCGGCAGTTGATGTTTGTAAGCGTGTTCAAAAAGCGCTATCTCGTTGCCCTGGGGTTTGTAAAATGGCAGCTCAGTCAATGTGGTTCAGCCTGTTGAGTAAGAGAGGTAAAAAGCCGTGCCGATCAAAATGCCTGGAATAAACAGCCAGATAAAGACAGGCCAGTGCCAGATTCCCCGCACTGATCCCAATCCCATGAAGTAGTGTCCCACCAGCTGCCCTTTGATCATGGCAAGAAACAGCACCGCCAACGCCACTTCCAGTCCGCTCAGACCCGCCTGACCGATCAGAAAGGTGACGAAACTGAAAAACATGAGGAAAAGATAGACCCAGGTGCAGGGGCGAATACCATATTTTTTTTGTCTGCTCATCGTGCCGTCACCGCATCACATAAACCAGGGGAAAGAGGATCAACCAGAGCAGATCCACCATATGCCAGTATGAGGCCCCTGTCTCCACGCCTGTGTGTTCCTCGGCAGAGTAGCCGCCTTTTTGCGCCTTGACCGCCACTGCGGCCAGAATCACCATGCCCATGATCACATGCATAAAATGAAAAAAGGTCAGGGATATATAGAACATGTAGAAGGTATTGGTGCTGAGGTTGATTCCCTCACCGAAGTGGTGCGAATACTCACCCCCTTTTACCAGCAGAAACACCACGCCCATTACCAGGGCGGCAAGCAGCCAGCGAACGCAGTGCTGGCTGTTCCCTTCTCTGATTGCGCTGACAGCACGCACCACAAAGTAGGAACTGGTGATCAGGGCAAATGTATTGATCAGCGCGGCCTGCCTGTCCAGGTTTTGTTGAAACTCATTGAAGAGTTCAACATTGTTCATTCGCGTAAAGGCATAGGCGGAAAAGAAAGCGGCGAAAACCAACAGCTCCGCAAGGATGAAGATCCAGATCACCAGATCACCGGGCGGGTATCGATTCTGTTTTTCTGCGACTGCAACTGCTGCTGTCATCTGCGGATTCCTTAATGAATTAACGCTTTCCAATCATCAAACGGGGAGCAATGTACCAGAGCCTGTATTGTGCTGCTTTGATAAAAGTTAATTCCCACTAAAACACTAGGACTTTTACAAGAAAGGCTCATGGGGACCCACAGAGTCACCTTCAGGAATCTTTATCCACTTCTGTTAGAATTCAACGATTTCCTCTATCCAAACTTGCGGGGCGTACCCCAAATCCTGTATCGATGGGGAGATATCACACCTGAAGGGAAAAGTTGATGACTGAAATTAACGATATCGCCGCATATATGGCCAAGTTGGGCGCAAAGGCCCGCTCTGCCTCCCGCCGCCTGGCCTCAGCCACCACCGGCGAAAAGAACGCCTCGTTGAATGCCATCGCGGATGATCTCGACAGTAATCGCGCCGTTTTGATGGCAGAGAACAAAAAAGACCTGGAAGCGGGTGCCGCCAAGGGGCTCGATGCCGCCCTGCTGGATCGTCTGGAACTCACCTCAGCACGCATCGATTCCATGATCGAAGGATTGCGGCAGATCGCAGGCCTGGCAGACCCCATTGGTGAGATCTTCGACATGAACTACCGACCCAGCGGCATTCAGGTCGGGCGTATGCGGGTGCCTCTCGGGGTGGTCGGCATCATCTACGAATCCCGCCCCAATGTGACCGCAGACGCGGCGGCCCTCTGCCTCAAGTCCGGCAATGCCACGGTGCTGCGCGGCGGCTCCGAGGCCTTCCACTCCAACCAGGCCATTGCCGCCGGCATCCAGCGCGGCCTGGAGCAAGCGGGCCTGCCTGCCGACGCGGTACAGGTATTGGCCACCACTGATCGGACGGCCGTCGGCAGCATGATCACCATGCCGGAGTCGATCGACGTCATCATCCCCCGGGGCGGCAAGGGGCTCATCGAGCGCATCAGCCGTGACGCCAGGGTGCCGGTGATCAAACACCTCGACGGCATCTGCCATGTCTATATCGACGACCAGGCTGACATCGGCAAGGCGTTCGATGTGACCATGAATTCCAAGACCCAGCGCTACGGTACCTGCAACACCCTTGAGACCCTGCTCGTTGCGGAAGAGATCGCCGAGGAGGCGTTGCTAATGCTGGCCGCACCGCTGCAGGAGAAGGGCGTGGAGTTGCGCGGTTGTCCGGGCACCCTGGAGATCATCGACAATGCAGTTGCCGCCACCGACAAGGACTGGGATACCGAATATCTGGGGCCTATCCTCTCTATCCGAGTGGTACAGGATCTGGACGCAGCCATCGGCCACATCAACACCCACAGCTCCCAACACACCGACTCCATCATCACTGAAAACTACACGCGGGCGCGCCGTTTTCTTGCCGAAGTGGACTCCAGCTCAGTGATGGTTAACGCCTCCACCCGTTTTGCAGACGGTTTCGAATATGGTCTGGGGGCCGAGATCGGCATCTCAACCGACAAGTTTCATGCCCGTGGGCCGGTGGGTCTGGGGGGGCTGACATCGGTAAAATATATCGTGCTGGGCGACGGCCATATTCGCCAGTAACCTTTGTTTACAATTGTTGTTTGTTGCTGAAGAAGACTCCACCCTAAACTGTACTCCCGCTGTTTGAATACAGCCCATTACTGTCTCAATTGATTAAAGGACGAACCATGAAAAAGCTTTCCCGATTCCTGTTGCTCGGCATCTTCACCCTGCTCCCAGCCCTCTCCTTCGGCGCGGATCTCGGCGGACTGGTCGGCGCGCTGACCAGCCAGCTGGGTGTCAGCCAGGAACAGGCATCCGGCGGCATCGGCGCCCTGCTCGGCTCCGCCAAAGGCCAGATGGGGGACAGCAAGTATGGAGATCTGCTCTCCAAGGCGCCCAGCCTCAACGGCCTCGCCACGGACACCGCCTCCAGCAGCGATAGCGGCGGCTCCAGCTGGGGCGGCTACATGAACCAGGCATCCTCTCTATTGGGCGGCGGGGAAACCATGTCGCAAATGACCAAGCTGGCAGAGACCTTCGACGGACTGGGACTCGGCCCGGATATGGTGGGAAAATACTCCAAGGTTGCCCTCGATTATGTTCAGGGTGAAGGCGGCACAGGCGCCATGGACCTGTTGAAAAGCGGCCTCTCCTTCTAGCCTTCGCCACGCCAGCAGGAGCAGCAAATACCTGTTCCTGCTGCAAGCAACAGACTCATGATCGGCATCCTCGGCGGCACCTTCGACCCTATTCATTTCGGCCACCTACGCACGGCGTTGGACGTCAAACAGGCCCTGAAACTGGATGAGATACGCCTGATCCCGTTACGGCAGGCAGTGCATCGTGAACAACCGGATACCCCAGCCGAAATGCGTCTGCGCATGGTCGAGGCGGCAATTTCCGCCACTCCCGGCTTCGCGGTCGATGAGCGTGAAATCAGGCGTATCAGCGCATCCTATACGGTCGATACCCTGCTCTCGCTGCGAGAGGAGTTGAGCGATGATGACCCCCTCTGCCTGCTCATGGGCAGCGACGCATTCGAGAGCTTTCTCACCTGGTTTCAACCACTGGACATAACCGCACTTGCCCACCTCGTCATCATGACCCGACCGGGGCAGTCGACTGTAGCCAATCCGGCACTACAGCAATTAGTCGCGTCACGTCTGGCTACCGATCCCGCCGAATTACACTCAGCCCCCGCTGGGCGCATTCTATTCCAGCCCGTCACCCAGCTCGACATCTCAGCGACGAACATTCGCACCATGGTCGCCAACGGAGAGATCCCCCGCTTCCTGCTCCCTGATGCCGTATTGGAGATTATCGAACGGGAAAAGCTCTATCTCTGAGACCGCCATAGGTTACAATCAGGGAAAATCCATCAATTACAGGAACAACATGCAGGTAGAAGAGCTTAGAGATCTGGTCCTTGAGACCCTCGAAGACATGAAGGCCAGAGACGTGGTAACACTCGATGTCAGGGGAAAAACCAGCATTACCGACATCATGGTAGTGGCGAGCGGCACATCGGACAGACACGTAAAATCCATCGCACAGACCGTCGCCTTCAAGGCCAAACAGGCGGGTGAAAACCCACTGGGCTCAGAGGGGCTTGAGGATGGAGAGTGGGCGCTGGTCGACCTCAATGGCGTAGTGGTCCACGTCATGCTGCCCAAGGTGCGGGACTTCTACCACCTCGAACGGCTCTGGTCGTTGGATCAACCCACCAGCGACTCCAAAGCTGACGAGGCCTGACAATAAGCCCGAAGATTCCACAAATTATGCTAACGACCGATGGACCGGTTTGACCGGATATTCGAACTCAACCGCATCCTGCAGGCGGCTGGAGGAGGAACTGGAGTGCTCACGCGCCACGGTCAAGCGCCTTATCGAGGAGATGCGCCTCTTTCTCAACGCCCCCATCGTCTATGACCGCACCTTCAATGGCTATAGTTACGCGCAGGACAAAGGGGAGATGTATCAGCTGCCGGGACTCTGGTTCAATGCCTCGGAGCTCTATGCGCTGCTGAGCATGCAGCAGTTGCTGGAACAGGTACAACCCGGTCTGCTCGGGAGCCACCTGCAACCCTTTCGGCGCCAAATCGAGCAACTGCTGAACCGCCAACACGCCGGAGGGGAGCAGATAACCAAGCACATCCGCATCCTACAAGCCGCCGCCAGATCTGCGGGAAATCATTTTTCCAACCTGGCAACCGCCATTGCCCTGAGAAAGCGACTGCGACTCGACTACTACAGCCGTTCACTGGATCAGTCCACAGTACGGGAAGTCTCCCCACAACGCCTCACCCACTATCGGGACAACTGGTATCTGGATGCCTGGTGCCACCTGCGCAAGGGGCTGAGGACCTTTGCCCTCGACGCCATTATCGAGAGCGCTGTGCTGGAGAAAAAAGCGCGGGATATCAACGAAGACAAGCTTGATCACCACTATCAATCGGCTTACGGCATCTTCAGCGGCCAATCCGACAACACAGCCGTGCTCCACTTCACCACCGAACGGGCTCGCTGGGTGGCAAAAGAGCAGTGGCACCCATGCCAGGAGAGCCGCTGGCTGGAGGATGGACGTTATGAGCTGCGCATTCCCTACCACAATCCGGCGGAACTGATCATGGATATTCTGAAGTATGGACCGGATGTGGAGGTGATCTCTCCCACGGAACTTCGGGGGTCTGTGGCAGGAAGGATTGCGTCGATGTCAGATATTTATCACTGTAGGCCCGATCAAGCGTAGCGGATCGGGCGCTCCAGAGTCGGCTGAACGCCTGACGTTGCCGGTTCCGCTACGCTTGAACCGGCCTGCTTCTTACGTCAACTTTTTCTCAGTCGCCGGCCGGAGATACCCACCGCAATATCCTGCAGTAACAGCCAGGGATCCCCATCGCCCATCCCCTTGATAGTGCGATCCACTTTTGCACAGAGTATGAGCAGTCGCCGCCAGTGGGCAGCCTGCTGCTTCAACCCCTGACGTACCAGGGGCTTGCGCTTCTCCCAAATCCGGTACGCCCCCAGCACCCGCTCCGCCGAACCGCCCTGTTCAATCTCGTGGGACATGACCGCCAGTTGCCGTATTTCCCGGGACAGCGCCCAGAGCACCACAGGCGTCGCCACTCCTTCACCTTTCAGTCCATCCAGCATGCGTAACCCGCGCGCGGTATCACCCTTCAGCAGCGTGTCCACCAGACCAAAAACGTCGAATCTTGCACTGTCGGCCACCGCCGCCAACTGCTCAGCACTGATGACTCCGGGCCCCTGAAGCAGCAGCAACTTTTCAATCTCCTGGGAGGCGGCAAGCAGATTTCCCTCGATGCGCTCTGCCAGCATCTCCACCACGCCGGACTCGGGGATCAAACCGACTCCACGCAGACGCTGCTCGATCCAGGGTAGCAGGCGCGCGCCCTCCACAGGCCAGATCTGCACCAGCACCCCGGTTTGGTCCAGCGATTTCACCCATTTACTGTTCTGCTGACTGCGCTCCAGTTTAGGCGCGGTGATCAGCAACAGCGTATCCTGGGGCGGATTGGCAGCATAAGCGGTTAGGGCCTTGGCGCCCTCAGCCCCCACCTTGGCGCTGCTCAAACGCAGGTCAAGGATACGCTGTTCACCGAATAGGGAGAGGCTGTCTGCGGCACCGCTGAGGGCGTTCCAATCGAAATTAGGGCTGTGATCCAGCACCTCGCGCTCGGTGTAACCTTGCGCCCGGGCGCTGGTCCGAACCAGATCGGCGGCCTCACCCATCTGCAACGGTTCATCGCCGGTGAGAAAATAGACCGGCGCCAGGCTTTTTTTCAGACTGACGGCAAGTTGGTCGTTGCGCAGGCGCATGCGTCAGGGCCTAGTCCAGCTGCGCCTGCAGGCGCCGGACAATCTGATCCGCCATATCGGTACGCATATCACCCCGCACCAGCTTAGCCTCGTTGCGACGACCCAGTTCGTCCGTACCGCTATAGGTCAACTCACGCACAAGTTCCAGATGCTGCTCGGGCAGCGCTGTTTTACCCTCACGGTCTACCACGGAAAAGTTACTCTTCAAACGCAACTCATACTCCAGCGCCTTGCCGTTTTCATCGACGGAGAGGACCCGGTATTTGAATATCTCGGTGAGTGAGAGGCGATGCTTCGCCTCCGCCGCACTGGCAGCCAGGAGTGCACCGGATGCCCGCAGATCCCGCCGTAGAACCCCCGCCAGACTCTGGCGATTTTCGGCATTCTCCACAAACAGGCCATTCAGGTTGGGTGTGGTCTGTTGATGGCCTTTCAGATGAAATCCGCAACCTGCGAGAATCAGCAAAATCGACAATAAATAGCCGCTACGCCAGTGTCGTCCTTTCAGCATTTCCAATCAGGGCTCCCGTAGGTCGGGTTAGCAATAGCGTAACCCGACATGTTTCTGATGTTGTTGGGTTACGCTACGCTAACCCAACCTACATTTTGGCTTCCCCCCGCGGGGAGGGAATGGATGTAGCTCCGGTCGACCACTATTTGGCAACAATACTCACCAATTTTTTGGGCACGACTATGACCTTGCGCACGGTGGCATCACCAACAAACTTCTGCACATTCTCATTGCCGAGGGCGATCTCTTCAACCTTCGACTTATCTGCATCCACCGGCACCTGAATCTTGGCCCGCACCTTGCCGTTGACCTGGATGACGTACTGAATGCTCTCCTGCTTCAGTGCGTTCTCGTCGGGTTGGGGCCAGCCTGCATCGAGAATATCTTCACCATAACCCAACTCACGCCACAGGTGGTGACTGACGTGGGGGGCAATGGGACCCAGCAGGCGCAAGACGATATCCAGACCTTCATGCAACACCACGAGGTCCGCCTCTTCTTCACCCAATTTGTAGAGTGTATTGACAATGGTCATACAGGCTGAAACCACCGTGTTGAACTGCTGCCTGTCATAGTCAAAAAGTGCCTTCTTAAGCGCTTCATGGATCTCACGCCGCGTATCCTTCAGCGCAGAAAGGGGGACAGAATTGGGGTCTGTCCCCCTTTCTGCCGCTCCCTTTATCGCCAGTGCCCAAAGCCGCTTAAGAAAGCGAAATGCACCCTCCACTCCCTCATCGTTCCACTCCAGTGACTGATCCGGGGGTGAGGTGAACATGGTGTAGAGACGCACGGTGTCGGCACCGTAGCGGTCGATCAGCGATTGGGGATCGATGCCGTTGTTCTTCGACTTCGACATCTTCTCTATACCGCCGATTTTCACCGGCTGACTATCGGCGGGCAGGCTGGCGCTCAGCGGCCGACCCTTGTCGTCCTGTTCCACCTCCACTTCAGCCGGGTTGTACCAATGCTTGGAGCCGTCACTCTCATCCCGGTAGTAGGTTTCCGCCACCACCATGCCCTGGGTCAACAGGCGGGTGAATGGCTCACTGCTCTGCACCAACCCCACATCGCGCAAGAGCTTGTGGAAAAAGCGGGCGTAGAGCAGATGCAGCACCGCATGTTCGATACCGCCGACATAGTGGTCTACCGGCAGCCAGTAGTCAGCCCGCTCATCGAGCATGGTCTCGGCGCCGGGGCAGGTGTAGCGGGCGTAGTACCAACTCGACTCCATAAACGTATCGAAGGTATCGGTCTCACGCCGGGCCGCACCGCCACACTCGGGGCAGATGCATTTGGCAAATGCGCCATCAGCCTTGATCGGATTGATCGTGTCCTCGTCGTAGACGATATCCTCCGGCAGCACCACCGGCAGATCCGCCATCGGGACCGGCACGGTACCGCACTTGTCGCAGTGGATCATGGGGATCGGCGTACCCCAGTAGCGCTGGCGGGAGACACCCCAGTCACGCAGGCGGAAGTTCTTGGTTTTCTCTCCCTTGTTACGCGCCTGCAGCCACTCGGCGATGGCGTCGAACGCGGTCTCTGAGGTGAGACCGTTGAAGGGGCCGGAATCCTTGAGCACACCCTTTTCGATATAGGCAGCGGCCTGGATGTCGATATTTGTGCCATCCGCCGGGTGGATCACTTGTTTGATCGGGATGCCGTATTTGCCGGCGAAGGCATGGTCGCGCTCATCGTGACCGGGCACTGCCATCACTGCGCCGGTACCATAGCCCATAAGCACAAAGTTGGCGGCATAGATTGGCACAGGCTCGCCGCTCACCGGATGGATCGCGTTGATACCCAGGGGAATGCCCTTCTTCTCAATGGTCTCCAGATCCGCCTCGGAGGTGCCGCCATGGCGACACTCATCAACGAACCCGGCGATTTCAGTATTGCTCTCCGCAGCCTGCAGTGCGAGTGAGTGCTCACCTGCAACCGCCACGTAAGTTACGCCCATGAGGGTATCGGGGCGGGTGGTGAAGATGGTCAGGGTCTCATCCGAACCTTCGATACCAAAATTCATCTTCACACCGAATGAGCGGCCGATCCAGTTGCGCTGCATGGTGCGGACCTGGTCGGGCCAGCCTTCCAGATTGTCGATCTCATCAAGCAGCTCATCGGCGTAATCGGTGATCTTGATGAACCACTGGGGGATTTCGCGGCGCTCCACCAGCGCCCCGGAACGCCAGCCGCGGCCGTCGATCACCTGCTCGTTGGCGAGCACTGTCTGATCCAGCGGATCCCAGTTGACCACCGCGTTCTTGCGGTAGACCAACCCTTTTTTATAGAGCTCGGTGAAGAGCCACTGTTCCCATTTGTAGTAGTCGGGCCGACAGGTGGCCAGCTCCCGGTCCCAGTCATAACCGAAACCGAGGCTATTGAGCTGCCCCTTCATATATTCGATGTTGTCGTAGGTCCAGCCCGCAGGCGCAGCCTTGTTCTTGCGCGCCGCGTTCTCTGCCGGCAGCCCAAACGCATCCCAACCCATTGGCTGCAATACATTTTTTCCCTGCATACGCTGATAGCGGGCGATCACGTCCCCGATGGTGTAGTTACGCACATGCCCCATATGCAGCTTGCCGCTGGGATAGGGAAACATTGAGAGGCAGTAAAACTTCTCCTTAGATGGATCTTCAACCACCTTAAAGGTCTTCTCTTCCTCCCAATGGGTCTGGGTCTGTTGTTCTATCTGACGGGGATCGTAGGTGTTTTGCATGGTCCGGCTTCGGGAAAATGTGTTCGGATAATCGCGGAAGGATAACCTAACCTCCGACTTTCAGGAAGTTAGGTCGAGCATTCGTTCAATCACATGGTCGATCGCCCGCTCCCAGGCGAGGCGAGTCTCTTCACTGAACTCCGAATCACATTCCGCCACTGTCTCGACCAATGCCTTTCGCCAACCAGCGAAAAAACGGCGTTCCACATTCAAGCGCCGGTGTATCTTTCCCAGCATCTCCATGTACATACCCAGTCCCGGCTGACCCTCTGTTGTGTCAGCCAGCATCTCCAGGGTGGTCAGCAACTTCTGCTTGATTTGCGGCATATCCCGGTTATGAAAAAAAGCTGCAACTTCATCGGATTGGCCAACAAAACGGTCGTAAAAACGATCAATAAATTGATCATTCGCTGTGGAGCGCCTGAGACTTTCACGGAAACGTTTCCGGTCGATTTCATTCATTGTGGTGGTCACGAATATTCTCAAATTTGGGTGCAGCCTGCGCACCATTGCAGTAAATGGGTAATAACAGAGTTTCTCACGAAACGGTTAACAAATTTTCATCGTTCCTGGCTCGAAGACAATCTCAATTAGCCCTGATCATTTGCCAACGCGTAAATTTCATCCATTATTACTATAATAGAAGAACCAGAAAATGGCGGTGAGGCCGCTGTAAGGAGCAGACCATGACAGATCCCGACAACAAAAATCCACTGGACAGACTCACAGACGCTTATGAGGACATTCTTGAGCATGTGCATGATGCCATTGAATCGGCAAAGGAGAATACCATCCCGGGTCTCAAGGACTATTTTGACGATGCCAAGGAGAAGGTCGTCGAACTGGGTGAACTGAGCCGCGAGGAGGCGGATAAGGTCGCAGGTTATGTCGAGCGGGATGTAAAAGACGCTGCGCACTACCTGATTGAGACCGGGGAACAGTTATCCGAGTGGTGGCAGTTTGATGTCCAGCAGGTGGAAGACCGAATGATCGAGATGTTCTCCCGAGTTGCGGATCAGACCAAGCTGGAGCTGAACAAGATCGCTGAACGGGCAAAAGAGGCATCCCGATACCACACCGGCGAGGTCACCGGACCCGGCACACTGATCTGTTCAAGCTGCGGCAAAGAGATGCATTTCAAAAAGACCGGGCACATCCCACCCTGCTCTGGATGCCACGGTACTGAATTCCGGCGGGCAGGTGAAAAAAAGGATTAAATATCTCCTCCGAAACCAGAGGGAGTAATAAATAAAATTGTGGGAGCTGCGCCCCGCCGCGATGGCTCCGTAGATAGGTAAAGCGCAGCAAGGCGCCGCTCCCACGACGAATCTATTTGGCACGCCACAAAAAAGGGCTCCCATTTCAGGGAGCCCTTTCTCATCGGGCAATGGATTGAGCGGGGCTACCGCCGCCGCTTTCCAACCGTTTTCTTCTTGGCTGAGGCTTTCTTCTTCCTAGCCATCCTCTTCTTGGAAGAGACTTTCTTCTTCCCAGCTGCTTTCTTTTTGGAAGACCGCTTCCTCTTTGAGGCCGCGTTTTTCCTGACGGAGGCTTTTTTCTTCGCCGTCGCCTTCTTTTTGGTGGATACCTTCTTCTTCGCCCTTGCCTTCTTCTTGGTAGACACCCTCTTCTTGGCGGCTACCTTTTTCTTGGCGGAGGCTTTCTTCTTCGCCGTCGCCTTCTTCTTGGTAGACACCTTCTTCTTGGCGGCTATCTTTTTCTTGGCGGAGGCTTTCTTCTTCGCCGTCGCCTTCTTCTTGGTAGACACCCTCTTCTTGGCGGCTACCTTTTTCTTGGCGGAAGCTTTTTTCTTCGCCGTCGCCTTCTTCTTGGTAGACACCCTCTTCTTGGCGGCTATCTTTTTCTTGGCGGAGGCTTTCTTCTTCGCCGTCGCCTTCTTCTTGGTAGATGCTTTCTTCTTTGAGGTCACCTTTTTCTTGGCGGAAGCCTTTTTCTTCGCCGTCGCCTTCTTCTTGGTAGATGCTTTCTTCTTTGAGGTCGCCTTTTTCTTGGCGGAGGCTTTCTTCTTCGCCGTCGCCTTCTTCTTGGTAGATGCTTTCTTCTTTGAGGTCACCTTTTTCTTGGCCGAGGCTTTCTTCTTCGCCGTCGCCTTCTTCTTGCTAGACACCTTCTTCTTGGCGGCTACCTTTTTCTTGGCGGAAGCCTTTTTCTTCGCCGGCGCCTTCTTCCTAGTGACAACCTTCTCTTCGGCCACCGCGCTTTTCTCAGGCACTTTCTCCTCAACCACCTCCATCACTGCGACCGGCTCAGACTCGACCACAACAACAACCCCAGGCTCAAACTCCAGCTCGGGTACTGCGGTCTGTTCCGGCTCCATCACTTCATCTTCCTTTTCCGGCAGCGGCGTTTCCGCCTCGACTGCAGGAGATGCAGCAACCCCATCCAGAATCTGACAAACGTTTGCAAAGATCTCTTCGATCTCCCCTGCACCTTCGATCCGACGTAGCTTGCCCTGCTCATCATAATGCTCGATCAGCGGCACGGTCAGGTTGTCATAGACATGCAGCCGATGACTGATGGTCTCTTCGTTATCATCCACCCGCTGATGCAGCTTGCCGCCACACTTGTCGCACACACCTTCGACGACAGTGGGATTGCTGTAGATGTTGTACATCTGACCGCAGGACTCGCAATTGCGCCGCCCCACGAGCCGCTCCATCAGCGCATCGGTTTCAACATGGATGAGTATCGCGAGATCCAAAGGCTGACCCAGCTCAGCGAGCATGGCATCAAGGGTCTCGGACTGTTCAAGATTGCGCGGGAAACCGTCAAGAATGTATCCCTCCTTCACATCCTGGGCCTGCAGACGTTCCCGGATCATGGCAAGAACAATATCATCGGAAACCAGGTGCCCCGACTCCATTGCCTCCTTGGCCTGTCTGCCTAGTTCAGACTCCGCCGCCACAGCGGCACGCAGCAGATCCCCAGTGGAGATCTGGGGAATCCCGTATTTCCCCACAATCTTTTTGGCCTGGGTTCCCTTACCCGATCCTGGCGCTCCAAGCAGAACGATTCTCATCGCCACTCCCCTTTAGTTAGTGGTATTTTATGTGTGGCCAACCCGCAGCCAAATTTGGATAAACACCCATGTCCCGAACGCTGCAGGAAGCGGAAAAAACGCTCTCCCATGCCCTACACCATCAGCTAATTAGGAAATTCCATGACTGCATCTAAGTTTTGGATTGGCCGCCGTTGATCAGCTTGGGTAAGCTAATGTCAGAATACCCCTAAAGTCAACGAAGTTTATGTACTCATCCGGGGCAATCGATTATGCTTCGACCCCCGTGGCCCTGCGACTCTGGGCTTGATTTAATTGACGGACTGCAGACCTTCCCCCCATGCCGGAAATTCCAGATATTACCGACTCAGAGCGCTGGATCATCGATACCACCCTCAAAGAGCGCTACGACCGTGATGTGCCTTTGCAGCTCGCAGACGCTGAGATACGCCTAATGCTCTCAGACAGAGAGCTCACAAGCTGCCCGGTCGTCTACTGGAACGAGGAAGACTGCAACTTCGTGCTGTTCAAGACGGGCGACCGTAACTACCGCTGCCAATTTTTCTACCGGGGATATCAGCAGTACGGCACCGGCGTCCATGAATATGACGATTTGACCGAATGTATCGTTTCCCTGCTGCAGACACAGGCCGATTATGCGGCCAAAGAGCGGGGCGACCTGAAATAAAAGTTCCAGATAATATCCATTTTTTCCGCTATTAAATTAGGGAGTTAGCCAGATATGACAGCAAAGAATGCTTTCTACGCCCAGTCCGGTGGCGTGACCGCAGTCATCAACTCATCCGCCTGTGGCGTCATCGAGACCTGCCGCAAGCACAGCGATAAGATCGCCAACGTCTACGCCGGCCGCAACGGCATCATCGGCGCCCTGACCGAAGATCTGATCGACACCGCCCAGGAGTCTGCTGAGGATATCGCGGCACTGAAGACCACCCCTTCAGGCGGTTTCGGCTCCTGCCGCTTCAAGCTGAAAGGCCTGGAGGAGAGCAAGCGTGAATATGAGCGTTTGATCGAGATCTTCAAGGCCCATAACATCGGCTACTTCTTCTACAATGGCGGCGGCGACTCCGCCGACACCTGCTACAAGGTCTCCCAGCTCTCCGAGAAGATGGGCTATCCGGTTCAGGCCATCCACGTACCGAAAACCGTGGACAACGACCTGCCGATCACCGACAACTGCCCTGGTTTCGGTTCCGTAGCCAAATACATCGCCGTTTCCACCCTGGAGGCCTCCTACGACGTGCGCTCCATGGCCGCCACTTCCACCAAGATCTTCGTGATCGAGGTGATGGGTCGTCACGCCGGCTGGATCGCCGCCGCCGGCGCGCTGGTCGAGGACTACGGCATTCCGGTTGTCACTCTGTTCCCTGAGATCGAGTTCGACAAGGAGAAATTTATCGCTGCAGTCGATGCCAAGGTGAAAGAGCACGGCTACTGCACCATCTGCGTCTCTGAAGGCGCCCACTACCCTGACGGCACTTTCCTGGCCGAACAGGGTACCCGCGACTCCTTCGGTCACGCCCAGTTGGGTGGTGCCGCCCCGATCGTCGCCAACATGGTCAAAGACGCCTTGGGCCACAAGTTTCACTGGGCTGTTGCCGATTATCTGCAACGCGCAGCACGTCATCTGGCCTCTGAGTCTGACGTCGAGCAAGCCTATGCCCTGGGTCAGGCCGCTGTCGAAAAGGCGCTGGAAGGCAAGAATTCCATCATGCCGACTGTGGTTCGTGAATCTTCCAATCCCTACAAGTGGAGCATCGGTGAAGCCCCTCTGAGCGAGGTCGCTAATGTCGAGAAGATGATGCCGATGGATTTCATCTCCGAGGATGGCTTCGGCATCACAGACAAATGCAAGGAGTACCTCTACCCGCTGATCAAGGGCGAGGCCTATCCCGAGTATGACGACAACGGCATGCCGAAGTATGTCACCATGAAGGGCGCCCCTGTGCCGCAAAAGCTGAAAAAATTTGAAATCTAAGGCCAAACACTGTGGGGGCTGTTTCAGTGCCCCCTCTTTATTTCGCCTGATTTGATTCGAGTCAAAGATTTGGTATTTAGGAATATTAGAAAGTAGTAGGTCTGCGCGTGGGGAAGCGCAGCCAGCGACCGAAGTAATATCGACCAAAAAACTGTTATCCGATCTATTAATACGTTGAGGAGGGTTCCTACGTGAGTAACGAACTAATTTTTAGTCTGGTCTGTGCCGCTGCTGCACTGGCTTATGGATTTGTATCCGTCAAATGGATTCTGGCGCAGCCGGAAGGCAACGACCGAATGAAAGAGATCGCCGCTGCCATACAGGAAGGCGCCACCGCCTACCTTAATCGCCAGTACACTGCCATCGGCATCGTCGGCGCTATCATGTTCGTGGTCCTTTTTGCCGCCTTGGGCACAACCACCGCCATCGGCTTCGCCATTGGCGCAGTCTTCTCTGGTGCTGCTGGTTATATCGGCATGAACATCTCGGTGCGTTCCAATCTGCGCACCGCAGAGGCCGCCAACCACGGCATCAACGCCGCACTGCAGGTCGCTTTCCGCGGCGGCGCCATCACCGGCATGCTGGTGGTTGGTCTGGGTCTGCTGGGTGTGGCCGGTTACTATGCCATCCTCAACCAGATGGGCGTCTCCGACGGCGACGCACTGCACGCACTCGTCGGCCTCGCCTTCGGTGGTTCACTGATCTCCATCTTCGCCCGTCTTGGCGGCGGCATCTTCACCAAGGGTGCGGATGTGGGCGCCGACATCGTCGGTAAGGTTGAGGCAGGCATCCCCGAGGATGACCCACGCAATCCCGCGGTTATCGCCGACAACGTCGGTGACAACGTGGGCGACTGCGCCGGCATGGCAGCTGACCTGTTCGAGACCTACGCGGTAACCGTGGTCGCCACCATGCTGCTTGGCAGTCTGTTGGTCTCCGGTGGCGCTGCAATCACCTACCCACTGGTACTCGGCGGCGTTTCCATTATCGCCTCCGTGATCGGCACCTACTTCGTCCAGGCAAAAGAGGGCGACACCAAGATCATGATTGCCCTCTACAAGGGGCTGGCAGTCGCCGGCATCATCGCTGCGGTAGCCTTCTACTTCGTCACCGACTACATGATGGCCGACGCGGTTATCAAGGTAGGCGAGACAACCGTCTCCAACCCTGCCATGGCCCTGTTTGGCTCTGCCATGATCGGTTTGGTTCTGACTGCCGTGATGGTGGTGATCACCGAGTACTACACTGCCACCGAGTACGCCCCGGTCAAGCACATCGCCGAGGCCTCCACCACCGGTGACGGCACCAATGTTATCGCTGGTCTGGGTGTCTCCATGAAGTCCACCGCCGCGCCTGTACTGGCAGTCTGTGCCTCCATCTGGGGTGCCTACGATCTGGCAGGCCTCTACGGCATCGCCATCGCCGCCACCTCCATGCTCTCCATGACCGGCATCATCGTCGCCCTGGACGCCTACGGCCCCATCACCGACAACGCCGGTGGTATTGCCGAGATGGCTGAACTGGACGAGAAGATCCGCAACATCACCGATCCTCTGGATGCCGTGGGCAACACCACCAAGGCAGTGACCAAAGGTTACGCCATCGGCTCCGCCGGTCTGGCCGCCCTTGTGCTGTTCGCCGACTACACTCACAGCCTCGACACCCACCTGGGTACTCATGTCACCTTCGACCTCTCCAACCACATGGTGCTGATCGGCCTACTGATCGGCGGTCTGGTGCCCTTCCTGTTCGGCGCCATGGCGATGGAAGCCGTTGGCCGCGCTGCCGGCGGCATCGTCAACGAGGTTCGCCGCCAGTTCCGCGAGATGCCCGGCATCATGGATCACAGCGAAAAGCCTGACTATTCAAAGGCTGTGGACATGCTGACCAAGGCCGCCATCAAGGAGATGATCATCCCTTCACTGCTGCCGATTGCGGTACCGGTGATCGTTGGTCTGACCCTCGGTGCACAGGCACTGGGCGGTTTGCTGATCGGCACCATCGTCACCGGCCTCTTCGTGGCCATCTCCATGACCACCGGTGGTGGTGCGTGGGACAACGCCAAGAAATACATCGAGGATGGCAATTTCGGCGGCAAAGGCTCCGATGCACATAAAGCGGCCGTCACTGGTGACACCGTAGGCGACCCCTACAAAGACACCGCCGGTCCTGCCGTCAACCCGTTGATCAAGATCATCAACATCGTTGCGCTGCTGATCGTACCGCTGCTGTAATTTCAGACCTTTGGTTTGATTGAAAAGGGGGGCTTTGGCTCCCCTTTTTTGTTGGGTTCATTATTAGCCTACAACCAGACATCCCCAAAAAAAATTTCCCACGCCATAAAAAAGGGAAATGCCAAACAAACTGGACACCCGCCGCACATACCCTTAACCTAGCCCGAAATTGCCTGGCATAAGATCGATCTTTCAGGTCGGTGCCACCAATAAAAAAATACGTTTTACACACCAAGCCGGTATCTATCCGGCCTTTTGCGCCCATAAAGGTAGCAATTTATGAATCTGGACAGAGTCAGTTCCGGCAACAATGTACCCAATGAAATCAATGTCATCATTGAGATTCCAGCCCATTCAGATCCCGTCAAATATGAGCTGGATAAGGAAACCGGTGCTATGTTCGTCGACCGTTTCATGTCCACCGCAATGCACTACCCCTGTAACTACGGTTATGTACCCCACACGCTCTCACCGGACGGCGACCCGGTCGATGTACTGGTGCTTACCCCATACCCCTTGATTCCCGGATCCGTCATCTCCTGCCGCCCTGTCGGTGTGCTAAAGATGAAGGATGAGTCAGGCGATGATGCCAAGATTCTTGCTGTGCCGATCGACAAGTCCTGCAAATCCTACCGCCATGTGCAGAGCTTCCGGGATTTAGCCGGAGATGTACTCAACCGCATCTCCCACTTCTTTGAACACTACAAAGACCTCGACGAAGGGAAATGGGTGCGCGTTGACGGTTGGTACGGAATCGATGAAGCGAAGGATGAGATTCTATCGAGCGTCAAGATGTTCCAGGATGCCCCTGAAAAACCCAATTTCTAACGGGGTGAACGGGCTATAATGGCCTGCCCTCTCCAAAGCAACCAAAATCCATGAAGATCTGCATTTTATCCGACAGCCATGACCATATCCCCCTGCTCGACGCTGCGGTTGCCGAGGCCAAGTCGCTGGGTGCCGAAGCCGTCCTGCATTGTGGTGATGTTGTCGCACCCAGCACACTGAAATGCCTGAATAAACACCGTTTGCCGGTACACGTCATTCATGGCAACAATACAGGCGACCTCTATACTCTGGGGCGTCTCACCAATCATGAGGATAGCGTGATTGAATATCACGGTATGGATGCCGGGGTGGAACTCGCGGGAAAACGCATCTTTCTGGTGCACTACCCCCATTATGCGCGTGCAATGGCCGCAACCGGCAACTGGGATCTGGTCTGCTGTGGCCACAGCCACAAAGTCAAATTTGAAGATCTGCCCAACATCAAGGGCGGCAAGACCCTACTGGTCAACCCCGGCACTATCGGTGGCGTCGGAAAATCCGCAGCCACCTACGTCATGGCCGATCTTGAAAGCATGCAGTTTGAGGTCCGTGAGATCTCGAAGAAGATAGAACACGAGGACGATGAGTAGCAAACACATGTCTGAACTCACCCACTTCAATGCTATCGGCGAGGCTCATATGGTCGATGTGGGTGATAAAACCGTTACCCGCCGCGTAGCCGTCACTGAAGGACGCATCCAAATGGAGCCTGACACCCTCCAACTGATCATGCAGGGAGGGCATAAAAAGGGCGATGTGCTTGGTATCGCCAGGGTAGCCGGCATCATGGCCGCCAAAAAGACCGCGGATCTGGTACCTCTCTGCCACCCACTGGCACTGACCAAGGTCAATATCGATCTTATCCCTGAGCCAGACGGCAACAGTGTCTACTGCCAAAGCAAGGTAGAGACCCGTGGTCAGACCGGCGTCGAAATGGAAGCACTCTGTGCAACCCAGGTAGCGCTATTGACCATCTATGATATGTGTAAGGCTGTAGATCGCGGCATGACTATCAATCAGGTGCGGCTGTTGGAAAAAGCCGGCGGCAAATCGGGACACTGGAAGCGTTCTGAGTAACTACGATCATATTAACGAATGCAAAATAATGTAAAATAGCATGGGTATTCTTTATATTTCTTACATGCATCTTATGAACGATTTGCCAACCCGAGGAGATACGCCATGGGTGCTTTTGTAGAGTGGTCAGATTCGCTAAGTGTTGGAATCGAAGAGATCGACGAACAGCACAAAATTCTGGTGGATCTGATAAACCGCATGCATCAGGCAATCCACGAGCGCCATGGCAGCGATGCCGTTAAAGGCATTCTCGCAGAACTCGCGGACTACACCCGTATACACTTTGCCGTGGAAGAGAGTCTGATGCGCATTCTCAACTACCCTGGCTATGAAGAGCACAAAGAGATCCATGAAGAGTTGCTCGGCCACGTTGTCGAACTCATACAAAAAGTCGAGTCAGGCAAAACCGCCATCGGTTTCGAATTGTTGCATTTTCTCAAGACCTGGCTCACAAAGCACATTATGGAAGAGGACATGCAGTACACCGGGTTCTTTCTTGCCGCCGGCGCCAGTCCTAAATTGAACAAAAAATCCTGGATCAAGCGTCTTTGGGGCAGTTGATCCAGGGGTCATTCAATAAATAAAATTAGGATGCGTAGGGTGCGCCATGCGCACCCTACATCCTGGCTGAATCCGCAATCATTACATTGATAAAGCACTAGGTATATGAATCCCTTCTACCACCGCGCACAGTTTCTCACCAGCGCGGCCAAGCTCTCTCAAAGCCCCACCGACACAGGTATCGAAGTGGCATTTGCCGGCCGCTCAAATGCCGGAAAATCCAGCGCCCTCAATGCTCTATGTCAACAAAAAAGCCTGGCGCGCACCAGCAAAACTCCAGGGCGAACCCAACTGCTGAACTTCTTTTCACTGGATGAAAGCAGGCGTCTCGTCGACCTGCCGGGATACGGCTACGCAAAAGTAGCGGAGGCGGTAAAACGCCAGTGGCAGGGGGCACTCGCAGACTATCTGGCACAGCGGCAGTCTCTGCGCGGCCTGATATTGTTAATGGATGTTCGCCACCCGTTAAAGGATTTTGACCGGCAGATGCTGGAATGGAACACCCACCAGGGCCTTCCCACTCACATCCTGCTGACGAAAGCGGACAAGCTGAAACGGGGAGCAGCCAACAGCGCACTCTTGAAGGTCAGGGAAACTCTGAAAGAGTACCCTGAGATTACGGTGCAGCTCTTTTCATCCCCAAAACGCCAGGGTGTTACCGAAGTACATCACCTACTCGACATTTGGTTTGACCTGGACCAGGACGAAACGAAATAAGCCCAAAGAAGTTCGTGATAGGAAATCAACAGGGCAAAAAAGAAGACCCCGAGCACCTAAAGGGGAAAGGCGTCCGGGGTCGATCTTCCCGGATGGGGTCACCGGGAAGGGCGGGCCGCCAAGGGAGGGAAGCAGCCCTATCAGTCGTCGCGACTTGTAAAATAAGACCGGTATCTTCAAAGATAGTTCAAAACTGATGAAAAAATAGTCTCCATTGGCTCGCAATAACCTCAACTATTTGTTTTTACTGGAAATAAATTCCACCGACATCCTGGATCGCAGAACAAGAACCAAAACCCCTAAAACGGTTTGACCCACGCTATTTGCGCCAGAAGGCAGGGGTCAGCAGCACCAGCAAAGTAAAGATCTCCAAACGACCAAGAAGCATCGCGAAGCAGAGGATCAGTTTTGCCGTGTCATTCAGACTCGCATAGTTGGCGCCAACACCGGCAAGTCCCGGCCCCAGGTTATTGATACTCGCACCCACCGCAGAGAAGGCAGTCATCAGGTCCAGCCCGGTGAATGCCAATGCCATGTACATGACGGTAAAACTAGCCACATAGAGGGCGAAAAAGCCCCACACCGCCTCAACGACCCGCCTGGGGATGGTCTTGTCTCCGACCCGGATGGGAATCTGGGCACTGGGGTGGATCAGGCGGTTGATCTCCCGCATCCCCTGTTTGATCAGCAGCAGAAAGCGAATCACCTTGATACCCCCGCCAGTGGAACCGGCACAACCACCAATAAAACTGGTAAAGAGCAGCAGAATCGAAATCACGCCGGGCCAAAGTGAGTAGTCAGTTGTGGTAAATCCGGTGGTTGTGCCTATGGAGACCGCCTGAAACAGCCCCTGGGTAAACGCCTCACTCCAATCGGAGTAGATGCCCATGCCATAGAGCGCAACAACAACCATCAGGGTGACCAACCCAAGCGTTGCGATATAGAGTCGAAATTCGGAATCCCCCAGATAGATACTCAGCGACCTGCGCCGGACGACGAGAAAATGGAGGGCAAAATTAACCCCGGAGAGCACCATGAAGACGACTGCAATCATCTCTATCAGAGTACTGTCAAAATACCCTATGCTTGCGTCATGGGTTGAAAAACCGCCAATCGCCACCGTCGAAAAAGCATGGCCCAGCGCGTCAAAGGGCGTCATACCCGCCCCCCAATAGGCCAGGGCACAACTGACAGTGAGTCCAAGATAGATATACCAGAGCGCCTTTGCCGTCTCGGTGATGCGTGGCGTCAGCTTACTATCCTTCATCGGCCCCGGCGTCTCAGCACGATAGAGCTGCATGCCGCCAATGCCCAGCATCGGCAACACTGCCACCGCCAGGACGATGATACCCATGCCGCCAAGCCACTGCAGTTGCTGCCGGTAATAGAGGATCGACGGAGGCAGGTAATCGATCCCGATGATCACTGTTGCCCCAGTAGTGGTAAGCCCGGATACCGACTCAAATATCGCATCGGTTATCGTCATGTCCGCACTTTCTGAGAGCATGAAGGGCAAGGCGCCGGTCAAGCCCAATACGGTCCAAAACATCACCACCACCAGGAAGCCGTCCCTGACCCGCAACTCCTGATGCCGACTGCGTACCGGCGCCCAAATTGCCAACCCCAACCCCAAGGTCAGGATAAAACCATCGGTGAAACCAATCAGCTCCCCATCGCCAAACCAGAGCGACGCCAGCATCGGCGGCAGCATGGTCAGGCTAAAGAGCATGAGCAGGACACCGAGAATGCGTTGGACGACGGAGAAGTGCATGAAAGAAAGGTTAAAGGTTAAAGGTTAAAGGAAAACCATCTTGAGCAAGCTTCTGAACACGATGCCTGCCATTGGGCTGTAATGTAATCACCACTGTCTTTGTCCTTTCACTTTTTCTCTAAAGAAAAATGACCCCAACCTGGAACAGCTTCTCCACATCCCTGATTTGCCGTTTATCAACCAGAAAGAGAATTACGTGGTCACCGCTCTCGATGGCGGTATCGTGGTGAGCAATCAGCACTTCTTCACCCCGCACCACTGCGCCGATGCTGGCCCCTTTGGGCAATTTGATCTCATCGATGGTGCGCCCCACTACCTTGGAAGAACCCCGATCACCGTGAGCCACCGCCTCTATAGCCTCGGCAGCACCCCGCCGCAGAGAGTGTACTACCACGACATCACCCCGCCGCACATGGGTCAGGAGACTGCCGATTGTAGCCAGTTCCGGTGAGATGGCGATATCGATGGGACCACTCTGCACCAGATCCACATAGGCTGCCCGATTGATCAGCGCCATCACCTTGCCGGCGCCGAGCCGCTTGGCCAGCATCGCAGAAAGAATATTGGCCTCATCGTCGTTGGTGACTGCGCAGAAAACATCCGTATTCTCAATGTTCTCCTCCAGCAGCAGATCCTCGTCCGCCGCATCGCCGTGCAGTACGATTGTCTTGTCGAGGCGCTCCGCGATCTCACGCGCCCGATCCTGGTCGGATTCGATGAGTTTGACCCGGTATTTCGATTCAAGGGACTGTGCCAGCCGCCTGCCGATATTTCCGGCACCGGCAAAGATCAGCCGTTTGTATCGCTTCTCCTGCTTGCGCAACTCACTCATCACCGCACGAATATTCTCTGTGGCTGCGATGAAAAAAACCTCGTCATCCGCCTCGATCACCGTATCGCCCATCGGCTGGATGACCTCACCTTCCCGATAGATCGCCGCCACGCGGGCATCAGTGTTCGGGATATGATCATAGAGTGTGCGGAGCTTATACCCGACTAAAGGGCCGTCATAGTAAGCCTTGACCGCTACCAGGCGAACACGTCCCCCCGCGAAATCGAGCACCTGCAGGGCGCCGGGGTACTCTACCAGGCGCAGAATGTATTCTGTGACCAACTGCTCCGGACTGATCAGCACATCAACCGGAAATGACTTTTTGGCAAAGATCTCAGGATAGTCGAGATAAGCCTGTGACCGGACCCGGGCGATCTTCATGGGCGTGTGGAACAGGGTGTAGGCAACCTGGCAGGCAACCATATTGGTCTCATCACTGTTGGTCACCGCCAGGATCATATCGGCATCCTCGGCCCCGGCACGAAGCAATACATCAGGCTGCCCGGCATGCCCCTGCAGAATCCCAAGATCCAGCCGGTCCTGCAGCTCCAGCAGCAGGTCGTTGTTCTGATCCACCACCGTAATGTCGTTGTCCTCATGCACCAGGGCATTGGCGACCGAGCGCCCCACCTGCCCGGCACCAAGGATGATAATTTTCATTATTTGGATTCCAACAGTGAAAAGACTAGCGCCGGTCCTTTATCTCGATTTCCAGTGAACGCAACTTACGATAGAGATGGGTACGCTCCATCCCCACATCCTTTGCCATACGGGAAATATTGCCTTCGTGTTTGTGCAACTGGTATTCCAGATAGGCCTTTTCAAACTGCTCCCTGGCCTGCCTCAACGGCAGATCGAAGGAGACCACATCGCCCCCACCATCGCCGCTTCTGAGCTCAGGCGCTCCCAGCGCCGCCTCGACTTCATCCTGTGAGACCTCGTCTCCCGCACCGAGAATCAGCAGTCGCTGCACCAGATTTTTAAGCTCTCGTACATTGCCGTACCAGGGGTGGTTGCGCAGAAAATTCTGTGCCCCCACATTGAAACGCCGGTAGGGCAGCTTTTCATGTGCGACAAAATGATCGACGTAGAAGTTAAGCAAGTCAGGCACATCCTCCGGGTGCTCCCGCAGGGGAGGCACACGCAGTGGCACTACGTTCAGATGATAGAACAGGTCTTCCCGAAAATCCCCACTCTGCACCGACTCTTCGAGGTTTTTGTGGGTTGCGGCGATGATGCGCACATCGATGCTCACCGGGTCGGTGCCACCCACCCGCAGAAAGGCGCCGGTATCCAGCGCGCCCAACAGTTGGGACTGGGCCTCAAGATCCATATCCGCCACCTCATCCAGAAACAGCGTACCACCGGCAGCCTGCTCCAGGCGGCCATAGTGGATACGCCCCCCCTCCTCGCTGCCGAACAACTCCCTGGCAGAATTTTCGCTGGCGATAGAACTCACCGCCACATCGACGAATGGGCGGTCCCGACGCACGCTCTGCATATGGAGATACCGGGCCAGCGTCTCCCGACCGCTGCCGGGTTCACCGGTGATCAGCACCCAGGTATCGTGCTGGGCGATCCGCTTCACCTGCTCCTTCAGCCGCTGCATCATCGGGCTCTTGCCGGTCGGCTCATGTACCGGCATGGAGTGGCGGCGCAGCCCCACATTCTCCTGCTTCAGCTGCTCGGCCTCGAGGGAACGATCCACCGTCAACAGCAGCTTGGCAAGGGAGAGGGGTTTCTCAAGAAAATCATAGGCCCCAAGTCGGGTTGCCTCCACCGCCGTCTCCACCGTGCCGTGACCCGACATCATAATAATCGGGCAGGGCAGGCCCTCATCCTCACCCCACTCTTTCAGCAGGGTGATGCCGTCCACGTCCGGCATCCAGATGTCGAGCAGCACAAGGTCTGGGCGACGATCCCGCAGGGCCTGACGGGCGGTTGCACCGTTCTCAGCGACCACCACTTCGTGGCCTTCATCCTCCAGGATCTCTTTGACGAGATTGCGGATATCAGGCTCGTCATCCACCACCAGGATATGGGATGCACTCATTATTCTTCTTCCTCCGTACCACATAGCACGGGCAGCTGTAGGGTCAGACAGGCACCGTCTGAACAGTTCTCGGCCCAGATGATACCGCCATGCTCCTCCACAATCTTCTTTACGATCGCCAGCCCCAAACCGGTACCCTTTGGCTTTGAGGTTACATAGGGTTCAAACAGATGTTGCAGCATCTCTTCACTGAAACCGGGTCCGTTGTCCTGCACCCGCATCTCAAAAAAGGCATGGTCTGCCCGCTCAATGATCTGAGTGGAAACCGATACACAACCATTATCCTGGCCGGCAACCGCCTCTTGGGCATTTTTCACCAGATTATGCACCACCTGGCGCAGCCGCAGGGAATCCGCTTCAATCTGACTGGTACCAGCCTGCAAAGAGACATCGAGACAGACCTCTTTATCGATACCCCTGTAGAGATCCACCACCTCGCTGATCAGCCTATCGGCCTGCAACGGTTTGGCCTGCATCTGGGGGGGGCGCGCATATTCAGAGAAATCATTGACCATCTCCTTCATCGCCTCCACCTGCTGCACGATGGTGTGGGTTGCACGGTCCAGTACCCTGGCATCCTGCTCCGGCATGGTGTGAAGATATTTGTGCCGCAGGCGTTCCGCCGAGAGCTGGATCGGCGTCAACGGGTTCTTGATCTCATGGGCAAGGCGACGCGCCACTTCACCCCAGGCCGCATCCCGCTGAGCGCGGATCAGGGCGGTGACATCATCGAACAGGATGATATGCCCGTTGCGTCCATTGGGTTGCGCAAAGGGCGTGCTCCTGCAGATCAAAACCTTTCTCCCTTCACCGCCGAAGAGCGTCACCTCACCCTTCCACTCTTCGTTCGGATTCAATAGCGGTGTCTGCAGGATCTCCACAAACTGGCGCAGCACGGGGGATCCCAGCGCCAGCTCCTGCAACTGCGCCCCAATCAGGCTGCCAAGATCGCTCCCCAGGATCTTTCCCGCAGCCGGGTTGGCAGTCTGTAGATTACGCGTGGCATCAAAGGTCAACACACCGGAGGAGAGGCTGCCAAGCACAGTTTCCAGGTAGGCACGCTGCCCTTCCACCTCGCGCTGACTGCGATCCGCCTGATCCCTGGCCTGAGCGATGCGACGGGTCATGGCGTTGAACGAGGCGACCAGAAAGGCCAGTTCGTCAGCCCGGCGCGGCACCGGCAGCTGACGATCGTAGTCACCTTCCGCTACCGCCCGGGTGCCCGCCGCAATATTAGCGATAGGCGCCACCATGCGACGCGCGGTGAAGAAGGCGGCCCAGATCGCAGACAAAACACCAAACAGCAGCACCAGCGACAGGGTCAGAGAGAAGTTCCACTTCAACGACTGCCGCAGAAACCCCAACTCCTTGTACCGGTTATAGGCCAGCTCCAGTTTCTCCGAAAGCCCGCTGATGCGGGTTGATGTCGGGTAGAGTCCCTGCAGGATAAAAGGCCGGCTCAACGGATCCCGCACCGCTACCCGAATCATCAGTTCATCCTTGCCGTGCTCCAAACCCACATAATCATTACCCGTGCGCAACTGCTGGCGGATCTCACTGTCAGGGACACCCGGCGCCAGCACGGTCGGGTCCACATTGGCGTAGGCGATGATCTGTCCACCCGGGTCGGTGAGGACCAGCTCCACTGCCCCTGACTGCTGCCGCAGTTCGGCAATCGCCAGGGATAGGGCCGACTCCGACTGATCATCGATACTGCTCAACAACTGCTCGGTGTATTTAAGCAGCAGCCGCTGATTCAGGCCCAACGCGGACTGGCCCAACTCACGGGCATCCTCCATCGCCCGGTCGATATCCACATCGAACCAGCTGTCGATGCCCGCCTGGAGAAAACCGAAGGAGTAGTAGTAGACCACCCCGACAGGCCCCAGCGAGATAACGCTGAACAGCGCCACCATGCGCAGGGTCAGGCGGGATCCCGCCCGCTGCCGCACATATTGTCTTATCAGGCGGATACTGTTGTAAAAAATCAGCCCGAGCAGGATGAACATGCCGGTGATGGAGACCACCAGCAGAGGCACGAAATAACGACTCAGTTCAGCGGAATTCTGCACCGCGCTGCTCATCAAATGCAGCGACACCAACACCAGCAGCAGCAGCAGCGCCACTGACAGACCGCCCAGACGCATTGATTTCAGGGTTGTAGAGGCCATTGGGTCCACCCGGTTGTCAGTTTCCAGCCTGTGCCGAGATAGGCCAGGGGGCGCAACGGCAGCGGCAGGGATTCGATATCCAACCCTGCCCGCAACCGCAGTTGATAGGACTCACCATTTATCAACTCAGCCTGCATCACCAGCGCCAACTCATCGATCTCTCCCAACGCCCGCAGTGCTGCATCACGGGTGACGAAACTCTGCTCCTCACCACTCTGCAGATCCACCACCCGGTAGAGTCCGGTCAACGCCAAAAACCGGATCTGGTAGCGCAGATAACCTTCATAGGGCAGCGGCTCCCAAAACCGGTGCCAGGTCTTCTCTACGATGAGATGTACCTCCAGCGTCAGCGGCACTCCATTACTGAGTGCCTCCAGCGCCTGCTCGCTCAATTGAAAATCGATTTGGGCACTCATCAGGTAACGCTTGCCCTGTAACTCTATCTGTACCTCCTTGACCGTAAAGTCGGCAGACCAGGCTGACGTTCCCAAAGAGAGCAGGAGGAAAAACAGCAATAGACGGAGTGCCCCGCTCATTTCTCCCTCTTCTCCAGACAGGCGTAGTAGAAACCGTCCATGGAGGAGTCGCCCGGTCTGATCTGACGTCCCGGGGCACAGGCTTCACCCCATGGCGCATCAATCCCGCACTCTCTGGCGCTCTCCTCTGCCGCCAGAAAAGCGGTGACCTGCTGCTCGTTCTCCTCCGGCAGGATAGAACAGGTCGCATAGAGCAGATGGCCACCCGGCTTGAGCAGTGGCCAGATAGCCGTCAGGATAGACCGCTGCAACGCAGCCAGTGGCGCAATATCCCCCTCCCGGCGCAGAAACTTGATATCGGGATGGCGGCGAATGACGCCGGTGGCGGAACAGGGCACATCGAGCAGGATTCGGTCGTATGTCTGCGCTGACCACTCTCCGGACGGCGCCGCAGCGTCACCTTCGGCCAGGGTAGCAGAAAGTCCCAGCCGCTCAAGATTTTCCTGCACCCTCAGCAGGCGTCGCCCATCCACATCGAGGGCAGTCAGATGCAACCCTTGCGCCAATTCGAGCAGATGCCCGCTCTTGCCGCCGGGTGCGGCGCAGGCATCGAGCACCATCTCTCCGGGTTTGGGACCCAGCAGTTCCGCCGCCAATTGGGCACCGCCATCCTGCACCGAAACCAGACCATCGTCGAAACCAGGCAAACTGCCCACATCGAGCGGCTGATCGAGCACAATCCCCGAACGGGTGGCTTCGATAATCTGAGCCCCGACCCCATTATCCGCAAGTTTCTGCAGATAGTCGTCACGGCTACCGAGCTGCTGGTTAACCCGCAGGCTCATGGGCGGCCGACTGTTGAGGGCCTCAACGGTCTCCTGCCAGTTTTGCGGCCAGTGTTGTTGAATGCGTTGCAGCAACCACGCCGGCATGCGGTAACGCACTGCGGGATCAGCATCGACCTTTACCAGTAACGCCTGCTGTTGCCGCTGAAAAGCCCGCAGCACACCGTTGACCAAGCCTACGGCCCAGCGCTTGCCCAGGCGTTCCGCTGCACCGGCACTCTCATGCACCGCCGCGTGATCCGCCACCCGCAGATGCAGCAACTGGTAGAGGCCGATGAAAAGCAGTGCCTGAATGTCGAGATCCTTCGGTTTCAGCGGTTTCTTCAACAACTGCCGGGTCAGCGCTTCGAGCTGAGGATGCCAACGCATCACCCCATAGCAAAGCTCCTGGGCCAGGCCCCGGTCCTTGGGATCCTCCAGTTGTGGCAGCAGACGTGCGCTTGCCTCCGACAGGGAGTGTCCCCCCAGCACCTCCTTGAGGATTCTGGCGGCGACCGCCCGTGAATCATGTTTTTTTGCCATTCTTAGCCCAACACCATGCCATCGACCCGATGTGCGTTGAGAAAGTCGGCGGCACTCATGGCACGCTTGCCCGGCATCTGAAGTTTTTTAATGCGTAACAGGCCCTTCCCTGTGACGACATCGAAACCCTCCCGTCCGCTGGCGACGATGGTTCCCGGCTCAGCCTGAGTATCGCCATCCAGAGACTCACACTCCCAGATCCGCATCACCTTGCCGTTGAAATCAGCCTGGGCAACCGGCCAGGGGTTGAAGGCCCGCACCTGCCGATCGATCTGTTTCCCGGATTGCGTCCAGTCGAGACGCGCCTCCTGCTTGTCGAGTTTTTTTGCGTAGTTCGAATGGCTGTCATCCTGAAGCTCTGCCTCAACACTCCCGTCGACAAGTCCAGGCAGCACCGCTAGCAGCGCCTCCGCACCCAACCCAGCCAGCCGGTCATGCAGGGTTCCGCCGGTATCGCTCTCCGTGATCGGACATCGTTGGATGTGCAGCATGGGCCCGGTATCGAGCCCCGCCTCCATCTGCATAATGGTGACCCCCGACTCGCTGTCGCCGGCCAAAATTGCGCGCTGAATCGGCGCTGCGCCACGCCAGCGCGGCAGCAGGGAGGCATGGATGTTGATACAACCAAGTCGTGGCGCATCCAGCACTGCCTGGGGTAGCAGCAGGCCGTAGGCCACCACGACCATCAGATCCACCCGCAGATCAGCCAGTTCGGACTGTTCCGCTTCGCCCTTGAGACTCTTGGGCTGGCGTACCTCGATCCCGTGTTCAAGGGCCAGTTGTTTTACCGGGCTTGCCATCAACTTACGCCCGCGACCCGCAGGTCGATCGGGCTGAGTATAGACTGCCACTATCTGGTGCTCGGTCTGCAACAACGCCTGTAGCGCCTCGGCTGCAAACTCCGGGGTGCCTGCAAAGATGATCTTCAGGGCATCTGTCATCATTTTGTTCCTGAGTTATTTCCCATCGCCATACAACCGGCCACTTTGAGAACAGCGTCTCAGCAGCCGGGATGATGGCGGATAAATATTATCTGGACCAATGGGCAGCGGTTCAGATCACATGATGTGAGCCGTCTGCATCCACCGCCTTTTGGCGACTCTCCTTCTCAAGCCGTTTGCGGATGCGCTGGCGCTTGAGACTGGAGAGGTAATCGACAAACAGCTTGCCGTCCAGATGATCAATCTCGTGTTGAACGCAAACCGCCAACAGGTCGTCACTCTCCATCTCAAAGGTTTCGCCGTCGCGATTCTGTGCCCGGAACCGCACCCAGGCAGCACGGGTCACCGGCTCATAGATACCCGGCACGGAAAGGCAGCCTTCATCCATCTTCTCTTCTCCCTCGCGTGCAAGTATTTCCGGGTTGATCAGACAGAGCGGCTCATTCTTCTCTTCCGAGATGTCGATCACCACCACCCGTTTCGCCGCATTGACCTGGGTGGCCGCCAAACCGATTCCGGGGGCTTCATACATGGTTTCGAACATGTCATCCACCAAGCGGCGAACGGAGTCATCCACTTCCGGCACGGGCTTGGCCTTGTTGCGCAGTCGGGGATCGGGGAAGCGGAGTATGTCGAGAATGGCCATTGGTTTTCCAGAATCTGCAGGGATCATGCCCGGCGTAAAAAGTTATTCAGTCGCTTACAGACACAGGCCGATAAACATGGCACTGTGTGATTATCAAGTTTCCATCTTACCGGCCGAAACCTCTTATTGGAGCGGTTTTTCGAGACCCAGTTATAGAACAGTTGCAAGAAATTGCGCTAACATTATGATCATATTGGAATCTGTGGGCAATTTCCGGGAACAAATAACCTTTTACAGTCTACCGGATTCGGATCTCAGCCAAAGGAATCATCATGCCTTATTTTAGCCACAAACTGCTGGGAGTCATCCTCGGCCTTCTCATCTCCGGCCAGATCTTGACCGTTGCGGCCGTGGAGTTAAACCCAGCGCACCCGGAAAGTCATGAAGTGGTGAAGGGCGATACCCTGTGGGATATTTCAGCCCGCTTCCTGCGCGAGCCCTGGCTGTGGCCGGACGTGTGGTATGTCAATCCCCAGATCGCCAACCCCCATCTGATCTATCCTGGCGACCGGATTGTCCTCACCTATAGGGATGGCAGGCCAATACTGAGCCTGCAGCGGGGCTCCCAACATCTCAAACTCTCCCCCAGGATCCGGTCCACCGCTCTGGACACGGCAATCCCGATGATCCCCATCGACGCCATCGCCCCGTTCCTGACTCGCCCCTATGTGATGGAGAAAGAGGAGATGGAAATGGCGCCCTATGTGGTCCACTTCCTCGATGATCATATCGTCGGCGGCGCCGGCATCCGATTCTACGCCCGCTCCATCGAGTCTGAAAACCCACTCAGATACGAGGTTATCCGTCCTGGCAAACCCTATAAGGATCCGGAGACGGACGAACTGCTCGGTTACGAAGCCGCCTACATCGGCGCCGCCGATCTGCAACGCACCGGCGACCCCGCCAAACTTGAGCTGGTTTCCACCACCATGGAGTCGGTGATCGGCGACCGACTGTTGCCAGTTACCAAAGGCGTGCCACTTAACAGCTTTCAGCCAAGGGCAGCCAAGGCGAATCTGGAGGGCCGAATCATCTCAGTAATCAACGGCGTCTCCCAGATTGGTCAATATAATGTGGTCGTGCTCAACAGAGGAGATAGCGATGGCCTGGAGCCGGGGCATGTCATGAAGATCTTCCAAGGTGGAGAGATGATCCGGGATGTGGTCGCCGGCGGCGGCAAGACCGTCAAGCTGCCGCTGGAAGAGGCCGGCTTGCTGATGGTCTTCCGGACCTTTGAGCGCGTCAGCTTCGCCTTGATCATGCATGCCACCCAACCCCTTCATGTGCTGGACTGGGTGCGTTCACCTGAAGGCTGATATCGGCCCAATCACCACCGAGGAAAGGAATTGTCATGGATGACAAAGCAAGCAGCCCACGGGCTGCCCCGGTTCCCTGGCTGCTTATCCATCAGACGCCGGGGATCGGCTGTCGCACCTATCTCAAACTGTTACACCATTTTGGCTCGCCTGAAAAAATCCTCGCTGCGACACGCGCCGAGCTGCGGGATCTCGGCCTGCAGCAAAAGAGTATCGACTACCTCTTTGCCGGAAATCTCAATGGCATACAGCTATCCCTGGAGTGGCTGGGCCAGCCGGATAACCACCTGCTGACACTGACGGAAACAGGCTATCCACAGCTGCTGGCCGCGATCGCTGATCCACCGCCTCTGCTGTTTGTGCATGGTGATCCGGCACACCTCTGCCAGCCGCAACTCGCTATTGTCGGCAGCAGGAACCCCTCTCCCACCGGTCTCAGCAACGCCCGCAACTTTGCTGCCTATCTTGCCGGTGCAGGCATCACGATCACCAGCGGCCTGGCGGTAGGAATCGATGGCGCTGCCCATGAGGGCGCACTGCAACAGGGCGCCACTATCGCAGTCACCGGCACGGGACTTGACCGCGTCTACCCGGCCAGTCACCGTGACCTGGCGCACAAAATCGCCGAAAAGGGGGTTCTTGTCTCCGAATTCCCGCCGGGGACCCCACCCAGACCGGAGAACTTCCCCCGCCGCAACCGGATTATCAGCGGTCTGTCTGTAGGCACCCTGGTGGTGGAGGCCGCTCTACAGAGCGGCTCCCTAATCACCGCCCGGCTCGCAGTGGAGCAGGATCGTGAGGTTTTCGCCATCCCCGGCTCTATCCACAACCCTCAGGCCCGCGGCTGCCATGCCCTGATTCGCCAGGGTGCAAAGCTGGTGGAGACCGGCCAGGACATCGTTGACGAGTTATCCTCACTGCTTGGCACGATGGCGATTCCCGCACCGACCCACACACTTGAGAGTGAGAACCCCGGCTTTCAGCTCGACCCTGACTACCGTGAATTATTGGATTCCATGGGCTATGACCCCATCTCTGCCGATGCCCTGATCGCTACGACGGGTTTGACCCCAGAAGCAGTTTCGTCCATGCTGCTGTTGCTCGAACTGGAAGAATATGTATCATCCGCACCCGGCGGGTACTATTGCCGCACCGAAAAATCGTAATTCCCGCAACTGTGGGAGAGAGAGCGCATGAACGAAAACGTGGTCGACATCCTGATCTACCTCTACGAGAACTACATGGACGGTGAACAGGCTCCCCCTGCAGATCATAATGACCTGCGCGATGAGCTTGCCCAAGCCGGATTTCCTTCCAGCGAGGTTGAAAAGGCCTTCAGCTGGCTGGACGAGCTTGCCGATAGTTATCAGGCACCGGCAGGCTCCACCTCCGGGGATCACTCTCTGCGCATCTACACCGATGAGGAGCACACCCGCCTTGATGCAGACTCCCGTGGCCTGCTGATGTTTCTGGAGCAGAACTCCATCCTGACCCAAACTGCGCGTGAGCTGGTAATCGATCGGGCGCTGGCGCTGGACACCCCCTTCATCTCTGAAGAGGAGTTGAAGTGGATCGTATTACTGGTCCTGATGAATCAACCCGGCCAGGAAGCAGCCTTCGCCCGCATGGAAGACATGGTCTACAACGAAGCCCCTGTCTACCTGCACTAAACCTAACTGAACAATCCATACGCGGGGCGCCTGCTGTCCCGCGTTTTTTTATTGAAGCCAACATAACCCCATGAATCTGGTCATCGTCGAATCACCGGCAAAATCCAAAACCATCGAAAAATATCTGGGAAAGGATTTTGCAGTTCTCGCCTCCTACGGTCACGTCAGGGATCTGATCCCCAAGGAGGGCGCTGTCGATACCGATCACAACTTCGACATGAAGTACCAGGTGATCGAAAGGAACGAGCGCCACGTTCAGGCAATTTCCAAGGCATTGAAGAAGGCCGACACACTCTATCTCGCAACCGATCCGGACCGCGAGGGTGAAGCCATCTCCTGGCACCTGGTGGAACTGCTCAAGGCCAAGGGCAAGCTGAAGAACAAGACAGTGCTCCGGGTGGTATTCAACGAGATCACGAAGAAGGCGGTCAACGACGCCATCGCCAACCCGCGGGAACTCTCACACGATCTGATCGATGCCCAGCAGGCACGCCGCGCGCTCGATTACCTGGTGGGTTTCAACCTCTCCCCGCTGCTCTGGAAAAAGATACGCCGGGGCCTCTCCGCCGGTCGTGTGCAGAGCCCTGCCCTGCGCATGATCGTGGAACGGGAACTGGAGATAGAGGCCTTCAAGGCGGAAGAGTTCTGGACCATCGGGGCCGATACCGAAAAGGACACTCAGCCCTTCAGCGCCAAGCTTACCCATTTCCAGGGCGAGAAACTGGATAAATTCAGCATCACCAACGAAGGCGATGCAAGCAAGACAGAGCAGGTTCTACAGGCAGCGGGCAAGAACGGCCTGCTGATTGCCAGGGTCGAAAAGAAGCAGCGGCGCCGCAATCCGGCACCGCCATTCACCACTTCCACCCTGCAGCAGGAGGCGGCCCGCAAGCTCGGTTTCACCACCCAGCGCACCATGCGCGTCGCTCAGCAGCTCTACGAAGGTGTCGACGTGGGGGAAGGCACCGTCGGTCTGATCACCTACATGCGTACCGACTCGGTAAACCTGGCGAACGAAGCGCTGGAGGATTTCCGTGCCTTTATCGCAGAACGCTACGGCAATGACCAGCTACCCAAAGAGGCCCGCCGTTTCAAGACCAAGGCAAAGAACGCCCAGGAGGCCCACGAGGCCATACGTCCCACTGCGGTCGAACGTGTCCCTCAAGAGATCAAAAACCACCTGAGCAAAGATCAGGCACGACTCTACGAATTGATCTGGAAGCGGGCAGTGGCCTGCCAGATGATCCACGCAACCATCCACACCGTCGCGGCGGATCTGCAGTGCGGTGAAGGCAATATCTTTCGGGCCACCGGCTCCACCATTGCCAAACCCGGATTTATGGCGGTCTACCTGGAAGGTAAAGACGACGCCGCCAAGGGTACCGGGGACGAAAAGATGCTGCCGCCCCTCAACGAGGGTGAGACCTTGCCACTCAAAGCGATCCGTCCGGAGCAGCACTTTACCGAACCGCCTCCAAGATACAGCGAGGCAAGCCTGGTAAAGACCCTGGAAGAGCATGGCATCGGCCGCCCCTCCACCTATGCTTCGATCATCTCCACACTGCAGGACCGCGAATACGTCACCCTGGAGAAGAAGCGCTTCCAGCCAACCGATGTCGGCCGGGTGGTCAACAAGTTCCTGACCGACTACTTCACCCGCTACGTGGACTACGATTTCACCGCGAAACTTGAAGACGAACTCGACGCCGTATCCCGTGGCGAAGAGGATTGGGTGCCGCTGCTGCAGAAATTTTGGGGGCCTTTCAAGGAGCGTATCGACCATACCCAGGAGAACGTCAAACGCAGCGACGTTACCCATGAGGCTCTTGACGAAAAGTGTCCGACGTGTGGAGAACAGCTCTCGATCCGTCTAGGCCGCCACGGTCGATTCATCGGCTGCACCAACTATCCAACCTGCGACTACACCCGCGACCTCAACGGCAACGCTGAAGAACGTGAGGAACCGGAGATCGTGGAGGGGCGCCAGTGTCCCGAATGCAGCTCGGATCTGGTCATCAAAAAAGGCCGCTACGGCAAGTTCATCGGCTGCTCAGGCTATCCCAAGTGCCGCTATATCGAACCGCTGGAGAAACCGGAAGACACCAGCGTCAGTTGCCCCAAGTGCCACAAGGGCACCCTGCTGAAGCGCAAATCACGGCGCGGCAAGATCTTCTACTCCTGCTCCACCTACCCCGACTGCGACTACGCGATCTGGAACCAGCCGGTGGCGGAACCCTGTCCCAAATGCGGCTGGCCGGTACTGACCATCAAAACCACCAAGCGCAATGGCACGGAAAAGGTCTGTCCACAGAAGGAGTGCTCCTTTGCCGAGCCCTGCGACCCACCCGCAGGTTCCTAAATAGCGTAGGCCGGTTCAAGCGTAGCGGAACCGGCTGCTTCAACCTAGAATCGCCCGATCCGCTACGCTCGATCGGGCCTACGTCAGCGCAATCTCTCATGGATTGCGCATGCAGGGGTTGGAGTCAAACCGTTCAAACCTATATCCATTACCCGCAGTTCCGCCCCGGCTTGACTCTGCCCCCCTACTCTCTTTCCACCAAAGAATATCCGCAACAGTTGAATTCCTCCTGCCCATCCATACAATACGCCGCAGAAACGGTGCCCTTCGCGTCCAGAGTGCGAAGGGTTAAAAGGGAACAGGGTAAGCAAACCATCGCAAAACCCTGGCTGTCCCCGCAACTGTAGGTGAGGAGCGCCTCCCGACGATACCACTGGATGAAGATCCGGGAAGGTGGGCAGGCGCATCGATCCACAAGCCAGGAAACCTGCCGTTTCTGCGTCGCATGACCACTGAACGGGGCATTCAGTGGGGCGGAAATCCGCTGGTCGACGCAAGAAGTTTGAAGCTTCTATCGTCGATGTGTAAACAAGCAGACTCTTTTTCCGGTGGTTCTGCCCGGGATTGACGCCCGCCTCACATCTCCCGTTTATCGGTACGATCCACGGAGATCTATCATGCAAAACTTACTGGAGAGATGCCCACTCCTATCCTTCGCCATCAGTTGCTCTCTCATTACCTCAGCCGCTCAGGCGGGGAGCATTCAGAAACTCGACGACATCAACGTCACCGCCACCCGCACAGCCCGCACCGTCGATGAAACCCTGGCCCCGGTGGAAATTTTCACCCGCCAGCAGATCGAGCGCAGCCAGGCGAAAGATCTGATTGGCCTGCTTACAGGCCGCGCGGGCCTCGACCTGCCCATCGCCGGCGGGTACGGCCAAACCACCAACCTCTACCTGCGCGGCACAGGTTCAAATCAGACCCTGGTGCTCATCGACGGGGTTAGGGTCGGGGAGATTGTCACCAGCATTCCAGCACTGCAAAAGCTGCCCCTGGCGCAGATCGATCGCATCGAAGTGGTACGCGGCCCCAGATCCAGCCTTTATGGCGCCGATGCCATCGGTGGCGTAATCCAGATCTTCACCCGCCAAGGCGAGCCAGCCATCAACCCCAGCGCCGTCGCCACGGGTGGCACCAACAATACAATCGACCTCTCAGCCAACCTTTCAGGCGGCAGCGAGCATACCCGTTTCAACCTGAACGCCAGCCACTTCAAAACCGACGGCATCAATGCCATCAAACTAAACAATCCCGATAGTGACGGCTATCGCAACGACGCCATGGGTGGATCGTTCAGCCATGCTTTTGCCGGCGGGCAGAAAATTAGCCTCCAGTTCATGCACGCCCAGGGTGAAACCAGCTATGACGGCTTCGACCCCACCGCCGACTACCTTGAAGATTTCGTCCAGCAGACGCTGAACGGAAAATTCACTTTCATGCCGATGGAGGCCTGGGACGTGACCCTCTCCGCCGGTGAAAGCCGGGACGAGTCAGACAACTACACCAACGACCTGCCCGCCGGGGAGTTCAACACCCGCCGACTGCAAGCCTTCTGGCAGAACGACATCTATCTTGCCGATGACCAAATCATTACCGCCGGGCTCGACTATTTGCGCGACGAGCTGGAGAGCAACGTCCAGTTTGCCGAGACCCGGCGCGACAACAAAGCGGCCTTCGCCCAGTTCCAGGGCGCCTATGGCGCTTTCAGCCTGGTCGCGGGTGCCCGCCGCGACGACAACGAAGCCTTCGGCAGCCACACCACCGGCAATGTCGCCGTGGGCTACGATCTCACCGAAAGCATCCGCACCACTGCCGCTTTCGGCACCGGTTTCAAGGCCCCGGACTTCAGCCAACTCTACTGGCCCTTCTCCTTCGGCTTCCAGGGCAATCCTGACCTGAAACCTGAAGAGTCGAAAAACATTGAGCTGGGTCTGAAAGGCAACCACGGCTGGGGAGGCTGGTCGTTCAACCTTTTCCAGAACGATATCGAAAACCTGATCCAGAATGTGTTCGACCCGGTCACTTTTCTGCTGCAACCTGAGAATGTGGCGCAGGCCCGCATCCGCGGCCTGGAGACCAGCCTTGATACCCGCCTCGCCGACTGGGATCTCTCCGGCAGCCTGACCCTGCTCGATCCCCGGGACCGCGATACCGATGAGGTGCTGCTGCGCCGCGCACGCAAGACCCTGCGACTGGATGCCGACCGTCAGTTTGGCGCGACCGGGGTCGGCATGTCTCTCATCGCCCAGGACAGCCGCACCGATCAGGATTTTTCCACCTGGCCTGCCCAAACGGTGGATCTTGCGGGTTATGCATTGGTCGACCTGCGCACCAGCCACCGCCTGAGCAAAGAGTGGATTGTACGCGGGCAGATAAAAAACCTGCTCGACAAGGAGTACGAAACAGTCAAGACATACAACTCACTGGGGAGTGAAGTGTTTGTCTCCATCGCCTATGCGCCGAAGTAAGGGCATCCTGCTTTTGTGCGCGATGTAATCCGACAAAACAGCGTCGGGTTACGATGCGCCGCAGGCATGCCCCAAAGCCCAGGCTTGGTCCCATGCGCATCTAACCCGACCTACGTCTTTCTTGCTTTCACAGCAGAATACAGGCTTCCCATTGCGCTCCCGACTTTTTTGACCGACGCTATCGCCATGGCCCCGCTACGCCCGATCCTTCTTCTCCTCTCACTGCTGACAGTTGCAGGGTGGGTGCATGGGACGGATACGCCGCCCTCCCGAGTCGTCTCCATCAACCTCTGCACCGACCAGTTGCTGCTGATGCTGGCCGATGCAGATCAGATCGCCTCGGTCAGCTACCTTTCACTGCAGCCAGAGAGTTCATTTGTTGCCGAGGAGGCAAAACGATACCCGCTCAATCACGCCCGTCCCGAGGAGTTGCTATCCCTCGACCCCGACCTGATCCTCACCGTTGAATTCACCGACAGGCGACTGCTCGGACTGCTTGAGAAACTCGGCTACCGGGTAGCACAGCTTCCCATGCCCACCAGTATCAACGGTATCGAAAACAATATCCTGCGTTTGGCTGAATTGTTGGGACAACCTGCCCGCGGGGCGGCCCTCATCCATGAGATGCGATCAGCCCTGTCGCAGATACCTCTCCAACCCGCCAACCAGAGGCCCAAGGCTCTCTTCTACCAGCCACGGGGTTATACCAGCGGTAGCGGCACCTTGCAGAATGAGGCCCTGGCACTGGCGGGCTGGTCCAACCTGGCCACCAAAATAGGCATTGACGGTTACAGCAGCATCGACCTGGAGAGTCTGCTGCTCGGGCAGCCTGATCAAATCTTCACCTCGACCTACACAGGGGAGACCCGATCACTGGCCCAGAGACAACTGCATCATCCTGCACTGCGCCGCATCACCCACAACCGCCCCATCATTGAGATCCCTTTCAAATACTGGATCTGTGGCGGACCGATGATTGCCGATGCGGTGGCTGAACTGCATGCCGCACTGCCGAAGAAACAATAATGTTGGGGGAGATAAGACAATCCCGGCTGCTCGGACTGCTTTGTGCGATCGCGGGCAGCCTGTTTCTATTCTCACTGCTCTTCGGCAGCCAGGCAATTCCGGTTTTCCAGGCATTGCAGGAGACATTCGACGACACCAGCAGCGTACTGGCACTGATCCTGACCGAGGTGCGCCTGCCCCGGGCATTGATCGCGCTGTTCGCCGGGGCCACCCTGGGACTTAGCGGCGCCGCCATGCAGGCCATGCTGCGCAATCCCCTGGCAAGCCCAGGACTCATCGGCAGTGCCAGCGGAGCTGCCCTTGGAGCAGTTATCGCGCTCTACTTCGGCAGTGCCGCACTCTCCCAGTTCAGCCTGCCTATCGGTGGTATCCTGGGATCACTCGGCGCCACCCTGCTGGTCTATCTGCTGGCGGGACGCAACGCAGGCACCCTCACTCTGATCCTCGCAGGTGTTGCGATCAACTCGCTGACCCTGGCCCTCATCTCCCTGCTGCTCAATCTCGCCCCCAGCCCCTATGCGGTGCAGGAGATCGTGCTTTGGATGATGGGCTCGCTGAGCAACAGCAGCATGGATAATTTCTGGATCATGCTGCCCGGCACCCTGCTGGGATGGATGCTGCTGTTGCGTGTCGGCCGGGCGCTGGATGCCCTGACACTGGGAGAGGAGACGGCCCAATCCATGGGTATAGACCTGCCCCGCCTGCGCTGGCGCATCTTTTTCGCCGTGGCACTGGCGGTGGGCTCGGCGGTTTCCGTTACCGGCGCCATCGGTTTTATCGGCCTGGTGGTGCCTCACATGCTGCGTCCGTTCGTCGGCTATCAACCTGGCAGACTGCTTGCCGCCAGCGCCTTGGGGGGCGCTATCCTGCTGCTTGCGGCCGACATCCTGGTACGCCTGCTGCCGGCACAGACAGAGATCAAGGTGGGCGTCGTCACCGCACTGGTGGGGGCGCCCTTTTTTCTCTACCTCATCATCAAGAGCAGGCGGTATAGCCAATGAGCCTGCTTCGCGGAACCGCACTCTCTCTCGCTTTCGAAAATCAACCAATCCTGGAGGCTGTGGATATCGAGCTGGATAAGGGCGAGATGCTTGGCTTGATCGGCCCCAACGGTGCGGGTAAAAGCAGTCTGCTGCGTTGTCTTGCCGGAGTGATCCGGACTGATAGCGGAGTGCTTCATCTTGGCGAACAGCGCCTCGAAAACATCCCACACACAGAACGGGCCAGACGTATCGCCTATCTGCCCCAGCAGACCGAGGTCCACTGGCCGCTCTCAGTGAAGCGCATCATCGAATTGGGTCGCATTCCCCACCTGGAACCCTGGGGAAAACTTTCCGAACGGGATCAACAAGTGATCGAAGGCGTCATCGTGGATGCTGACCTGCTGCCATTTCGTCACCGCCCCTTCAACACGCTCTCCGGCGGAGAACGAGCCAGGGTACTGCTGGCCCGGGCGCTTGCTGCAGAACCGGAGATCCTGCTCGCCGACGAACCCGTAGCCGCGCTCGATCCAGCCCATCAACTCGATGTCATGGAGATGCTTGCAGTGCACTGCTCGCAAGGCAACGCTGTGATCGTGGTATTGCACGATTTACGGCTTGCCGCCCACTTCTGCCAGCGTCTGCAACTTCTGCAGCAAGGATGCACACTTGCCGCGGGAAAACCTGGAGAGGTGCTCACTCCGGACAATTTGGAGAGCGCCTACCAGATCCATCTGCCCGATACTCAAAGCGCCATCGACACCCTGCTCAACATCACCTGGAGCCGGATCAAAAAGTAGCCTGTTTCATCACGGTTTGAATATGGCCCGCGCGACAAAAAAGGTCAGCGCACTGGCAAATACCATCGCCATGAGCAACAGAGGCCAGATGGCCGGAACCAACTCCCAGCCAGTCGCCATCATAATCCACTGCCCTTCGCCGGCACTCTCGGAAAGGGCGAACTGTTCCACCACAGAATCGCTGTAGATCAGCAAAAGGGCGATCAGGGAAAAATAGATGGCGTAACACATGGGTGGGTTCCTGCTGGGTTCTGTCCACATAATCCAGCAAACAGGCTCAACATCCGATGATTTTCATCAATCCGGCATATTTAGCACCCATCCGGGCCAGGGCAACTGGTTTCAGCACAGACACTAGGTAGTGTCCATCCGGAAACCCACATCTAACCAAAAAGGACACGAAGAGCACGAAGGTAAAAGATTGATTAACCATCAATTTTCTTCGTGTTCTTCGTGCGCTTCGTGGTGAAAACAGTGTTTCCTGACGGGCACTAGGCAGGAGCGGCGCCTACGAGGATAACCCGCTTATTTAAAAAGATCCTCCACAGCACTCAGCATGTCATCTCCAGAAGTTGCTGTAACACCGCCATAAGCCGCTTCCCAGGGTTCGAAATAATCACAGAAATTGGGCCGCTCTTTGTCGGTCACCCGTTCGGCGACAGGTTCCCGGCAATCATTGGCCAAACCGGGTTTGTAGTAGCGGCAGTTTTTACAGGCATGGGTCGCCTTGCTGCAATCCGGACAGCGCTCTTCACGGCTGAAATCTGCCCCCTTAAGGATTTGTCCACAATTCCAGCAACGACCCTGCCAGCCCTCTCTTGTCATGAATCACTCCCTGCCTGGATATCATCGAGGCGATTTCTCATCGCGGCATAGTAGACCACCGGGATCACGATCAGGGTCAATACCGTCGAAACGAACAAGCCAAAGATCAATGATACCGCAAGACCGCTGAAGATCGGATCATCGAGGATGAAAAACCCACCTGCCATGGCCGCCAGCGCAGTCAACGCGATAGGTTTTGCACGCACTGCGGCGGCACTGACAACCGCCTCCTCCAAACGCAAACCTTCCCGTACCTGCTGATTGATAAAGTCCACCAGCAGGATGGAGTTACGCACGATGATACCCGCCAGGGCGATCATGCCGATCAGCGAGGTGGCGGTGAACTGGGCGCCCATCAGCGCATGTCCCGGCAGGATGCCGATGATGGTCAGCGGGATCGGCGCCATGATCACCAGGGGCACCAGGTAGGATCGGAACTGCGCCACCACCAGCAGATAGATCATCAACAGACCCACCGAGTAGGCGATGCCCATATCACGGAAGGTCTCGTAGGTGATCTGCCATTCACCGTCCCACTTGAGACTGTACTCATACGGATTTTCCGGCTGGGAGAGAAACCATTGCTCCACACCCCCGTCGCCATTGAGCTGGTCGGAAATCCCGAACAGACCATAGAGCGGGCTATCGGTCTCACCCGCCATGTCACCCGTAACATAGACCACCGGCATCAGATCCTTATGGTGGATTGAGTGTTCCCGCACCCGCGGCACCACCTGGACAATCTCCGAGAGCGGCACCAGCGTGCCGCTCTGTGCGCGCACCCGCAGAGAGAGCACCTGGGCCCTGGGTCTGGGCGGAGACCGTAGTCTGATTGACCGCTTCCACCACACCGTCGAGACGAAACTCCCTTGGCGTCTCACGGAAATCTGCCTCCGCTGTGGTCAATTCAGCAGATGCAAACAGCGGGAACAGGCTGAGTAAGACAAAATTCCACTTCTGCCACGCTAGCGTATTTAATTTCAGGGGTGTGTCCCGATTGATATATTAGATTCTACTTATATTAGCCATAAATTCGGATAATACAAGTTTCTTATGCCCCATAAAATAAATTTTGGTCACAAAATCCCGCTCAACCCACACGCTCTGGTAAGGTTTGCAATCAAACAATGGAGATAGCTATATAACCCATGCAATACCAGGATCTGCGCGACTTTATCCGGCAACTTGAATCCCGGGGTGAACTGAAACGCATTCAGACAGAAGTTGACCCCAACCTCGAAATCACCGAAATCTGCGACCGCACCCTGCGGGCTGGTGGACCTGCTCTGCTGTTCGAAAACGTAAAGAGTTCAGACCATCCGCTGCTGGGCAATCTCTTCGGCACACCGCGACGGGTCGCCATGGGCATGGGCGAGGAAACTGTGGAGGCGCTACGGGAGGTCGGCAGACTGCTGGCTTTTCTGAAAGAGCCCGATCCGCCAAAAGGGATGAAGGACGCCTGGCGGAAACTGCCGATCTTCCGGAAGGTATTGGATATGGCGCCGAAGGAGCAGCGCAATGCCCCCTGCCAGGCGCAGATCCTTGAAGGCGATGACGTTGATCTGGCCTATCTACCGGTGCAGACCTGCTGGCCTGGAGATGCCGGCCCACTGATCACCTGGGGACTGGTGGTGACCCGGGGGCCCAACAAGTCACGCCAGAACCTGGGCATCTACCGGATGCAGGTCATCGGGCGCAATCGTGTCATTATGCGTTGGCTAGCCCACCGCGGCGGTGCTCTGGATTTTCGGGAGTGGCAGGAGAGCCATCCGGGAGAGTCCTTTCCTATTGCTGTGGCACTGGGCACAGACCCTGCCACCATTCTGGCTGCGGTAACGCCGGTACCCGACACACTTTCAGAATACGCCTTCGCCGGTCTGCTGCGGGGCAGCCGCACCGAAGTGGTGAAGTGTATCGGCTCAGACCTGCAGGTACCCGCCTCTGCAGAGTTTGTGCTGGAAGGCCACATCCATCCGGATGACATGGCGCCGGAAGGCCCTTTCGGCGATCACACCGGTTACTACAACGAGGTGGAGCACTTTCCGGTCTTCACCATCGACCGCATTACCCACCGCGAGGACCCCATCTATCACAGCACCTATACCGGGCGGCCACCGGATGAACCTGCGATCCTCGGAGTGGCGCTGAACGAGGTCTTTGTGCCGATCCTGCAGAAACAGTTCCCGGAGATTATCGACTTCTACCTGCCGCCGGAGGGCTGCTCCTACCGCATGGCAGTGGTGAGCATGAAAAAGCAGTATCCGGGGCACGCCAAGCGGGTGATGATGGGAGTCTGGTCCTTTCTGCGCCAGTTCATGTATACCAAGTTCGTTATCGTAGTGGACGATGATGTCGATACCCGCGACTGGAACGACGTCATCTGGGCCATGACCACCCGCATGGATCCCGTGCGGGACACCACGCTGATCGAAAACACCCCTATCGACTATCTGGATTTCGCCTCACCGGTCTCAGGGTTGGGTTCAAAGATCGGTTTCGATGCCACCAATAAATGGCCGGGGGAGACAAACCGGGAGTGGGGCACGCCAATTCTCATGAACGAAACGGTCAAGCAGCGGGTCGACGGCATCTGGGACGAACTCGGCATCGACTCACCCTGACTGTCGCTTTCCACTCCATCCGCTACAATTCAGATTTGTACTCATCCAACAACCAGTAGGAAACTAATCATGCGCACCGTCATGCTGATGAATGCCAAGGGTGGATGCGGCAAAACCACGCTGGCAACCAATCTTGCCACCTGGTATGCGGACGAAGGACTCAATGTGGCCCTCGCCGATTTCGATCCTCAGAAATCCTCGCTGGACTGGCTGGAGGCGCGTCAGGACTACGAAGGCATCCCCGACATCCAGGCGATCGATGCCACCGGCGAACCAATCAAGACAAAGAAGGGGACCGATCTGCTGATCATGGACGCCCCGGCCGGCACTCATGGCAAGGCGATCAACAAGATGCTGAAGCGGGTGGATACCCTGGTCCTGCCGGTACTGCCTTCGCCCATCGATATCCGGGCCTGCAGCCGCTTTCTGGAAGAACTCCTGAGCAGCGGTCGTGTCTCCAGACATCAGACACGCATCGGCATCGTTGCCAACCGGGTGCATGAGAAGACAATCATCTACCACGAGTTGGAAAAATTTCTCGGTCACCTCAAAGTGCCTGTGGTCACCCATCTGAGAGAGAGCAAAAATTACATCCAGTCGGCTGAGCGGGGTTTGGGCATTTTCGAACTGGCGCCCTCGCAAGTCTATCAGGATGTCATTCTGTGGGATGCGTTGTTCGACTGGCTCGACATCAAGATCTGAAGCAGAACCGCCCCGAAGGTACAGCCATCGGGGCGGTAATACCGGCTCTCGCTAACCAGCACTCATCCAAACTGAAAAAACGGGTTATTTAGCCTTTTCGACCTTGCTCTGCAGTAAGGCTCTGTGCAACAGCAGTTGATCCGGCACGCCGGTCTCATCCATCCCGATTGTCTTCTGAAACTTTACGATTGCATCCCGCATCTTGTTCCCGTAGGCACCATCAATGGCTCCATCGTAGTATTTGTTCTCTTTCAGCCAAGTCTGCAGCCTCTCCAAAACCTCTTTATAAAGATAAGTCTTGTGCTCGCCATTCTTGGCTTCCACCACCGGTGACAGGGAGACGATGCGGTTACTCTGCATGGCTCTGGCCAGACTGGCTACTGCCACATAGAAACGCTGCTCCGGATTAGCTTTGCAATGCACTGCCAGCATCGTGCCAAGATAGACGGCGTTGCCCCAGGGAACGACATCGTAAGTATCTTTGGCATATTGACTGGTCGCCGTCAGATACCCTTCCATCCAACCCAAAAACGCAGCGTATTTGCCCTCGGCTTTGGCCTTCTCCTCTACATATTGACTGCAGGTAGCCAAACCCATGCTTCTGACAGAAAACTTCCCATCACTATCAGCCGCCCATGCCTGGGACTGGACCATCCCCATTAGCAACACGCCGGTGGCGATCCACTTGTTTAACATCGCGCTTCAACTCCTAACGAATAATCGGACAAAAAAAAAGCCATACGGAAACCGTATAGCTGTAGTTTACTACGTAGATCCCGTCCTCCGACGGATTATTATTATTTCAAGTACAATTCCAATTCAAACCATCTGAAACGGCGGGTCGGCGGCCTAATGCTTTCCGTCGCTTCATTTGACTAGGATTCAGATTGTCTATCCAACCTCGGCTAAAAGCCTTGTCATAACTACTAGCAATCACCATGCCATCCAGTTATTTTCTTTATTATTCGGCTGTTATAAATTTCAGCATTAGGCTGACAAGCAAACATGTAAAAAAATCCGACAGTTTATTGGGGGGGCCACAGAGAAGATTTGTGGACTTTCTACGGCAAAAAACTCAAGTCCTTGTTTTTTAATACGTTAGGGCAATGAAATGTAAACTCACGGGATTCGAGCGACTGTAAAATATCCTGACACTGTTTTTCAGCCCTGAGTATTGCCACCCTGCTCTTCATCCAGCGAGGCAGGCAACCCCTCTGCCAGAGTTGGGTAGCGCAGACCGACCTCCAACTCCTCGACCATTTTGCGATTACTCAGCCGCCGGGACTCTGCCAGATAGGAGAGCATGCCAGGGGACAGCCGCCGCTTCGCCTCTGCCAGAGAGATAACCGGGGGGCGGGCAAGTCCAAGAAAGTCCGCCACCTGATCAAAGTAGGCAGTCATGGTACCGGGGTGCCCATCACTCACATTGTAGACCTCACCAGAACGCCCCCGCGCCATTGCCGCCAGACAGACATCCACCAGATCCAGGGAATGAATGTGGTTTGTTATGGGCGAGTCAGTTTCCGCCACCATCGGCGCCCCTGACTGCAACCGCTTTAGCGGTAGTTTGCCCGGACCGTAGATCCCGGCCACCCGGAGAATCACCAGTTCGCCGCCACTCGATAGACTCCATTCACGCCAGCGCCGTTCAGCATCCAGTCTTCGCCAGGCTCGATCAGCCCTGGGTGAGGGTGGGTGCTGTTCATCCACCCACTCCCCATCACAGTCACCATAAACACCTGAGGTGCTCAGGTAGACCACCCGGTACGGATGCCCGGTTTCAGCTATCTCCCTAATCAGGGCCGCCACCCGCATATCTTCGACACCACTACCCGGCGGAGGGGCAAAATAGAAGAGTGAATGGCCCGCAACGGCAGGAAGGGAAATCGCAGGGTCATCCAGATCAACCGCCACGGATGCCAATCCCAACCCCTGAAGCTTTCGGGCACTGGCATGGCTCCTTACCCAACAGGAGACACTCGATTCCGGCACAGGCAGACGCATCGCAACCCGGTGACCAATGTCTCCGCAACCAACAATAGTGACTCTTTGCATTACCCAATCAACTCCCCGGTTTAATTCCTGACTAAAATAGGCGAGAATTATTTGTTCACTGTTTTCTTGCCTGGATTCGTAGATTCAGGCTCTACTCGATACCAAGGAATCCCATGAGTTTCAAAGTTCACGTCGAACCCAGCGGTCACGAATTCAGCGTGGATGCTGACGAAAGCATCCTGGACGCAGCCGTAAGACAGGGGGTCAACCTCACATACGGCTGCCGCAATGGTTTTTGCGGAGAGTGCAAAAGTACGCTGCTCGAAGGTGACGTGAGCTATGCAGACGGTACCCCACCCGCACTGGAGGAGTTGCCGGAAAACAGCTGCCTGACCTGTAAGGCGATACCTTCCACCGATATCCGTCTGGAGTCAAAAGAGATCGTCGAGGCGGCGGACATCGAGATTCGCGAGTTTCCCTGCCGGGTGGATAAGATCGAGCATCTTAACGAAGACGTGATCCGTCTCTACCTTAAACTTCCTGAAGGCGAGCGACTGCAGTTTCTGGCCGGGCAATATCTCAATTTCATTCTTGAAGACGGCAGCAAGCGGGCATTCTCCATCGCCAATGCGCCCCACAACGACGACTATATCGAACTGCACATCCGCCATGTTGCCGGTGGCTCTTTCACGGATTTCCTCTTCGACGGCATGGAGGAGAAGACCATTCTGCGGCTGGAGGCACCCCTGGGCAGTTACTTTCTGCGCGAGGAGTCATCCCGACCCATTATCTTCATGGGGGGCGGTACCGGCTTTGCGCCGTTGAAAGGCATTATCGAACACGCCTTCGAGATCGGCATCGATCGCCCCATGCACCTCTACTGGGGGGTTCGCGCCAAACAGGATCTCTATCTGCCTGAGATGCCGGAAGCCTGGGCGCGTGAGCATGCCAACTTCAGCTACACACCGGTCCTCTCTGAACCTGATTCTGACTGGGAAGGAAAAAACGGCTGGGTGCATGACCAGGTAATCAGTGACAATCCGGACTTGAGCGGCCACGAGGTCTACATGAGCGGCCCACCGCCAATGATCAAAGCAGGCAAGGATACCTTCCTCGCCCACGGCCTGAGTGAAGAGCACCTCTTTTCAGACTCTTTCGAGTATGGCGCCGCAGCAAAATAACGGCGACTTTAAGCAGTAAGAAAAGAGTGGCCCTGCCATTCCAGGCGAGAGAAACAGTCGTAGGCCGGATTAGACGCGCAATGGCACAAAGCCGGGCTTTGGCACGACATTTATGCGCGATGTAATCCGACAAAACAGCGTCGGGTTACGATGCGAGGCAAGCCAGGCCACGAAATTCAAGCTTGACACAGTACGCATCTAACCCGACCTACAGAACTGCACGGGATCAGATCCAAGCTTATTTCGACATATCCCAAAACCGTTCAAGATAAGCCTGGTGCAGGCACTCATACCCTTTGAGATCGCCACTCTCCTTCAACTTATTCAGCTGTTCGAGCCATATCTTTTTACTATCGCTGTCAGGAAGAGAGACCCTATCGCACGCCAAATCCTGCATCTGTGCCGGGACGGCCTGCCTGGACATGTGTTTCTCCAGCCTGGGCAGCGTCCTAGCCTCTTTTCCAGCCCGTTCTGCCTGCAGTGACTCGATCTCACGTCTTGGCTTCATGCTGCTTTTAGCCGCCTTCTTTTTTGGCGCTGCGGAAGGTAAGAATGCCGGCCCGGTAAAATCCATCGCCGGCGCTGAAGAAGATTCCACCGGCTGGCCGGCCTTTTCCTGCTCCATCAGCATGGGTACTGGAACTTCAGGTTCAAGCATGGAGACCGGCTCAAAGAGTCGGATGACCAGCCCGAAACTGAGCATCAGCACGGCAGCGGCCGCCATAAAGCTGAGTTGATCAGCTCGTCTGTTCAAACGAAACTTATGCCCTTTGGGTGAAAAAACCAGATAAAAAGGCCGCTTACGGCGCTTCACCACTTGTTGGGCGGCCTCACGGATCCGGCTATCCAGAACCGGGGAGGGTTGTTCTGAGCCACCCTGTTTGTAGAGATGGGAGATGCGTTCATCATGGATGTCGTTCTGATCACTCATCGCATCCCTCCAGGCCCTGCCGCAGTCGTTTCAGCGCATAACGCAGACGGCTCTTGATGGTCTCGCGCCCGGTATCCATCACCTCGGCAATCTGCTCCAGACTGAGTCCGCCCTCCTCCTTCAGCAGAAAGGCGCTGCGCTGCGGTTCGCTCAAACCACCAAGCAGTTGGTAGAGACGTTCCACGCACTGTCGAATCATCACCCAGGCATCCGGCCAGGCACTGACTTCCAGAGAGATCACTTCGTCAGGTTTTTCAAGGGGGGCCACGGGACGAAGACTCCTCCAGTGGTCGACCACACGATTGTGGGCGATACGATAGATCCAGGGCCGGAATGTAAGCTCCTTTTTCCACTGCTCTCTGGCACTGATTACCCGCAGCCAGACGTCTTGGTAGAGCTCATCCACAATCCCGGCATCACTGCACTGACGGGTGATATAGCGGTAGAGCGGCCCCCTATACCTTTGATAGAGGGCATCGAAGGCCGCCGTCTCACCCAATCGATAACGTTGCATCAGTGATTCGTCGCTGGGGTTATCCATCGAACATCTTTCGCTTTATTGTTTTTGGGAGATGGCTAGCGGCTGACTGACAGAGAGGTCGCTAGCCAGACCAACCAGGCGAATCAGATCATTCCGATAGCCTCCGCTGTCTTCGCCCCGTGCCCCACGGGCAAGTTTAATGATCTCATCGTAGCCGAAATTCTGCAGATAAGAACCGCCTCTCAGCGCTTGCCCGAATGCAGCCACCGCCGAGGTAAAGCGGTAGTCGTGGCTGGTCTGATCAAGACGTTGCTTGATCTCACTGGACAGAAGAGGTCGTTCGATCAGTTCACTGGTATCAGATCCCGGGCGTTTATAGCGCAGCCTGAGAAAGGCGATCTCATCTCCGTCGGCATTACCCTTTGTCTCGCCGCTGCCATATCGCAGCGGGTCGATTCTGCTGCCCTTACCGCCGACGAGTGCGATCTCGTACAGCGCGGAGACTGAGTGACCGGCACCGATCTCACCGACATCCACCTTATCGTTGTTAAAATCCTCTCGCGCCAATAAACGGTTCTCGTAACCGATCAGCCGATACTCCGCAACCAGATCCGGGTTGAACTCGATCTGGATCTTAACATCACCTGCCACTGTCTGCAGGGTGGCGCCCATCTCTTCGACCAACACCTTGCGCGCCTCCAGCAGAGTGTCGATATAGGCGTAGTTGCCGTTACCGTGGTCGGCAAGTTGTTCCATCAGTTGGTCATTGTAGTTGCCACCGCCAAAACCCAGCGTGGTAAGAGCAATACCGTCCTTACGATTTTCCTCGATCAGATCGATGAGTGCCTGATGGTTTACCGTACCGACATTGAAGTCACCATCGGTAGCCAGAATGACCCGGTTCACGCCCTTTTCGATAAAAGCCTCCCGCGCCTTCCCATAGGCCAGACGAATACCCGCTGCACCATTGGTCGAGCCACCCGCATAGAGACGTTCCAGCGCCTGCTCGATAGTCGCCCGGCGGTTGCCGGCAGTCGGCTCCAACACCACACCCGATGCCCCTGCATAGACCACCAGGGTGACTCGGTCATCAGCATCGAGCTGTCCGGTCAACAGGCGCAGACTGCGCTTGAGCAGCGGCAACTTGTCCGGAGAGCGCATGGAACCTGACACGTCCACCAGTGTTAGCGGCTGAGTAAAACCGCGCATAGATGGCGAAGGCCGCCTCGCTGCGTCGATACATCCTCCGTCAGAACGTCACATCC
>JAMJIN010000020.1:0-30970 GCA_036784775.1 Chromatiales bacterium | reverse complement strand
GGATGTGACGTTCTGACGGAGGATGTATCGACGCAGCGAGGCGGCCTTCGCCATCTATGCGCGGTTTTACTCAGCCGCTAACAACAAGCGTTACCGTGATCTCACTGTTGGCCGGACACTGTTGGAGGCGATGAAATCCCGCCTGGAGACGCCTCAACCTCTTTGCATCCCGGCCACGTCTCATGCCCCCACACTGCCGAATCAGGCATCGGCGCAGATTACCCTGCTTGACCAAGTCGATCTCTCAAAAACGAAGGAAAGAGACCTCTACAAATCCGAACTCAATAAACTACAAGCCGAAGCCAACGAACTGACCTGGAAGGCCTACCAGAAAAAACGTTCCTGTGTATTGGTCTTCGAGGGCGTCGATGCCGGGGGTAAGGGCGGCGCCATCCGGCGTCTTACCAGCGCAGTTGATGCCCGCCTCTATCGAACCATTCCCATTGCTGCACCCACCGATGAGGAGAAGGCGCACCACTATCTATGGCGTTTCTGGCGTCATCTGCCCCGGGCTGGCCGCATGACCATCTTCGACCGTTCCTGGTATGGCCGTGTGCTGGTGGAACGGGTCGAAGGTTTTGCCAGTGATCCCGAGTGGCAACGCGCCTACTCGGAGATCAATCAGTTCGAACAGCAGATGTCGGAAAACGGCATCATCGTCATGAAGTTCTGGCTGCATATCAGCGCCGACGAACAACTCGCCCGTTTTGAGGCCCGCAAGGCCACGCCATACAAACAGCACAAAATAACCGATGAAGACTGGAGAAACCGGGAGAAGTGGGAGGAGTACAAACTGGCGGTCAACGAGATGGTGATCCGCACAAGCACAGAATTTGCGCCTTGGCATCTGATCCCAGGAAACGACAAAAAATATGCCCGTGTCACCGTACTGCGAACGATTGTCGAACGGTTGCGGGCTGAGTTGAAAAGCGATGACAAAGCGAGCGGCTATATCCCCTGTGAGCCATTCAAAGTCTGATGGGGAGTCCGGAAAGGGTACCTGCTATAAAGAGCAGCAACATGGAAAGCGGCTGACTAGTGGGCCAGACAGCTACTCTTGCTCAATAGCACTGTTCACGCGCTCGCGCAGCTCCTTTCCCGGTTTGAAATGGGGAACATACTTTCCTGAAAGCGCGACTGCTCTGCCGGTCTTTGGATTGCGTCCCATACGCGGCGGCCGATAATGAAGTGAAAAACTGCCAAAACCCCTGATCTCGATGCGTTCACCAGATGAGAGTGATTGGCTCATCTGCTCGATCATGCACTTTACCGCAAGCTCCACATCCCGATAGGCAAGGTGGCTCTGCGCTTTAGAGATTATCTCGATCAACTCGGATTTTGTCATTCTTATCAGCTTCCCAGTGATTATTGGGGGCCGGCAACCCCGGCCCCCGCATTGTCAGACTACTGATTTATCGAAAATCAGTCGCCCTGATTGTCCATCTGCTCTTTCAGCAAATCACCGAGGGTCGGTGCGCTGGTTGCCGCATCACGGGCATAACCCTTGATAGCTGCAGTCTCTTCATCCGCATCCTTCGCCTTGATAGAGAGAGAGAGTGTACGGTTTTTGCGATCGACACCAAGGAACTTCGCCTCAATCTTGTCGCCCTCTTTTAACACGCTGCGCGCATCTTCGACGCGGTCGCGGGAGAGTTCAGAGGCACGCAAGTAACCTTCAACGCCATCAGTCAGAGTGATGACAGCGCCTCGTGGATCAACTTCGGCAACCACACCGTTCACAAGGCTGCCCTTGGTATTGGCTGCAACGAAAGCGGAGAAGGGGTCTTTCGCAAGTTGCTTGATGCCGAGGGAGATACGCTCACGCTCAGGATCGACGGAAAGAACAACGGTTTCAACTTCATCACCTTTCTTGAAGTCACGCACTGCCTCTTCGCCGACATCATCCCAGGAGATATCGGAGAGATGCACCAGACCATCGATGCCACCGTCCAGGCCGATGAAGATACCGAAATCGGTGATCGACTTGATGTTGCCGGAAACATGATCGTTCTTGTTGTGGGTAGCGGCAAACTCATCCCAGGGATTGGATTTGCACTGCTTGATGCCGAGGGAGACACGACGACGCTCTTCGTCGATGTCCAGCACCATGACTTCAACTTCGTCACCCAGGCTGACAACCTTGGAGGGGTGGATGTTCTTGTTGGTCCAATCCATTTCGGAAACGTGAACCAGACCTTCAACACCCTCTTCAATCTCCACAAAACAACCGTAATCGGCGATGTTGGTGATCTTGCCGAACATGCGGGTGTTTTCCGGGTAACGACGAGCCAGATTGACCCACGGATCGTCGCCCATCTGCTTCAGACCCAGGGAGACGCGGTTGCGCTCGCGGTCGAATTTGAGAACTTTGACGTCAATCTCATCACCAATCTCAACCACGTCGGAAGGATGCTTGACGCGCTTCCAGGCCATGTCGGTAATGTGCAGCAGGCCGTCGATACCACCCAGATCCACGAAGGCACCGTAGTCGGTAAGGTTCTTGACGATACCCTTGATCTGCTGACCCTCTTCCAGAGTCTCCAGCAGCTTCTCGCGCTCTTCGCTGTACTCCTGCTCCACCACGGCGCGGCGGGAAACCACTACGTTGTTGCGGCGCTGATCCAGCTTGATCACCTTGAATTCGAGATCTTTGCCTTCGAGATATGCGGTGTCGCGTACCGGACGCACGTCCACCAGCGAACCAGGCAGGAATGCACGGATATCGCCGAGCTCGACGGTAAATCCACCCTTGACCTTGCCGTTGATACGGCCGTGAATGGTTTCCTCTGCTTCAAATGCCGTTTCCAGCACTTTCCAGGCCTGGTTGCGCTTGGCCTTTTCGCGGGAGAGCCTGGTCGCGCCGAAGCCGTCTTCCACGGCATCCAGGGCAACTTCCACCTGGTCACCGACGTTAACTTCGATCTCGCCATCCAAATTAAGGAACTGGGAACGCGGGATCACGCCTTCGGACTTGAGTCCGGCGTTGACGATGACGGATTCGGAGGTGATGTCCAGCACCGTGCCGATAACGATGGCACCGGGACGAAGCTGGGTATTGGAGAGGCTCTCCTCAAATAATTCTGCAAAACTTTCGGTCATGGGTTTAGATTTCCTGCAACGCTGAACGGCTGCACGGGCAGTTGTAAAAACCTGCCAGGTTAATGGTTAAAAAAATAGCTGGTCGATCCAGCCGCTTATCCGGCCACTGCCGGCACCATTGAGGGTCAGACGTTGAGATCGGAAAAGGTGAAACGCGCCTTTTCCATTACCTTCTCTACGACCTCATCAATGGTCATCTCAGTGGAATCCAGCTCCAACGCCGTCTCCGACGCTGCGAGTGGAGCCACGCTACGATTCCTGTCGCGTTCATCACGCTCCTGGATCTCCGTAGTGAGACGGGCGAGATTAACACTCAATCCCTTGTCTTTCAACTGTTTATAGCGACGAAGGGCACGTTCTTCGGCACTCGCGGTGAGGAAAATTTTGACCTCCGCTGCGGGGAAGACGACCGTTCCCATATCCCTCCCATCAGCCACCAGACCGGGCGCTTGCGCATAGTTGCGCTGCCACTGCAGCAGCGCGGTGCGCACCTGCGGTACCGCCGCCACCTTAGAGGCCGCATTTCCCGCGGTCTCGGTGCGAATCGCATCAGTGACATCCTCGCCATCCAGCAAAACCCGCCCTCCATCGAAGGAGAGCGGCATCTTTTCTGCCATTTTGGTAAGCTTACCGACATGATCGACACTGATCCCAGCACGATTAGCCATCAGCCCCAGCACGCGGTAGATTGCGCCACTGTCCAGAATACGCCAGCCGGTGGCCTCTGCCACCTGTTGAGTAATGGTGCCCTTGCCCGATCCTGAGGGCCCATCGATAGTAATCACCCGAACCATGCTCAAGCATCCTCCGAACTGCTGATCCGCAGCCCTGCCCCGCCGGCCAGACCGGTAAAGCCGGGAAACGAGGTATTCACATTGGCGCAGTCATCGATGTGGATATCTCCTGTGGCACGCAGCGCCGCCATGGCAAAGGACATGGCAATGCGGTGATCGCCATGACTGTCGACCCTGCCACCCTGGATCGTCCCACCCTGTATGACAATACCGTCAGGCGTCGCCTTGGCATCGATGCCCAACGTATTCAGCCCATCGGCCATCACCTGTATGCGATCGCTCTCCTTGACACGCAACTCCTCGGCACCTGTGAGAACGGTCTCCCCCTCGGCGCAGGCTGCGGCAACAAAGATCGCCGGAAATTCATCGATGGCCAGGGGCACCTGATCTTCAGGAATACGGATACCTTTGAGTTGGCTGGAACGCACCCGGATATTCGCCACTGGCTCACCACCCACGGTTCGCTCATTGAAGACCTCGATCCGCGCGCCCATCAGCCGCAGGATATTGATGACGCCATCCCGGGTCGGGTTGATACCGACATGCTCCAGAGTGACATCCGAGCCTTCGGCAATTGTCGCGCCAACCATAAAGAAGGTGGCGGAAGAGATGTCTGACGGGACATCGATATTGCAGGCGGACAGCTTTCCACCGCCAGCCAGGCAGACCCGCGCCCCTTCACGCCGGACCGTGTAACCGAACCCCTCCAGCATACGTTCGGTATGGTCACGGGTCGGCGCCGGTTCGGTAACACAGGTTTCCCCTGTCGCATAGAGTCCCGCCAGCAACACACAGGATTTTACCTGGGCACTGGCCATCGGTAGTTTGTAGTCCATACCCTGCATCGAGCGATTGGCATGTATGACCAAAGGAGCTGTTCCCCCTTCGGCGGTATCGATCTTTGCCCCCATCTGCGCCAAAGGTTCGGTGACCCGTTTCATCGGCCGTCCGGAGAGAGAGCTGTCGCCACTGAGAGTCACTTCAAAACCCTGCCCTGCCAGCAGACCGGAGAGCAGCCGCATCGAGGTCCCGGAGTTGCCCAGATCAAGAGGGGCATCCGGCGCCTTGAGTCCGTGTTTGCCGACGCCGTGGATCACCACCTTGCCTGCGTCCGGCCCCACTATTTCGACCCCCATCCGGCGAAAGGCATTTAGGGTTGCCAGACTGTCCTCTCCTTCGAGAAAACCGGTCACTTCAGTCACACCCTCGGCCAGAGAACCAAGCATGATGGAGCGGTGGGAGATCGATTTGTCACCCGGCACCCGCAGACTGCCTGTGAGACTGCCGCCAGATTTGACGTGAAATTTGATGTTGGATGATGCGTTCAACTACTTTCTCTCAATATAACTGTAAATACAGCTTGCTGCTAAGCGATAGTAGTAGGAGCGGCGAGGGCGCCGCTCCTACAATTTAATACCAGACTTCTTGATGGCAACCCTACTCCACCCCGTCGATATAACGATCCCGTGCCGCCTTGGCATGTTCAAAGATTTCAAGCAGGCCCTCTGCGTCGTCTTTTTCCAGCGCGTCCGCCATGCCATGCAACTCGTCGGCAAAACGTTTCAACATACCGCCCAGCGCCTCACGATTTGCCAGACAGATATCCCGCCACATAACCGGATTGCTGGAGGCGATACGGGTAAAGTCCCGGAAACCACCCGCTGCATAGCGAAAGATCTCGTCGTTCTCTTTCATGCGTGCCAGACTATCCACGAGACTGTAGGCCAGCATATGGGGCAGATGACTGGTCGCAGCCAGCACCTCATCGTGATGCGCCACAGCCATGTAGCTGAGATCGGCACCACAATACCGCCAGGCCTGCTCGACCTTCTGCAGCGCTTGCGGATCGGTGTTGTCCAGCGGCGTCAGGATAACCCGGCGGTTGCGAAACAGCTCCGGGAACGACGCATCGACACCGCTCCGCTCAGTACCGGCGATAGGGTGACCCGGCACCAGGAAGGCCGGAGCTTCACCAAAGACCTTGACTGCGTCCTCGACAACACTGCCTTTTACGCTGCCCACATCGGTGATCACCGCATCGTCTGCAAGATGGCCCTGCATGGCGCGAAAAGTTGCTTCCATTGCACCCAGCGGTACTGCCAGGACAATCAAATCCGCCCCCCTGACAGCTTCACCGATATCGTGGGTATAGTGGTCGATAACACCCAGCTCAACCGCCCGCTCCAGGTTGGGCTTGCTACGCCCACAACCGACGATCTCCTGTACCACGCCCTCTTCACGCAAGGCGCGGGCCATGGATCCGCCAATCAAACCGACCCCGATGATGGCAAGTTTCCTGATCATCGTCCCAGCACCTTTTTCAGAGCATCCAGAAAACGCCGGTTCTCTTCCGGCAACCCCACGGTAACCCGCAGATGGTTCGGCATCCCGTAGTTAGCCACCGGCCGCGCGATACAACCCTCCCGCAACAGAGCCTGATCGATCTCCACGCCGGAACAGCCCAATTCAACCGTGATGAAATTACCTACCGAGGGGATATAACCGAGACCCAGCGTTTCAAAGCCCTCGATCAATTGAGTCAAACCTGCCAGATTGGCCTCCACCGATGATTGGATAAATGCCTGATCCTCCAGCGCAGCCAATGCACCCACCTGAGCAAAACTGTTCACATTGAAAGGTTGGCGCACCCGGTTGAGCAGTTCCGCCACATCGGGATGACTGATGCCGTAACCGACCCTCAGTGCGGCCAGCCCATAGGCCTTCGAGAAGGTGCGGGTGACCACCAGATTGGGAAAATCCTTGAGCCACCGGGAAACATCCGGATAGGTTTCCTGAGTCACATACTCGCTGTAGGCCTCATCCACCACAACAATGATATTCTCCGGAACAGCAGCGAGAAACGCCTTGAGTTCATCAGCTTCGAGCCAGGTACCGGTGGGGTTGTTGGGGTTTGCAATCCAGATGACGCGGGTAGAGTCGGTAATGCGTAGCCGCATCGCATCCAGGTCGTGGCCGTAATCATCGGCAGGTGCGACCACAAGTTTCGCCCCTGCAGCCTGACTGCTGATGGGATAGACAGCGAAGGCATACTGGGAGAAGAGAGACTCGCTTCCTGGCGCCAAAAAGACCCGGGCGATCATATCCAGCACATCGTTGGAGCCGTTGCCGAGAGTGATGCATGCCGGATCCACGTCATGCCTTGCCCCCAATGCAAACCGCAGGTCATGTCCCCCGCCATCGGGATAACGGGCCAATTCCGCTATCGACCGCCTGATCGCCGCCGCCACTTTAGGACTGGCACCCAACGGGTTTTCATTGGAGGCAAGTTTTACCGAGTGGCTGATGCCTAACTCCCGCTCCAGTTCGGAGATAGGTTTCCCTGGAACATAGGGCGTCAGTTCAGCGATACCGGGAGTAACATTTTCAATGAATCGGTTCATGGACTAATAATTCGGAGTCAAATGACACTGACCAAAGGCAACAATGTTCGTATGATCAATAATTGCCAAATACCCCTTAATAAACAGTAGGCCGAAAAGACAGCCTAACCCAACCTACCCAAGTGGTTGATTATTGGCGCTTTGTGCTTTATGTCAGAGTCAAATTTGACTCCAACCCCATTCCATTTACAAAACAGCCCTTGGATAGGAACCCAGCACTTTGAACAGACTCGCTTTCTTTTCCAGCTCGGCCAGCGCCTCTGCTATCGCTTGATCATTACGATGACCATTGATGTCGACAAAAAAGACGTAGTCCCATCTGCCACGTCTCGACGGCCGTGATTCGATGCGCGTCATGCTGATGCCGTGTTCGGCAAAAGGAGAGAGGATCGTGTGCAGGCCACCAGCCACGTTACGAATGGAAAAAAGCAGACTGGTTTTATCTTCACCGCTCGCTGCCGCATCCTTGTTGCCAATGACCAGGAAACGTGTGGTATTACCCGGCTCGTCCTCAATGTTGCTCGCCAGCACCGGCAGCGCATAGATTTCCGCAGCGGTCTCACCGGCGACAGCCGCACAACCCGATGCATCCGATGCCATCTTGGCCGCTTCCGCGTTACTACCCACAGCAACGCGTTCAGCGCGCGGCAGATGATGATCAAGCCAGCTGCGGCATTGGGCCAGGGATTGCTGATGCGAATAGACAATCTTGATCGCATCCAAACCAGCCTCATGGCTCAACAGATTGTGATTGATACGCAGGGAGACCTCCCCACAAATCATCAATGGAGAAGAGAGAAAGGTATCCAGTGTATGGCTGATAACCCCCTCTGTGGAATTTTCCACCGGCACCACGCCATATTGGCAGATACCGGATTCCACCTCTCGAAACACGTCGGGGATAGAACCCAGGGATGTTGTTTTGACCGAATGGCCAAAGTGTTTGAGGGCTGCTGCCTGGGTAAAGGTACCTTCCGGACCAAGAAATGCAATCTTGAGAGGTTGCTCCAGTGCCAGGCAGGCGGACATGATCTCGCGAAACAGACGCGCCACCTCTTCACCATCCAACGGGCCGGTATTGCGGGCCTTGACCCGGCGCAGTACCTCCGCCTCGCGTTCCGGGCGGTAGAATTGCGCATCGGGATCTGCTGCCAACTTGATATCGGCAACCTCCTGGGCCGCTGCCGCACGGGCATTTATCAGTTGCTGAATCTGCTGATCCAGGGAGTCGATACGCTCGCGAATTGCCTCCAGCTTATCGTTGTCACTCATGTGCGAAGTCCGGCCTCAGTCGCTCCCCGCCTTACTTTTTGCAGCCCAGGCAGCGCACGGAGAGTACTCCGTCAATGGCAGCCAGCTCATCCAGTATGGCTTGTTGGGGCTCACTATCCACATCCAGAAGCGTAAAGGCGATGTCACCGCGAGACTTGTTGAGCATATCGATGATATTCAGCCCGGCATTGCCCAGATCAGTGGAGATCTGACCCACCATATTTGGCACATTGCTGTTGACCACAGCAATCCGGTATCCACCATCACCGTTGCGCGGCAGGTTGATCCCGGGAAAATTCACCGAATTGGAGACATTTCCATTCTCAAGATAGTCACTGACTTCGTCGGCCACCATGATGGCACAGTTGTCCTCTGCCTCTTTGGTGGATGCACCCAGGTGCGGCAGCGTAATCACCCGGGGATGACCCTTTAGCAGATTGCTGGGGAAATCGCAGACATAGGCGTAGAGCTGTCCGCTATCCAGCGCCGCTACGGCAGCCTCATCATCAATGATGCCGTTGCGGGCGAAGTTAAGCAGTACCGATCCCTGCTTCATCAGCTTGAGGCGATCCTCATTGATCATGTTGGCAGTGGCGTCATTCAGCGGCACATGGAAAGTGACAAAATCCGCTTTGGACAACAGGTCGTCCACACTCAGCGCCTGTTCCACATCGGCCGCCAGTTTCCAGGCGCTCTGCACGGTGATCGTCGGATCGTAGCCAATGACGTTCATGCCCAGCGCACGGCAGGCGTTGGCCACCTTAACGCCGATGGCACCTAGACCGATGACACCCATGGTGCGTCCAGGCAGCTCAAAGCCGACAAAATTCTTTTTGCCCGCCTCCACATCCTTTGTGATGGCGGCATCTTCACCACCAAGACCGGTGGCGAACTGCCAGGCCTGGCCAAGATTACGTGCGGCGATAAGCGTACCGGCAATCACCAGCTCCTTCACCGCATTGGCATTGGCACCCGGCGCATTGAAGACGGCGATACCCTTCCCCGTCATCTTATCGACCGGGATGTTATTCACGCCGGCACCGGCGCGGCCGATTGCTTTCACTGTCTCCGGAATCTCCATATCGTGCATCTTGTAGGAGCGAAGCAGAATTCCATCGGGGTGAGTGATCTCGGAGGCCACTTCATATTTTTCGCGCGGAAGACGATCCAGCCCGGCCACAGAAATATTGTTTAATGTCAGTATCTTGTGCATGTTACTTCAACCTTGGTGCTATCAATGCGGAGGCCGCTGAGACGTGGAAAACGCAAAGAGCATTATTCCATAAAATTTAGCTTAAATTGTAGGAGCGGCGCCTCGCCGCGATTACTCCATAGATGGGTAAATCGCGGCGAGGCGCCGCTCCTACTTTGCGTTATTTATCCGTTAACTCGGTCAAACTCAGCCATATAATCGATCAGGGCCTTTACGCCCTCTTCCGGCATGGCGTTGTAGATACTGGCACGCATGCCACCTACGGAACGATGTCCTTTGAGGGTATTGAGACCCACGGCGGCAGCCCCTTCCAGAAACTTTCCGTCCAATTCAGCGTTTGCCAGAGTAAACGGTACATTCATCCAGGAGCGGCTCGCGATCTCCACCGGGTTGGCATAAAAGTCTGAACCGTCGATAGCGGCATATAAGGCAGCGACCTTGCGCGCGTTGATCTCGGCCATCGCCGTCAGTCCACCCTTGCCTTTGAGCCACTTGAAGACCAGTCCGGCCAGATACCAGCCATAGGTCGGCGGGGTGTTGTACATGGAACCCGTTTTGGCGTGAGTCCCATACTGGAACATCACCGGCGTACCATCAATAGGCTCCCCGATCAGATCCTCGCGAACAATGGCCAGAGTCAGACCGGCAGGACCGATATTCTTCTGCGCGCCAGCATAGATAATGCCGTATTTTGACACATCCAACGGGCGGGAAATAATGGTGGAGGAGAAATCACCCACCAGCGGCACATCACCCGTATCCGGGATATAGGGAAACTCCACCCCCTCGATGGTCTCGTTGGGCGTGTAGTGGACATATGCAGCATCACTGCGGAGATTCAGCTCGGACTGCGCCGGGGCACGGGTGAAACCACCGGTAAGATCCGCGGCCAAATTGACGTCACAGTAGCGTTTCGCCTCGGCGATCGCCTTCTTCGACCAGGAGCCGGTGTTGATATAATCGACCTTGTTGTTGTCCCGGGTCAGATTCATCGGCACCATGCCGAACTGACTGGAGGCGCCACCCTGCAGAAAGAGCACCTTGTAGTTGTCCGGCACTGCCAGTAACTCCCGCAGATCGGCCTCTGCCGTTTCCGCGATGGACATAAATTCCTTGCCCCGGTGACTCATCTCCATGACCGACATACCTGCATCATGCCAGTCGAGAAGTTCCTCCTGCGCCTGTTGGAGAACGGTTTCCGGCAGCGCCGCAGGACCGGCGCTAAAGTTAAAGACACGTGACATCTTTGCCTCTCAATCTACTGATATTTAAGTTAATAATATTGACATCACGCCTATCAAAGCAGGCATGATCTAAATCCCTATTCGTTCTCGCCCTCAGAGGACGCTTCTGCATCCTCCGCGTCCTCCGCCTCGTCGAAACTTTCGACGCGCTCGATGCCGATCAGTTTTTCTTTCTTGCTCAGGCGGATCATTATGACACCCTGGGTGTTACGGCTCATCCGGGAGACATCGACGACACGGTTACGCACCAGCGTCCCACCGTCGGTGATCATCATCACCTCATCATCATCATCAACCTGCACTGCGCCAACCACAGGGCCATTGCGCTCCGAAGTCTGAATGGAGATAACCCCCATGCCGCCGCGACCATGCACCGGGTACTTCTCTACCGCTGTGCGCTTGCCGAAGCCGTTTTCAGTCACGGTCATGACGTCGCCATGTTCCGCGACAATCAGGGAGACCACATCGTGCCCCCCTTCAAGCTTGATGCCGCGCACACCACAAGCGGTACGCCCCATGGCCCGTACATTGGATTCCTTGAAGCGCACCGCTTTGCCGGAACTGCTGAAGAGCATCACATCCTGGTTACCGTCGGTGATATCGACACCGATCAGTTTGTCCCCATCGCGCAGATCCACGGCAATAATGCCATTGGCCCGAGGCCGGGAGAAGGCCTCCAGCGGCGTCTTTTTCACCGTACCGGAACTGGTCGCCATGAAGACATAACGGTCATCGGTATATTCACGCACCGGCAGGATGGCGTTGATGCGCTCATCCCCTTCCAGCGGCAGCAGGTTAACCATCGGTTTACCGCGCGCGTTGCGGCCCGCCTGGGGCAATTCATAGACCTTCAGCCAATAGATCTTGCCGCGATTGGAGAAGCAGAGAATCGTGTCATGGGTGCTGGCAACGAACAGTTTGTCGATAAAATCCTCGTCCTTTGTCGCTGTCGCCATCTTACCCTTGCCGCCCCTGCGCTGCGCCTGATAGGTGGTGATGGGCTGAGCCTTGGCATAACCGCCGTGGGAGAGTGTCACCACCACATCCTCTTCGGTGATCAGGTCTTCCAGGGTCAGATCCAGCCGGTTCTGCAGGATCTCGGTGCGCCGTTCATCACCATACTGCTCGCGAATGGCCAGAAGTTCTTCACGGATCACCTGCATCAGGCGGTTCGGATTACCGAGGATATCGAGCAGATCGGCAATCTTCTCCAGCAGCTCCTCATACTCCTTGATGATCTTATCCTGCTCCAGACCGGTCAGACGATGCAATCGCAGGTCGAGGATCGCCTGGGCCTGTACCTCGGTAAGGCGATAACCCTCATCGGTCAGACCAAATTCCGACGTCAATCCTTCCGGCCTGGTGCTCCCGGCACCGGTCCTTTCGAGCATCGACTCCAACGCCCCTGATTTCCAGTGTCGCGCCAACAACGCTTTTTTGGCCTCGGCAGGACTGGATGCCTTTTTGATCAGTTCGATGACTTCGTCGATATTGGCGAGTGCAACCGCCAGACCTTCGAGCACATGCGCACGGTCGCGCGCCTTACGCAGCTGAAACAGGGTTCTGCGGGTCACCACCTCACGGCGGTGGCGAATGAAGAATTCGAGCAGTTGCTTGAGATTCAGCAGGCGGGGCCGACCATCCACCAAGGCAACCATATTGATGCCGAATACACTCTGCATTGCGGTGTGCTGGAAGAGATTATTCAGCACCACCTCCGCCACCTCGCCTCGGCGCAGGGTGATGACCACGCGCATGCCATCCTTGTCGGACTCGTCGCGCAGCTCGGTAATGCCTTCGATCTTCTTCTCTTTCACCAGTTCGGCGATGCGCTCCAGCATGCGCGCCTTGTTCACCTGGTAGGGTAATTCATGGACGATGATCGATTGCCGGTTGTTGGACGGATCGGTCTCGATCTCGGTGCGTGCCCGCATATAGATGCGGCCACGGCCTGTATGATAGGCCTCGTGAATGCCCAGGGCCCCGTTGATAATGCCCGCCGTCGGAAAATCAGGACCGGGCACATACTGCATCAGTTCATCGATGGTGATCCGGTCATTGTCGATCAGCGCCACACAAGCGTCGATCACCTCGGTCAGATTATGCGGCGGCACATTGGTGGCCATGCCCACGGCGATACCGGCAGAGCCATTGACCAGCAGATTGGGAACCCTGGCCGGCAGAACACTGGGCTCGTGTTCCGTCTCGTCATAGTTGGCAACGAAATCGACCGTATCCTTGTCCAGATCGTCCAGCATAGTGTGGGCGATCTTCGACATACGGACTTCGGTGTATCGCATGGCCGCAGGTGAATCCCCGTCCACCGAGCCGAAGTTACCCTGACCATCCACCAGCAGGTAGCGCATGGAGAAGGGCTGAGCCATACGCACCATGGTGTCATAGACCGCAGTATCGCCATGGGGATGGTATTTACCGATGACGTCGCCGACGATACGCGCCGATTTCTTATAGGGCTTGTTCCAGTCGTTGCCGAGTTCGTTCATCGCGAAGAGAACGCGGCGGTGGACCGGCTTGAGGCCGTCGCGGACATCCGGCAGTGCGCGCCCCACGATTACGCTCATGGCGTAATCGAGATAGGACTGACGCATCTCGTCTTCCAGGTTGACCGGCAGGATTTCTTTGGCGAATTCGCTCATGGACGTCTGCTATCTTTCGCGGGCACGAATTTAGGCGTTTGTCCAAAGGCAATCAATCCCTGAACAGACGTCTAAGGGGCGTTATAAAAAGCGAATTGTACCATAGCCACTGCCCCTGCTGCTGTATAAAAAACGTCTGAAATCGATTTTCAGGCCGTCTCAGCCTACTTTTCCATCAATTCGCGCATCTTTTTCGCGTTCGGCGAGTGGACAATACCCTTCTCAGTGACAATAGCGTCGACCAGCCCGGCCGGGGTCACATCAAAAACCGGGTTCCAGACCCCTGCCCCTTCGGCGCCGATGCGCTTATCCCCGCAGGAGAGGAGCTCATCCCCATCCCTGACTTCAATGGGGATATCCTCTCCGGAAGCCGCCTGCATATCGATGGTGGAGGTCGGCGCCGCCACCATGACCTTCACCCCATGAAACTTCGCCGCAACGGCGAGACCATAGGTGCCGATCTTGTTTGCCACATCCCCGTTTGCGGCAATGCGGTCGGAACCGACGATAATCCATCCGATACCGCCTTGGGACATACGACTCGCCGCCGCGCCATCAGCCAGCAGGGTCACCGGGATTCCGTCTTGCAGCAACTCCCAGGCAGTGAGGCGGGATCCCTGCAGCCAGGGCCGCGTCTCATCCGCGAACACCTGATCGATCAACCCGGCAGCATGGGCGCTGCGGATCACCCCAAGGGCGGTACCGTATCCACCGGTGGCGAGTGCCCCGGCATTACAGTGGGTAATAACCCCGGTGGGCCCATCGATCAGCGAGGCGCCCAACGCCCCCATGCGCTGGTTTGCCGCCACATCCTCTCTATGGATGGCCACGGCTTCCTTCAGCAGGGCGGCTTCCGGGCTCTCTGCCTCAGGCAGATCGTCTATCAACGACTGCATCCGATCGAGCGCCCAGAAGAGATTCACGGCGGTAGGCCGTGACTGGCGCAGCTTCTCCAGCCCCGGGCCAATCCGTTGTTTCCACTCCGATGCCGCAGACACAAATGCATCCCTGCCCGCCAGCACCACGCCATATGCCGCTGTGACGCCGATTGCCGGCGCACCGCGAACCACCATATTCCGAATGGCATCTGCCGTTGCGGCAGCACTGTTCAGCTCCAGATAGTCGGCTGCTGCCGGCAGATAACGCTGGTCCAATAACCAGAGCCGGTCTTCACGCCAGACGATCGCAGTATCGGGTGTGGGCTCAATCTTTCTATCTGGTGCTTCCATCTTTAGGGTTCCCGTGGCAAATTTGGCGCTATTTAGGCAAATTCAATAAAAAAGGCAAGATTACCCTATGCCCTCTACTGTCGATACCCTGATCCACGCACAGTGGATCATCCCTGTCGTGCCGGAAAACCTGGTACTGGAAAATCATTCACTCGCCATCGAGGGGGGGCGCATTCTCGACATTCTGCCGACCTTGGAGGCGCGGGAAAAATATTTGGCCGCCAATGAGCTTGAATTGACCGGGCACGCGCTTATCCCCGGCCTGATCAACGCCCATACTCATGCTTCCATGTCACTCCTGCGGGGTCTGGCCGACGATCTCCCCCTGATGACCTGGCTCAACGAACATATCTGGCCTGCCGAGGGGCACTGGGTGAGCGAAGAGTTTGTCCACGACGGCACCCAGCTCGCAATAGCGGAGATGCTGCGCGGCGGCACCACCTGCTTCAATGACATGTACTTTTTTCCGGACGTCGCAGGGCGCGCTGCCGATGCGGCGGGAATACGGGCCGTTGTGGGGCTCATCGCCATCGATTTTCCTTCGGCCTGGGCCACGGATGCCGATGACTACCTGCATAAAGGGCTGGAGGTACATGACCAGTTTCGTGGCAATAACCTGATCCATACCGCCTTCGCCCCTCATGCCCCCTACTCCGTCTCCAACGAACCCCTGGAGCGCATCCGGGTACTGGCTGACGAACTGGAGATTCCGGTACATATCCATCTGCATGAAACAAACGACGAGATTGTGCAGGGACTGCAGAATCACGGAAACCGCCCGATGCAGCGCCTGCAGGAGCTGGGACTGCTCACCCCTTCGTTGATGGCCGTGCATATGACCCATCTGGAAACGGGTGAGATCGAGACCTTTGCCGGCGGAGGCGGCCACGTCGTCCACTGCCCCGAATCAAACCTCAAACTGGCCAGCGGCTTCTGCCCGGTCAACCGCCTGATGAAAGCCGGAGTGAATGTCGCCCTGGGTACCGACGGCGCCGCCAGCAACAACGACCTCGACATGTTCAGCGAGATGCATACCGCTGCACTGCTGGCAAAGGGCGTTGCGGAGGATGCCAGTGCCGTACCAGCCGCAAGCGCACTCTCCATGGCGACCATCAATGGCGCCCGGGCATTGGGCCTGGGTGACGTGACTGGCTCGCTGGAGACCGGCAAGTCGGCGGATCTGGTGGCGGTGGACCTGCTGCGACTCAACACACAGCCGGTGTACCATCCGATCTCCCAGCTGGTTTATGCGGCAAGTCGCGAACAGGTCAATCACGTCTGGGTTGCCGGCCGCGAACTGCTGCGTGATGGAGCGCTTACGACCATCGACGAGGCCAGCGTCATTTCACGCGCCAATCACTGGCAGCAGAAAATTGCCGAAGCTTGATCTATGTCGATGATTCCCTTATTTTCTGGCGACTGTCGGAATTGATCACATTCAAGTTCTGGAGTTGAAAACCGATACAGAGTGGTATTCCATACTTCAATCCTTACAAAAAATAACATTACCACCCGACCCCAGACATCAAAATAAACCATCTTCCTTATTGCTGCCGGGCAGCCATACCCATAGTCAGCGAAAGAAAGATCCAGGACGAAACAATAATCGGAGCGACGTTAGTCAATGAAACGGAACATACACCTGATCGCAGCAGCCCGGCCCAACTTTATGAAGATCGCACCGCTCTACCACGCGCTCGCCAAAGAGTCGTGGGCCGATCCGAAAATCGTGCATACGGGCCAGCACTATGATCTGAACATGTCCGATGCCTTTTTTCATGACCTGCAACTCCCGGAGCCACACATCCATTTGGGCGCAGGCACCGGCAGCCACGCAGAACAGACGGGCAAGGTCATGATGGCCTATGAGAAGGTCGTGTTGGAACACAAACCAGACATGGTGGTGGTGGTCGGCGACGTCAACTCCACCATCGCCTGCACGCTGGCAGCCACCAAGGTCGTCTACGATCCCGATGACACCAGCAGCTTGAATCGTCCGCTGGTCGCTCACCTCGAGGCAGGCCTGCGCTCTTTCGACCGCAGCATGCCTGAAGAGGTAAACCGTCTGGCAACAGATGTGCTGGCGGACATTCTCTGGACTCCCTCTTCAGACGGGGACGAACATCTGCTCCATGAAGGCGTCGCCAGGGAGAAGATCATCCGGGTCGGCAACATCATGATCGATTCACTGGAGATGATGCGGGACAAGATCGAAGCTGACCCGACTTATACCGATTTGGGGCTGAAAAAGGGGGAATACGCCGTCGTCACTCTGCACCGGCCGGCCAATGTGGATAACCCGACATCCTTGAAGTCGCTCTGCGACATGTTGACCCATCTTGCCAAAGCGCTGACCATCGTCTTCCCGGTTCACCCGAGAACACGCAAGAATCTGGAGAACACCGGGCTGCTGGCATCGATTTCAGACAATCCCAACATCAAATTGCTGGAGCCGCAGAACTACATCAGTTTCATGAATCTGGTCTTCAACTGCCGTATCGCCATCACTGACTCCGGTGGTCTGCAGGAAGAGACAACCTATCTCGGCATCCCCTGTCTGACCCTTCGCCCCAATACAGAGCGGCCGATTACCATCACCCAGGGCACCAACCAGCTCAGCACCCTAGAGAGCATCGAGGGACAGATCGACGCAGTGCTCCGAGGTGAATCAGGTAAAGGCAGTGTGCCGGATCTCTGGGACGGCAAGACCGCTGGCCGGGTGGTCGACTCGATCAAATCGATCCTGAATGTGTAGATAGCGCAAAAAATATAGGCTGAGGATGTAGGCCCGATCAAGCGTAGCGGATCGGGCGTTGCCGGTTCCGCTACGCTTGAACCGGCCTACACTCTAGCGCCTAAGCATAATCATCCACCAAACCATCTGACATACGTCTTGTCACATCTGAACTGCCGGGTTCAGGCGAGTCTGTCGAACCGGTCATGCTCCCCCTGCCATCTCCACCGCTGTTGCCATTGGCATCAGCAAATGACTCCCTGCTCTCACGCTGTCCCACGTCCACGTTGGCCAGATTCAGGTTGGCTTCGCCCAACATATCACGCAAACGGGGTATCGCAGCCTCCAGGGCCTCCCTCGTCAGGGGTTGCTGAGCGATGAAACTTACACTGGCCTGGTCATTTTGCACAGAGATACGGATCTCCATCGGCCCCATATTCGGCGGTGTCAGCTTGACTTCGGCACTCTGGATATTGCGGCCGAGCATCCACTGAATACGTTCTCCTACGGCCTGATCCCATCCCGGCTGACTGACCGGTACATCGACCCGCAGCATCTCCATGCCCGGTCGGACAGCAGTGCCGCCACCGACTGACTGGAATCCGGCCAGATTGAATCCACCGGTAATTTCTCCAGCTGTCCTGCCCTCAAGAGCAACATCTTCTGAAACCCTGCCCAAACCAGCCAGGTCACCTTTCGCAGCTCCCTGGGCCAGTTGTCCGAACATCAACGCGGTTTTCATGTCAGCCTGGGCGTCCGTACCGATAGGGGGCAACGCTGTCTGCAAGCCAGAGGTGTCTGTCAATTGGATAGCAGCTTGCGGCATTGTCTTGCCGTTTGCAGCGGGGTTGAACGGCAGTAGGTTGCCGCCGGTAACTATAAACGGGGTCAGTTTGTCACTCCCCTCTACACCCGGCATCAGCGGCAGAGCAATGACCACCCCCCTCTTCGAGGTCGTCGATCATCTCCTGCATCTGCTGATCAAAAGGGCTTTCCGGCGCGCTGTCCGGTGATACAGCTGACTGATCACCGCCTTTTCCTGATGAGGCACCCGAGAGCGTGGCGGCTCCCTGGCTGGCGGGTAGTGCGGGTAACTGAAGCATAAACACGGCCTGTCATACGAATCCTGACAGGTAACCAGCATAAACCGGGCCAGATTGACTCCGCCCCTTTAGCAGTCATGGTGCGCACCGCGCACTACAAAAGATCTTTTTTGCTCGCCCGGCGCCACTCTTCATCACTTTCCTGTGCCACCAGCAGCTCGATACGCAACAGTTCACCACGCCATTGGCTCAGCGCCTCACTACCCACAGGAGCGGTACCGGCAATGCCTGCAAACAGCACGACCCGCACCTGTGCATCCTCAAGCAACTCCACCTGATCGATCCGGTAGACGACATGAATCGATTTGTGTCGTAGAAAATAACCTGCCAGCAGGCGCCTGATCTCATGTCGGGTACGCCTTCTGCAATCAGAATACTGCTCCGAGATCAGTGCTGCCGCACCGCTCAGGTCCCGGCCCTCCACCGCAACTTCACCTCTGGCGACGAATTGCCGGACCTGATCCTCCGGTGACAGGTAGGGGGTATCGCTGCATCCTGCCAGCAGTATCAGTACCCAAAATAACGGCAGGCGAAGCAGCCAGTCCAAGGGGTTACCTCAACCCAAGTACGTCCTGCATGTCGAAGATTCCTTTCTCTTGGTTGATGATCCAGTTCGCTGCCCTTGCAGCACCCTTGGCAAAGGTCATCCGGCTGGAAGCCTTGTGGACGATCTCCACACGCTCACCCTCATCAACAAACCAGACCGAATGCTCACCAATGATATCGCCGGCACGAATCGTCTCGAAGCCGATGGTTTTGGTATCGCGTGCCCCTGTCATGCCTTCCCGGCCATAGACCGCACACTCTTTCAGGTCACGTCCCAAGGCATCCGCCACCACTTCCCCCATGCGCAGCGCAGTACCGGATGGGGCGTCCACTTTGTGGCGATGATGGGCTTCGATAATCTCGATGTCCGTATCTTCCCCCATCACCTTGGCGGCAATCTGCAGTAGATTGAAGCAGAGATTCACTCCAACGCTCATGTTCGGTGCAGTGACGATGGGAATCACTCTGGAAACATCCACCAGGTCTTTCTTTTCCGTATCGCTCAGACCTGTAGTGCCGATCACCATCTTTTTGCCCGCAGTCATACAGACTTCAAGATGTTTCATGGTGGCTTTTGGCGCAGTGAAGTCGATCACCACATCAAAATCATCCACCACATCCTCCAGCGAGCCGGCAATGGAAACACCAAGATTTCCGATACCGGTCATCTCTCCGGCATCCATACCAAGCACATTACTGTCCAGCCGCTCGGTTGCCGCGCTCAGGACCAGTCCTTCCGCTTCATTCACTGCCTGAATCAGCGTCCTTCCCATACGCCCTGCCGCACCTACAATGGCTACACGCGTCATATTTTTATCCTCTCAGTTGCTCGGTAAACCAGCGGATCATCAACTCGTAATGGCAGTTATATAACTAAAAGCCCATTCCTTCAAAAAACTTCTTTACACCATCCACCCAGGTGCTGGACTGAGGACTGTGCTTACTGCCACCTTTTTTCATGGTTTCATCAAATTTTCTCAGCAACTCCTGTTGCTCTTCAGTCAAGTTTACCGGTGTCTCCACCTGCACCTTGCAGAGCAGATCACCCACCGCACCTCCACGTACCGGCTTCACCCCTTTGCCGCGCATGCGGAACATACGATCGGTCTGGGTCCCTGCCGGGATTTTGAGCATTACCTTACCACCGAGGGTCGGCACTTCAAGCTCCCCACCCAGCGCCGCGATGGAAAAACTGATCGGCACTTCACAATAGAGATGGTTATCCTCCCGTTTGAATATTCCGTGGGGTTTAACCACGACCTGCACATAGAGGTCGCCTGAAGGACCGCCATTCTCGCCGGCCTCACCCTCACCGGAAAGACGGATACGGTCACCGGTATCGACCCCTGGAGGCACTTTCACCGAGAGGGTCTTGTGCTCCTGCACCCGACCCTGACCATGACAGCTTGTACAGGGATTATCGATAACGGAACCCTTGCCATGACAGCGCGGACAGGTCTGCTGCACAGAGAAGAATCCCTGCTGCATGCGTACCTGACCCTGCCCTCCGCAAGTATCACAGAGCTTAGGCTTGGAGCCCTTCTTTGCACCCGTGCCACCACATGTATCACACTTGACCAGCGTGGGTACACGGATCTTCACGGTGGTGCCGGAGACGGCATCCTCCAATGAAAGCTGCAGGTTGTAGCGCAGATCGGAACCACGCTGTACACGAGGACCACCACCGCCGCCGCCTCGGGCGCCACCGAAGATATCGCCGAACACATCGCCGAACACATCGCTGAAATTTGCGTTGCCGCCGCCGAATCCTCCCGGGCCGCCGCCCATACTGGAATCGACACCGGCATGTCCAAACTGGTCATAGGCAGACCGCTTCTGAGCATCGGAGAGAATCTCATAGGCCTCTTTGGCCTCCTTGAAACTCTTTTCGGCCTCACCCGCCTCATCTCCGGTATTCCGATCAGGATGAAACTTCATGGCGAGACGCCGGTAGGCCTTCTTTATCTCGGCCTCACTGGCGTTCTTTTGTACACCCAGTACTTCGTAGTAATCGCGTTTAGACATGCGCTGTTGAACCGAACTTCAAACTCATATGATATATGAAACGCAAAGCGTTCCCCCATTAAATGCCAAAACCGCGCACCAACCGAAGGGTCGATGCGCGGTGTTTCAACAAGGCAATCCTGCCTTATTTTTTGTCGTCTTTGACCTCTTCGAACTCGGCATCGACCACATCGTCGTCGGCACCACCCTGGGCACCGGCGTCGTCGCCTGCCGCGCCGGCAGCACCCGCTGCTTCGGCGGCGCCCGCGTCACCACCCTGCTGGGCGTAGAGACGTTCGGCCATTTTCGACGAAGCATCGGTGAGTACTTTGGTCTTCGCCTCAATGGCATCCTTGTCGTTGCCTTTCATCGCCTCTTCGAGATCTTTGATCGCCGCTTCGATGGCATCCTTCTCACCGGCTTCCAGCTTGTCGTCACCAAGCTCTTCCATCGACTTTTTGGTGGCGTGAATCATGTTGTCCGCCTGATTGCGAACCGTTGCCAGCTCCTGGAACTGGCGATCCTCATCGGCATGAGCCTCGGCGTCCTTCACCATGCGGTCGACCTCATCATCACTCAAACCGGAGGAGGCCTTGATGACAATCGACTGCTCCTTACCGGTCGCCTTGTCTTTGGCTGAAACATTGAGGATGCCGTTGGCATCGATATCGAAGCTCACCTCGACCTGCGGTACACCACGAGGCGCCGGAGGAATGTCGGTCAGATCGAAACGACCCAAGGATTTATTGGCCCCCGCCTGTTCGCGCTCACCCTGCAGTACATGCACGGTCACCGCAGTCTGATTGTCATCAGCAGTGGAGAAAACCTGGGACGCACTGGTCGGGATGGTTGTGTTCTTGTCGATCAGTTTGGTCATCACGCCACCCAGGGTCTCGATACCCAGGGAGAGCGGAGTGACGTCGAGCAGCAGCACGTCCTTGACCTCACCACCCAATACGCCACCCTGGATAGCGGCGCCGATGGCCACCGCCTCATCCGGATTGACGTCTTTACGCGGTTCCTTGCCGAAGAAAGCCTGTACCTGCTCCTGTACCTTGGGCATACGGCTCTGGCCACCGACCAGGATCACCTCGTCGATGTCAGAGGTGGAGATGCCTGCATCCTTGAGGGCGATCTTGCAGGGCTCGATGGTGCGAGTCACCAGATCATCCACCAGGGATTCCAGCTTGGCGCGTGTCAGCTTGATATTCAGGTGCTTGGGACCGGTCTGATCCGCCGTGATATAGGGCAGATTGATATCGGTCTGCTGGCTGCTGGAGAGCTCGACCTTAGCCTTCTCGGCACCCTCTTTCAGGCGCTGCAGGGCCAGCGGGTCGTTGCGCAGATCCACGCCCTGATCCTTTTTGAACTCCGCGACCAGGAAGTCGATGATGCGCATGTCGAAATCTTCACCACCGAGGAAGGTATCGCCGTTGGTGGAGAGCACCTCGAACTGGTGCTCTCCATCAATCTCGGCGATTTCAATGATCGAGATGTCGAAAGTGCCGCCGCCCAGATCGTAGACCGCCAGAGTCTGGTCGCCGCGCTTCTTGTCCATGCCGTAGGCCAGGGCCGCAGCAGTAGGCTCGTTGATGATGCGCTTGACGTCGAGACCGGCGATACGGCCCGCATCTTTGGTGGCCTGGCGCTGGGAGTCGTTGAAGTAGGCCGGAACGGTGATCACCGCTTCGGTCACATCTTCACCAAGATAATCCTCAGCGGTCTTCTTCATCTTCTGCAGGATCTTGGCCGCGATCTCCGGCGGGGCCATCTTTTTGCCACTGACATCGACCCAGGCATCGCCATTGTCGGCTTTGACAATCTTGTAGGGCACCATATCCATATCGCGCTGCACCACATCGTCCTTAAACATACGGCCGATCAGGCGCTTGATGGCAAACAGGGTGTTGTCGGGGTTGGTAACCGCCTGACGCTTGGCCGACTGACCTACCAGGATCTCACCATCATTCGCATAGGCGATGATGGAGGGGGTGGTACGATCACCTTCGCTGTTTTCGATCACCTTTGCGGTATCACCTTCCATCACTGCCACGCAGGAGTTGGTGGTACCCAGATCGATTCCTATGATCTTGCCCATGTTTCTCTATCTCCGAATTCTATATCTAAAATTAATGTGCTGATTCTTGCTAACTGACTCTATAGGTGGGGTCAGCCAAAAAAACTTCAAGCCTGTTCATCAACGGGTGTAGACGGCGCCTTGGAAACCATCACCATTGCCGGACGAATGAGGCGGCCATTCAGGCGGTAACCCTTCTGCACAACAGCCACTACCGTATTGGGCTCCACGTCATCCCGCTCCTGCATCGACATCGCCTGATGGAATTCCGGATTGAAGGTCTCACCCGTAGGATCGACCTGCTCCACACCATTTTTCTCCATCACGGTGTTGAGCAGCCTGAGGGTCAGCTCCGTGCCTTCCCGCAGCTTCTCCACATCGGCGCTCTCTTCCTGCGCGGCCTGAAGCCCCAACTCAAGGCTGTCCCAAACCTGCAGCAGGTCCTGGGAGAACTTGTCCAGAGCAAATTTATGGGCATTTTCCAGATCGCGTTCCTGACGCTTACGCAGATTATCCATCTCGGCCCGGGAACGCATCAGCTGATCCCAGTGGTCGTCGGCCTTGCCGCGGGCATCTTCCAACAACTTCGTCAGCGCCTCCGGGGAGACCTCCTCGTTGCTGACGACTTCGCCCTCAACCACGGTTTCCGCAGCCTTCTCTTCGCTCACATCCTCTACCTTATCTATCTCTTCGCTGGACTCTGCCGGCTGATCCTTATCCATCTCTTACTTAACCTCTGAATCTCAATATTTTGCTCTGAATTACCCGACAAATTGGGGTTGCTATCTGTTTTTCAAGGCCGCACCCAAAATCTTTGCCGTGACATCGACAATCGGGATCACCCTTTCATACTCCATGCGGGTTGGGCCGATAACGGCCAGCATACCCACCACATCCTCATCCACCTGGTAAGGGGCGGTCACAATCGAACAACCGTTAAGCATCTGAAAACCCGACTCCTCACCAATGAAGATCTGCACCCCATCGGCATTGTGGAACTGATCGAGCAGATGGAGGATCTCGCGCTTCTCGGCAAAGGCATCGAACAGTTTGCGCAGCTGCTGCAGACTGGCCAGATCCTCGAACTCCATAAGATTGGTCTGCCCGGCAATGAGACAATCTTCGCGCGGTGCGCTCGCATCGACCACCTCTCCCGCCATCTCCAGTGCCTGGGCCATGGTCTGATCGAAACTTTCGCGGGCGGCATTCAGCTCTTCCAGCACCCGGCTACGCACCTTCCCCATCTCCAGCCCGGAGAAGGAGTGGTTGAGGAAATTGGCTGCCTGATCCAACTCCAGGCGGGTAAAATCCCGATGGGTGTTGAGGATGCGGTTAGCCACCTCGCCATCATTGGTTACCAGGATCGCCAATACCCGATTTTCGGATAGCGGCAGGAACTCGATCTGACGGAATGCCGTGCGTTCCCGTCTCGGGACCGTCACAACCCCGGCCATGTGCGTCACGCCGGAGAGCAGTTGCGAGGCTGAGGTCAGCAGGTTACCCGCATCACCGGGGTAAGCCAGCTCCGTGCGAATGCGTTCAATCTCTCCCGCCTGCAGCCGCTGCACCGTGAGCAGAGAGTCGATGAACATGCGAAAACCGGTCACAGTGGGGATCCGCCCGGCCGAGGTATGTGGCGACGCCACCAGCCCGAGATCCTCCAGGTCGCACATCACATTGCGGATGGTCGCAGGACTCAGATCCATCCCGGCATCCTTCGCCAGCGTTCTGGAACCCACGGGCTGACCATCACGGATATAGCGTTCAATCAGCACTTTGAGAAAGTGCTGGGCACGTTCGCCAACCCCGCTTTCACTGATTACCTTCTTCGTTGCCAAAAAGCCCTCCGCAAAGGCACACTGTTAGCACTCTTTTATATCGAGTGCCAAAACTGGGTGAAAGCTAGCAACTCACCCCTTTTGAGTCAAGGAATATAAGCCTTCTGAATGCTTGGATTGGTCTGAAGCACATGCTAAGTTTCCTTGAATAAAACCGATGATCCCTGGCGCTAAGGAGCCGCTAATAAAATGAACCAGCCTTTCCAGCGCATCGGATTGATCGGCAAGCACGGAGACCCTACCGTCAAGGCGACAACCCGTCGTCTCTGGGATTTCCTCTCCCGGCGCGGTCACGAGGTACTGCTGGAAGAGGCCACCTGCAAACTGCTGGAGGGTCGTCCCCTGCCCGGCGTTCCCGAAATCGACCTGCCCAGTAACAGCGATCTGGTGATCGTGGTGGGCGGTGACGGCACTCTGCTGCACGCTGCCCGTGTACTGGCAGACCAGGACACCCCCATTCTCGGTATCAATCTCGGCAGACTCGGTTTTCTCGCTGATATCTCACCCGAAGAGATGCTGCCCCATCTCGACGCCATTCTGGCTGGGGATTACGACGAGGAGCGGCGCTTCATGCTGCAGGCCACCATCGGTGACGACAAGGGTTCGAGCGATACCATCCCTGCATTCAATGATGTGGTGGTGCACAAATGGAACATTGCCCGCATGATCGAATTCGAGACTTATATCAACGGCAAACTGGTCAATGATCAGCGCTCTGATGGTCTCATCATCTCCACACCGACCGGTTCCACTGCCTACGCGCTCTCCGGCGGTGGCCCCCTGCTGATGCCTTCGCTCAACGCTCTGGTGTTGGTCCCCATCTGCCCCCATACCCTGAGCAACCGCCCCATCGTGGTGGACGGTGACAGTGAAGTGGAGATTCACCTGGCCCAGGGCCATGCGGAACATGTCCGGGTCACTTGTGACGGCCAGGCCACGCTCCCGGTGGTGGAGGGGGATATCATCCGCATCCGCAAGGCGGAGCACCCCGTTCGACTGATCCATCCCCGCGGCCACGATCACTACAATCTCCTGCGCGCCAAGTTGGGCTGGGGCTGATGCTGACGCAGATACACGTTCGTAATCTGGCCATCGTTGCAGCACTGGAGCTGGACCTTTTTTCCGGACTGAGCGCTCTCACTGGTGAGACGGGGGCGGGTAAATCTATCCTGATTGATGCCCTTGGTCTGGCCCTCGGCGGCAAAACGGACAACAGCATGATCAGGAGCGGCAGTGAACGGGCCGAAATCACCGCCATTTTCGATATCTCCGCCCTGCCGGAGATCCACAGCTGGCTCCAGGGTCACTCCCTCGACGATGAGAACGACTGCCTGCTGCGACGAGTGCTCTCCAGAGAGAGCCGCTCCCGCGCCTATATCAACGGTCGTCCTGTACCTATCCAACAGGTCCAGGAACTGGGGCAACGTTTGGTGCAGATTCATGGCCAGCACGCGCATCAATCACTACTGCGCCCCCACTATCAACGGCGTCTGCTCGATGCCTACGGGGGCCATCTTGCCCTGACAAAAACAGTCGATGAGTCATTCAGAGACTACCGCAAATCATTTGAACAACTGGAAACCCTGCTGGCCGCTGCTGCAGACCGGGCCTCCCGGCTGGACCTGCTGCGATTTCAGGCCGATGAGTTGTCGCAGCTTGGTGCTTCCGCCGCAGAGATCGAGACGCTGGACAGGGACCACAAACGTCTGAGCCACCTGGAGCGACTGCGTAATGGTTGTGGAGAGGTAATCGATGGGCTCGATGAGAACGAGCCGTCACTGCGCAGCCAACTCGCACGTCTGAGTGATGAGCTCAGCGCACTGCAGGAGCTGGACAGCAATCTCGAAGAACCCGGGGAAATGCTGGCAAGCGCCCTGATTCAGGTGGATGAGGCCCTGATCGGCCTGCGCAACTATCTCTCAGGTCTTGAACTCGATCCCGAAAGCCTGCAGCAGGTGGAAGCGCGCATCGGCGCACTGCATGACATGGCGCGAAAATACCGGGTCAGCCCGGAGAGACTCCCCCAACGCCTGCAGCAGATCCTGCAGGAGCTGGCGCAGTTGGAGAACGCCGATGTAGCGCTGGAGACCCTCTCCGTTCGTGTTGAAAAACAGCGGGAGGCGTTTTTAGGGCAGGCGAAAAAACTGAGCGGCAAGCGCCGTCAGGCCGGCAAACGACTGGCTCAGGAGATCAGTGCCGCCATGCAACAACTGGGTATGCCCGGTGGACGTTTCGATGTCACTCTAAAGGAGATCAACGCAGCAGACGCCAACGGCTCGGGGCTTGAGCAGATCGAATTCATGATCTCCGCCAATCCAGGCATGCCTCTGCAGCCCCTTAACAAGGTGGCCTCCGGCGGTGAACTCTCCCGCATCAGTCTGGCCATCCAGGTCGCCACCATCCGTTACAGTGATACCCCGACCCTCGTGTTCGATGAGGTCGACGTCGGCATCGGCGGCAGTGTGGCTGAGATCGTAGGCCAGATGCTGCGCACCCTCGGTGAGTCCAGGCAAATTCTCTGCGTCACCCACCTGCCCCAGGTAGCGGCACAGGCTTTGAACCACCTCCAAGTGCAGAAAAGCACGACCAATAAGCTGACCCGCACGGAGATCACCCCACTGGGGGATGAGAGCCGAATCCAGGAGATCGCCCGCATGTTGGGCGGCATCGAAATCACTGAACAGACGCTCGCCCACGCTGAAGAGATGATCTCACTCGCGGACAGGAGATAACCCCCAGGGGAAAATTGTAAACAATCAACATTTCCTGGTCTGATTGGCCAGACCCCCGCCATTTCATTGTGTTTTTGTGACAAACTCCTCAGTTCTTGCCCATCAGGACAATATCTCGAAGGCCTGAATGAAATCTTGGCGGACAGATCCAAGCCGATGTAAATTTAGGTTTCAGGCCCTATCTTACGGACCTCGCCGCGCGTTATTCTGAGTTCTATACAAGTAGCCACAAGATTAAAAGTGTAGTTATGAAAGTTCAAAAGCAGAGCAACGATACCCCTATTGAGCAATCATTCATCGCAACCTGTGCAATGCCGCAGAAGGCAGACTGCAGGCCACTGAAAGTCGCCCTGCTCGATATCAACGAGCGCCTCGAAAACAGATTGCGGTACTTCTTTTCAGACAAATGTCAGGGCGACTATGTCGTAGCTGTGGATCCACAGTCCGCCGACATCTGCCTTATCGACCTGGATGGCCTCCGTGGTAAGTCTTAGTTGGGCAAAACACGCAGAGCACCAACACAACTGCCCTGCTATTCTGCTCTCCCTACATAAGACGGAGGTAGAAAACGCAAAATGGCTGCAAAAAACATTGCAGGCAGATCTGCTGCATAGTGAGCTGGAAAAAATCCGCGAGAAACTGCTTCTCCAACAGAGACAAGTGGCACCGGTCTCCCTGCCCAAACCATCTACTGAAACTGAGTTGACGCTTAGCGGCCACCATCAGGAGCTACGGAATAAAATCAAATCGCTACAGGCGCTGTTGAATAAAGAGAAGATCAGACGCGCCCAATTGAGTGCATACAAGCAGGATGGGCAGGCTGGCAACCCACCGCTTCTGAGCGAACCTGCCGATGCGACAACCAAACAGACCTCAGTTGGCAAACAGAAAATAAAAACAGCTGCGCCATTCATCGGCTCAACACCTGACGTGGACCTGGATAATGAAACCCAGCTCGCCTGGGTGCAATACGATCCAAAAAGATTTCTGATCGGACGTGTACAGAAGGCCGTCAAGCTTGCTGAAACCTCCGGGCGGCCCGTCAGCATCTCAAGTAGCCACGGCTCAATTACCATTGTTCCCATGACCCGTGAAGTTTTAGTTGAAATTGACGGCCAACGGCTACAGTCGCTGGCATCCCAACCAGCCAACGATGATGAATACCTGCTCTCTGTACAGGATTCAGTATGCGACATACCGGGCCAGACCCATCGCCGTCCCGTAGAAGCTTTTGTTTGGGAACTCACGCTCTGGACCAGCCTGGGACGGTTTCCTGTCAACGTCAGCCCCAACAATACGGTCGTATTTAAACACTGGCCCAATCTGACGCGTTTGCAGATTTTTCCCCAAGCCACTCGGATTGCTGCACTTTGGGCAAAACAGGCACACACGCTGGCCAGTACCGCCCAGGCATTGGAAATCCCGCAACGCTATGTTTTTTCCTTCTTCAGCGCCGCCCATGCAATCGGACTGGCAACCACGGAGGAAACCATAAATGAGGAAATCGCCACCGAAGAAAACCCCGTCAAGTCCAACGGCAACAAAACATTGTTCCAAAAAATCCTGCGTCAGTTAAGCCTGCACTAGGTCTACCTCCCCTAACCACCTGATGGGTAACTACAAAATACTCTTTGCTGGGCCGGTTAGTGCAGGTAAGACCACAGCAATCACCAGCGTCTGCACTACCCCTCCCCTGACTACCGAGGCCCAGGCTACCGACATATCCCGGGATTCCAAAACGACCACCACCGTCGCCATGGATTACGGGACAATGCAGCTGCCGGGAATTGAAACCCTTCATCTCTACGGCACACCTGGCGAAACACGCTTTGACTTCATGTGGGATATTCTGAGCAAGGGCAGCACTGGCCTGGTACTGCTCATCGACAACACCCATCCAGACCCCTTCAGTGAACTGCACTTTTTCCTCCGGGCATTCAAAAAATTCACCAAAAAAAGTCGCATTGCCATCGGCATCACCAAAACAGATATCTGCATTACCCCAAGAATCAACGATTATCAGGCGCAACTACGGAACGTCCTTCCTAATATCCCCGTTTTTTCGGTAGATGCGAGAAACCAAAACGACGTAGCATTACTTATCGAAGCATTAGTGGTTTCATTGGATCTGGAATTGGCTGCCTGACGTGGAAAACTATCTTTTAACTCAGGGTTTGTTTGTACTCCCAACGCCCGCTGGTGCCTACTATTGTGTCTCTGCACCCGACCCGACATTAGCCAGAATCATGCTGTGCGCCATGATGGATGGGGAGTCGTGCCATCGTTTGACCCTGGAAAACTTGATATCCTGGAGTCGGGTCAACGAAGAAGAGACACTGGAGACGCTATACAAAGCCCAGGCCATGGGCTGGATCGAAGGCTTTGAAGAGAGACACGCAGCGCCGGAGGAGATCATCGAGCAGTTGTTGCCAAAATTGCTCCCCAAGCTTTCCGGCAGCGGCAAAGTCATTTTGGCGGATTATCAGGGATTTTCTATCTATTCCCTGGGTTTTTCCAACGAAACTGCGATATATCTATCCGCTATCAGCGCTGACATTGCCTCGATGCACGAACGTCGGCTCAACATTTTGCATGATAAGTTGGAATTCTGGACCAGCGCGTGGGCATTGGTGGACGCAGCAGGAAACAGCCAGGTTGGATTCTGGCCAATCTACATTGGTGAACACCGATTTGTGCTCGTCATTGGCGGAATACCACATCTTAATCAGCCGGCATTGACCCAGCTGATTTGGGCATTGAGCAAACGTTATGGAAACCTGAATGGGTAGGAAAACCTCCCCTTGCCTCCACACCATGAATTTAAGGGGAAGCACCACCGGTCAAGGTCGAGAAATTCACTTCTCCCCCCGCCGGGGCTATAAAGTAACTTGATTAGTACGAATGTTCAGCAGTGACTCACGGAATGAGCCACTGGTTGTTGCAAGATGATGCCACGATCCACAATAGGAGAGCGGACATGGCACAGAATCCAATCCAATTTCAGACAGGCATGAGCTTGAGCGATTT
>JAMJIN010000196.1:0-6786 GCA_036784775.1 Chromatiales bacterium | reverse complement strand
TCTTACAACCCAGGCACTTGGAGATCGAAGCGAATAGCACTCATTACACTCATCCCTATGTCCACTCAGCGAAGGGCAAGGGCCAATCCGAGAGGAGCGGCCAGAAGGAAGAGTGTGGCCATCCATGTGTTGAACGCGCTTGCTGATGATGCGCATTCAGGAGTATTACCAAGAAGAGAAAACAGCATGGATGTGGCGAGTAACAACATAGAAGGCCTGAAACTGATCGGTGAGCACTGTCTTCTGCCCGTGGATCGCGTGATCATTTTTCAGTCTGGGAGACGCTCAAGGCCTTTGGGGCTGATCCCAAACGACTGGGTGGCGAACTGGGCATGGTCAGCATCCTGCGCACTTGGGGACAGAGCCTTACCCAACATGTTGCCTGGTACCCGGCGGCGTGTTGACCGGGTCAGGTGGCTGGAAGGCGGCCAAGAGCAACTACCTGTTCCCCGTGCGCGCCTTGTCCCGGCGTTACCGGGGGTGCTTGGTAGGCCTGCTGCATGTACTGCCCAAGGGGCTGATGCGCATCCGTTTCTGGCCAACAGTTGCAGAATGCGTAAATTGTCACAGATCTGTACAGCCCTGGCGATGCCAGATGCAGCGCCCGACAAAGCGGAACAGAAGGAAGCCCCTGTTCTCTTTGATGACCCGATCGATACGCTGTTGGTGGCGACCTCTCGCCGCCCAAACGCTATTTACCCCGCCTCCAGCCTGTCTGCTGAAAACAATTTCTATTAAATAAGCTTGGGTGGTCACTGCAGGGCGGCTCAGCCCAACAGGCATTTATCCCCGCATGCTGCGCACGGCGGATAAATGCTTAGATGTTAGCTCACGAAGCACATACTGCATTGCAAATTACCAGTCCAATAACTACCATGTATTACATGGTAATGTCATTTTGGGGTGCTGGCTATGGGTGTCACGAGCGTCAGGTTACAGGCGGATGTCGAAAGTCCGTTGGAAGAACTGGCTATAAAGCTGGATAGAAGCAAAAATTATTTGATTAATCAGGCGATTAAGGAGTATATAGCTCGTCAATCAGCTGAAGAAAGCCGCTGGGAGGAAACCCTTGTGGCTCTTAGCTCAATACAGTCAGGTAAGAGCATCAGCGAATCCGAGGTTAGAGCGTGGCTTGAAAGCTGGGGTACGGAAAATGAGATCAACCCACCGCGATCATGATAATCAATTATTCACCGGAGGCAGTCGAAGATTTACATCGCCTACGAGAGTTCATTGAAACAAAAAATCCTCGCGCTGCAAAAAAGGCAGCAGCAACAATTCTGAAAGGCGTTAATCAGCTTAAAACATTTCCCTTGCTGGGTACGGAAGTGGCCCTGGCCCCGAAACCTGAAGCAATAAGAGATCTTGTAATCGGGAACTACCTCGCCCGCTATCTTGTACATGGAAATGAAATCTATGTATTGCGCATCTGGCATCAAAAGGAAAATCGCTTCTAACGATCAGCTGCAGCGGATTTGTTTACCCTTCGTTTCGCTATGTGTACACACAAACCGCTGAGCCAAGCGTCATGTTTCGTGGGTAAGTGCAGTTTCAAAAAGTAATGAAGATATTAATCTATAAGAGGGGCACTATGAAAGTCCGAAGTATGATCATGAAAGGCACATTAGTAACGGTATTTACCTCTTTCATTGCATTGCTTTTGTCCGGTTGAACAAACAATACATCTCGCTCTGATTACGAAACCGACTGTGAATACGCGAAGGCTTACCATGCAGAAATGCAGGCGTCCGTCAGATTGTATTATGGTTTGGGCTCAACATCTTTGGTCGAGTTGGCTGTTGCTGAGAATAATAAGGGACAGGCCACGATTTTATCCATGCTGCTGTGTATGTCCTTAAAATACCGTGGTCTGTCCCCTTTACCCACTTTACCCAACGTTAGGTGTAAATAATCGTGTTTACATTGGTAACAGAAATAACCAAAAAAAAACAAAGGAGAAAAGATTATGAGTGAGTATTTTGTGATTGAGTCTTTTGAATTGCATAACGAGCAATTGGATAACTGGAAAAAATTATCGAAAGAAATTGATGCAGATATTTCTAAAGCAGATGGTTTTATTAGTCGTGATTCAGGTATAGATGGAGAGAATAGAGTTTATTGTCTAGTTAAATGGAAAAGTAAAGATCATCAGGAGGAATTCATGAAAAAGTTGATGGCTAGAGATGATTGGGAAAACATGATGAATTATTTTGGTAGCATAGCTAATATGGAAACTGACAAGCGTCAAGAAATAGAAGTATTTTAGCAAAACAAATAGTTTAAAATATAGTGATACTTTGGTGGCTAGAGGAAAAAACGAACAGCATATTTTATGTCAGCAAAGCCACCTAATCGGGATAGGGAGCCGCTCTAGCGGCCCCCTCCCACAGCACCGTACATACGGGTCCGGAATAATAAGGGACAGACCACGGTTTTTTATGATCACAGGCTATTATCGGAGTATAAGGCCCTGTGAAAGAGATACTGGGGCCAGCACCTATGGGCCAGAGGAAATTGGGTGGCAACAAGCGGGAATGTGACTGATGATGTATGTAAGGAATACATCAAGAATCAGAAGCCACCGGCTTTAGCTGGTGGAGTATTTACCCTTCATTATTATAGATCTTGTAATAATCGCATTTGCTACAAGCATCTATCTTGCTTGCAACTAATGCGCGATATTGTACAAAAATATCACTATGGTCATAACATGAAGTACCCTCAATTTCCCAGCATTGCAGGTCATCAATTGTGCGTCTAACGCAATCCAACTCTTCGCAACATAAAAACTCGTAACATTTTTCCATGTCAAATAACCAATAGCTAAATGAGAAAGTACTTATTCTATACTTAAATAGTTAGAGGTATATAGAAAATCGACACACCCCCTCTGTCAGGATAGTTGTCCACCCAGTAAAATGGGACTTCAATAACCAATGAGAGTGGGCAGAGAGAGCAATAAATGGGTTATCCAAAAGAGCGGAAAGAAGCAGTACTGAAGAAGATGCTGCCACCGAACAACAAAACAATACCAGAGATATCCAAAGAGGAAGGGATCTGCGAGGGCACGCTGTACAACTGGAGAAAAGCGGCCCGTGCAGAAGGTCGCCTGATGCCAGATGGAGACAGCACTCCCAACGGATGGCGCGCCGCAGACAAGTTTGCAGCGGTTGTTGAGACTGCATCAATGAACGAGGCCGAGCTTTCTGCCTACTGTCGTGAGCGTGGGCTGTATGCTGAACAGATCAGTGAGTGGCGAGAAGCCTGTGAACAAGCGAATGACTGGGACCGCAATCAAAACAAGCGGTTACAAGTGAGTCTTCGACCTCGTGAAAGATTTTGGGACATCCCAGTCCCCAAAATCGACTCGGCCTTCGACAGCCTGTTTGTGCCCCGGCCGTCCCGGTCACTGGCACTACGCGACAACCTCGCAAGCTCGTTCCCGCTCCGTTGCCAGCTCCCGATGACTGGACGCCGCGCTCGGATGCCTACTTTGCTTCCCCTCTGGCGCAAGGCACGCCGGGTAAGCAGTGCGGCCTCGCGGCTACCGGGGACTACCAGCCTTCGCTTCGCTCTCCATGGCTGGCAGCGAGGGAAGAGCGTGATCAACCACCACCAATCGGTATACCCATCAATGATGAACGGGCGAAGAAGCTGGTGGTACGCCCACATGACCTCAATAGCTATGACCAGCTCAACTCCCAGCAGGAGAATGGTGATGACTACACAGAAAAATGAAGATCCACTGATTACACGGGCCACGGCATTGAAGCTCCATGGGCTGCTCGCGCACTGGGATGAGGTCGCCCAGACCGACTGGCTCGAACCGCTCATCGGATGGGAAGAGGAGGAACGGGCACGTCGTGGACTGGAGCGGCGCTTGAGTAGTGCGCACCTTGGCCGCTTCAAGCTACTGGCCGACTTCGACTGGTCCTGGCCCAAGCAATGTGACCATGAAGCAATCAATGATCTGATGCAGCTCCATTTTATCCAGGATGTCTCCAATGTCATCCTGGTGGGACCCAACGGTGTGGGTAAATCCACCATCGCCCGCAACATCGCACACCAAGCCGTGCTGCGTGGCCATAACGTGCTCTTTACCAGCGCCAGTCAAATGCTCAATGAACTGGCCGCCCAAGATAGTGACAGTATGCTCAAGCGCCGTCTGGCAAGCTATGCCCGCCCTCATCTATTGGTCGTGGACGAGGTAGGGTATCTCTCTTACTCCAACCGCCATGCCGATCTGCTGTTCGATATCGTCTCCCGGCGTTATGAGGAGAAATCCACCCTGATCACCACCAATCGCCCCTTCTCAGAGTGGAGCGAGGTCTTCCCAAATGCGGCCTGTGTTGTCTCGCTGGTGGATCGGTTAATACACCACTCAGAGATCCTCACGATCGAGGGTGAATCCTATCGACTTAAAGAAGCCAAAGAGCATCAGCAACAACAGGTGGCAAGCCGAAAGAAGCGTAAGACGACCAGAAAAAAAGGGGGATCATCATCCCTGACTACTGGACTGCACGTGAAGCATTGGCTGTTTATGAATTTATTGATGAGCTACGTGAGGTGATCTGGAGTCGATACGGGTTGCAACTGCAGGAGCTGATGCAAGAGGATCGGGTGACAGTCTTTGACGTGGACGAGGATGTGACGTTCTGACGGAGGATGTATCGACGCAGCGAGGCGGCCTTCGCCATCTATGCGCGGTTTTACTCAGCCGCTAACACCCCGTTATCTGGCTGAATTCTGTTATCGCTTCAATCGCCGATTCAAGCTTGAAGAGATGATTTCGCGCCTCGGCTACGCTGCAGTGCGCACACCACCCATGCCACAACGCCTCCTCAGCATGGCTGAGGCTCGGGGGTAATCAGGAATACTTATCAGGCTCGTGCTTTGCACGGCTCTTGAGGTGCGGTATCGGGGGACTGTCGAGGTCGATACACCCGGTACCACACCTTCTCAACGGCTCCCTACATCTTCCCGATTTCTTTCTCGATGTCACTCTTTGTCGCTGGCTGTTTCTTCTGACTCGCTATTTGCAGCTATTTCATCCGGTTACCGCTGTTCGCCAATTATGTTCGGGTTTTTACCGCCATCTACACCAGTACGTGCGTCCCCCCTGATGAAAGCGGCTATGACGGCTTCCTCCGCAGTGTGGGCATTCAAAACCCTTCGGCCAACGTGCTTGCTCAAGGGCCGCTTCACATTGGCTTTCGGTGCCGTAGTCTTTGAACAAATCGCTCAAGCTCATGCCTGTCTGAAATTGGATTGGATTCTGTGCCATGTCCGCTCTCCTATTGTGGATCGTGGCATCATCTTGCAACAACCAGTGGCTCATTCCGTGAGTCACTGCTGAACATTCGTACTAATCAAGTTAAAGCTTATCCTGGCACAACCTGATCTTTCAAGATCCAATGGTCGCCGTGACTTAACCCGGTAGTTGCATAAATTCCGGTGCTAACAACCATTCCACCGTATAAAAGACAGGGAGAAATAAAAAATATGCACTATCTCTGGAGTTCACTGCTGGTGAGATCCAGAAACCATGAAAAATCCTACATTTGAAACGATAAAAATGAGAAAGCGGATTGTTGCTGAGGTAAAATAAGCTCGTCAAAACAAAACCTTACCCAACAACAAAGTAACTTCTCAAAAACCCGTGGCAAGAGCAGCCCGCTCGGTGATGATATCGGGTAATGGAGCAATGGTCTGTTCACCAATACCCAAACGATCTGTTAACCCCAGCGTTGCATAAAAACAGGCCAGCAATGACTACGCTGCCTTCTCGATTTCATCCAGGTAATGCAATAACTCGTTTTGCACAGCCTGGTTGGCGTTCATAGAAAGTGTCAGCCAACCTTGAGGACGGATCAATCGACCGGCACGCTGAATAACCCGCCGCCGTAAAGTGTTAGCGGCTGAGTAAAACCGCGCATAGATGGCGAAGGCCGCCTCGCTGCGTCGATACATCCTCCGTCAGAACGTCACATCCTCGTCCACGTCAAAGACTGTCACCCGATCCTCTTGCATCAGCTCCTGCAGTTGCAACCCGTATCGACTCCAGAACACCTCACGTAGCTCATCAATAAATTCATAAACAGCCAATGCTTCACGTGCAGTCCAGTAACTTCTCAAAAACCCGTGGCAAGCAGTAAATAATTACAAAAAGCACTTGACAGGGTTTTGGGGCAAAAAACTAAAAATCCTGTCATGGTACAACTCTGGTTTGGAAACTGTCATGGCTGATCTTGTAGCGCGCACTATGACGTGGTCAAGGATTTTGTTACACCCAGTTAAGCCGCTTTTTTCTGCGCCATCATTTGCTGCTCAAAATCGTTCGGACTCATGTAATCCAGGTATGAATGCAGCCGCGTACTATTATAAAACATGGAAATATATTCCAATATGTCCTGCTTGTAGATGGCGGTAAAAACCCGAACATAATTGGCGAACAGCGGTAACCGGATGAAATAGCTGCAAATAGCGAGTCAGAAGAAACAGCCAGCGACAAAGAGTGACATCGAGAAAGAAATCGGGAAGATGTAGGGAGCCGTTGAGAAGGTGTGGTACCGGGTGTATCGACCTCGACAGTCCCCCGATACCGCACCTCAAGAGCCGTGCAAAGCACGAGCCTGATAAGTATTTATCACTTTCCTCCTTTAATCCAGTCCTCATCGGCAGTTGCCGCCGATGGAGAACACTGCCCGTCTTTACAGCTGTGCCCGTTGTCACGGCCAAACCGCCATCTGCAGCTACTGCGACCGGGGCAACATCTATCTTGATTAG
>JAMJIN010000195.1:0-6873 GCA_036784775.1 Chromatiales bacterium | reverse complement strand
ACTGTCGAGGTCGATACACCCGGTACCACACCTTCTCAACGGCTCCCTACATCTTCCCGATTTCTTTCTCGATGTCACTCTTTGTCGCTGGCTGTTTCTTCTGACTCGCTATTTGCAGCTATTTCATCCGGTTACCGCTGTTCGCCAATTATGTTCGGGTTTTTACCGCCATCTACACACAGGGCTTTGCCTCATTATTTGGCGGCAAATCTGTTTGTTCCGCCAATGAGAGCAAGGGTATGCGGCTTGCTGCCCCCTTTACCTCACTTCCTGAGCTGAACCGGCCCGTCGCCATGCTGATGGCGCCCGGGGACGATTCCAATTGGTATCTGGTACAGCAGCCGGGACAGGTTGTCCGCTTTGATAACAGTTCCCGAGCCAGCCGTGTGACAGAGTTTGTCGATATCAGTGAGCGGGTGGCCGGCGGCAGAAATGGCGGGGACGAACGGGGGCTGTTGGGTATGGCCTTTCACCCCGATTATTCCCGCAATGGTTATCTCTACCTCTCCTATACCGGCAGGGATAAGCAGAAGGGGCTGGTTTCCCGGATCTCCCGCTTTCAGTTGAGACCTGGCGCAGGAATGGTCGATCCCGCGTCTGAGCGGATTCTTCTTTCGGTTTCTCAGCCCTACAGCAATCACAACGGCGGGCAGATTGCCTTTGGGCCGGAGGGTTATCTCTATTTCGGCCTGGGTGACGGTGGGGCAGGCGGCGACCCGCATGGCCATGGTCAGAATGTCGGGACACTGCTGGGTGCAATGCTGCGGATCGATGTGGGTGACGGCGGTTCAGGGCGTTACACTATTCCACCGGACAACCCCTTTGCGGCAGGTGGCGGTCGGGAAGAGATCTTTGCCTGGGGTCTGCGCAACCCCTGGCGCTGGAGTTTCGACCGGGAGAGCGGTGATCTGTGGGTCGGGGATGTGGGACAGAACCGATACGAGGAGATCAACCGGCTGGTCAAAGGCGGCAACTATGGCTGGAACAGAATGGAAGGCGGTCATTGCTTTGAACCTGCCACGGGTTGCCGGACACAAGATTTGGAGATGCCGGTAGAGGCGTATGGCAGAAACGAGGGGATTGCGGTTACCGGGGGATATGTTTATCGGGGCCGCAGGATAACGGCACTGCAGGGAAAGTATCTCTATGCCGACTACGGTTCCGGCAGGATCTGGCAACTTTCAGCCAGCGATGAAACGGGTTATGTGAGTTCGGAGTTGTTCAAGACTGATCTGAATATCAGCAGCTTTGCCGAGGCACACGACGGCGAGCTTTTTGTCCTGGGATTGGGCGGGGAGATCTGCAAGATTGTCAATGCACGGGCAAAGTGACTGCCGTTATTCTGGATGAACGATAATCGATACGCCCCTATCCCTTCAGCCTGTACTCAATCTCAGGGAGCATGCGTTTCACACAGTTTTCACCCTCCCTGATTGCCTCTTTTCCCCGGTGAAATTCCAGCAGTTCAATGTGGGACAGCCTGGGTGAGAGCATGATGTCCGGCGGGTCGCCGGCCATACGGCTGCGGGTGATTCGATCCTGGGTGATATTGATGGAGCCGGCAATGGCATCAAACAGGCTGGGCGCCGGATCTTTGCTGGGAAAGAGGGTGTCCGAGTAGGCGCGGATGCTGCGGGAGACACTGTCGAGTAGACCTGCATCCTCTGGTGGCTCCTCACTGGTTTTTTTTCTCTGATGCTTGCCCAGGATGTCGCCATTCAGATTGACTGCAATCACGATATCTGCGCCGAGGGCGCGGCAGATAGAGACCGGCACGGGGTTCACCAGGCCGCCATCCACCAGCCAGCTGCCCTGATGCCGTACCGGCGGGAACAGTCCCGGCAGTGAAATCGATGCACGGACTGCATCGAGAGTGATGCCTTCAGTGAACCAGACTTCACGCCCTGTCTTTAGATCGGTGGAGACAGAGGCGAAGGTCTTGGGTAGCTGTCCGATCTGAATCGCCTCATCGCAGACGCACTCGTCGAGAAAGGCGTGAAACCGCTCGGCATTGATAAAGCCGTTGAGAGAGAGATTAAGTTCAAAGAAGCGGGTGACCGTTCGCTTGGAGAGCGACCTGACCCAGGTTTCGAGGGCCTCCAGATTGCCGGCGGCATGGGATGCCCCGACAATAGAACCGATGGAGCAGCCACAGATGATGTCAGGCTCGATGCCGTTTTTTGCCAGCTCCTTGATGATGCCGATATGTGCCCAGCCCCGTGAAGAGCCGCTGCCAAGGGCCAGGCCGATGCTCTCTTTTGCCTTATCCATCTCTTTCCAGGATCGGTTGCGCCATTCTTGTCTCTCCCTGCAGTCGGGATGACAGTAACTCAATTAATCAGAGGTTCAACGGGACACCGGTTCGACCCCCCAGATTTTTTCGGCATACTCTTTGATTGTCCGGTCACTGGAGAAGTGCCCCATCATCGCTGTGTTCATCACCGCCATGCGATTCCATATCTCCGGGCTCCGGTAGCAGGTATCTGCATTGTCGCTGGTTTCTATATAGTCCTGAAAATCGGCCAGTACCAGGAACGGATCGCTGTTGAGCAGGGTCTCCGAGATGACTTTATAGCGGTTTGGATTGGTCGGTGAAAAGAAGCCGTTGCCGATCATATCCACCACCCGTTTCAACTCCGGGTTGGTCTCATAGTAGTGGCGGGGATGATAGCCTTTCCGCTTTAGCTGTTCGATGCCATCGGTAGTCAGGCCAAAGATGAAGATATTCTCATCGCCGACCTTCTCGCGCATCTCCACATTGGCGCCATCCATGGTGCCGATGGTCAGTGCGCCGTTCAGGGCCAGCTTCATATTGCCTGTGCCAGAGGCCTCCATGCCTGCTGTGGATATCTGCTGGGAGAGGTCCGCAGCCGGGATAATGTCGGAGGCGGTGGTGACATCGTAGTTCGGGATGAACACCACCTTCAGCCGATCATTGACCGCAGGATCGTTATCGATGACGTCTGCAACATCGTTGATCAGGCGGATGATCAGTTTCGCCATGAAATAGCCGGGTGCTGCCTTGCCGCCGAAGATGACGGTCCGCGGCACGAAGTCGGCATGCGGGTTGTCCAGCAGCCGGTTGTAGAGGGCGATCACCCGCATCACATTGAGCAGTTGGCGTTTGTATTCGTGGATGCGTTTCACCTGCACATCAAACAGCGTATGGGGATCGATCTCCTGATTGAGGTAGTGCTTCACCAGCCCGGCAAGCCGCGTTTTATTGGCCTGTTTGGCGGCACGAAAACGTTCCTGAAATGTCGTGTCGTCCGCCAGCGGAACGAGATCCTCGAGTCTGTCCAGATCCCGCACCCAGTCATGGCCGATCGCATCGCAGATCAATTTTGAGAGCGGCCGGTTGGAGAGTAGCAGCCAGCGACGGGGGGTGATGCCGTTGGTGATATTGATGAGTTTGTCGGGATAGAATTCGTGAAAGTCCTTGCAGGTTCCGCTTCGCAACAGCTCGGAGTGCAGTGCCGAAACGCCATTGACCTTGTGGCTGCCGATAACCGCCAGGTGTGCCATGCGTATACGCCGTTCCCCCTGTTCGTCGAAGATGGAGAGGCGTCGTTGGATCTCGCGGTCGTCAGGATGCAGATTTCCCACCATCAGCAGAAAGCGCCGGTTGATTTCGTAGATGATCTGCAGATGCCGCGGCAGCAGTTGTTCAAACAGCTGTACCGGCCAGGTCTCCAGTGCTTCCGGCAACAGGGTGTGGTTGGTGTAGGAGAAGACCCGGGTGGTGATGTTCCAGGCCAACTGCCACTGCAACTTCTCCTTGTCGAGCAGGATGCGCATCAGTTCGGGGATGGCGATGGACGGGTGGGTGTCGTTGAGTTGGATGGCGACCTTATCCGGCAGCTCCTGCAGGTCATCGTGATCGATGGAGAAACGGCGCAGGATATCCTTCAGGGAAGCGCTGACGAAGAAGTATTGCTGTTTCAGGCGCAGCACCTGGTTTTTGGCGCTGGTGTCGTCAGGATAGAGCACCTTGGAGATGTTCTCCGATTGGGTCTTCTCCTCCACTGCATGGGTATACTCCCCCATGTTAAAACAGGTCAGGTCGAAATCTTCGTAGGCCTTGGCGCTCCAGAGGCGCAGGTTATTGACGGTGTCGTTGTGGTAGCCTGGGATCGGGGTATCGTAGGCCTGGGCGACAACCACATCCCCGTCGATCCAGTCGAAATGACGGCGGCCGTCCGGGCCCTGGTACTCCATGACCCGGCCGCCAAAGCGGATCCTGTAGGAGACTTCGGGACGGGGGAACTCCCAGGGATTACCGTGGGCAAGCCAGTTTTCCGGTAGCTCCACCTGACGTCCATCCTCCAGTTTCTGCCGGAACATGCCGTACTCGAAACGGATGCCGTAACCGTAACCGGGAAGGTTGAGCGTCGCCATGGAGTCCAGAAAACAGGCGGCCAGCCGTCCCAGTCCGCCATTGCCGAGGGCTGCGTCGTGTTCCAGGCTGCGCAACTTCTCCAGCTCGACGCCGAGTTTATGCAGGGCCTTGCTGCACTCGTCATGGATATCCATATTGAGCAGGCTGTTGACCAGGCTGCGGCCAATGAGGAACTCCATCGAGAGGTAGTAGATCCGTTTGGCGTCGCTACGGTAGTAGCTGCGTTGGGTCTCCATCCAGCGCTCGATGAGTCGGTCCCGGACCACATGGCTGAAGGCCATCATCCAGTCGTGGTCGGTGGCGGTGAAAGGATCTTTGCCGATAGTGTAGACGAGATGATTTGAGACCGAGCGCTGGATCGCCTTGGGGTCGGAGCCGAGATAGTCGTATTTGAAAGCGCTTTTTTTTCCGTCGCTCATGGCGGATACCTTTATCGTTCTCCGGCGGAAGCAGTCATCCAGTATGCCAGCGCGGCGCCAGCAGGGGTATCTGTTTCAGCATCGGCAGGAGCAGTGGATAGCAGATCAGGCCCAGGGAGTCGGCACCCAGATCCCAAAGGGAGAATAGCCGATGGGGCAGGAAGTACTGAAAAACCTCAATGGCCAGGCCGTAACCCAGCAGGGGCAGGAACTTTTTCCAGCCCCAGGTGGTGTTGGGAAAAGCGAAGTCGGTAAGAAAGGCGAGCACCAGAAAGGCGGTGAAATGTTCCCATTTGTCGTTAAGGTCAGACACCACCGGGTAATCCAGCGTCGTGGTGGCCAGATGAGTGATGATCACCAGGGTGACTGCCAAGGCGAAACGAAAGAGTTGTGTCAGCGGCAGAGTGGCCGCTGGCAGCACTCTCTGTTTGTTGTCAGGCTTCTTCACGAGCCACGGCGCGATAACCGATGTCGGTGCGGTAGTAGAGCCTGTCCCAGTGGATACGCCTGGCCAATTCGTAGGCTTTCCGCTGGGCCTGCGCGACCGTATCCCCAAGCGCAGTGGCGCAGAGCACCCGTCCGCCTGCAGTCACTACCTGGCCCGCCTTTTCGGCTGTTCCGGCGTGGAAGACCTTCTCCCCTTCGGTCTCGGTCTCGGTCTCGGGTAGGCCGGATATGGCATCGCCGCCGGTATAACTGCCGGGATAACCGCCGGCGGCCAGTACCACTCCCAGTGAAACGCGGGGATCCCAGGCGGTGGTTTCGCTGTCCAGTCTGCCTTCGATGGCGGCAAGACAGTGGGCAACCAGATCCGACTGCATGCGCATCATGATGGGCTGGGTTTCAGGGTCTCCGAAACGGCAATTGTACTCGATCACTTTTGGCGTGCCATCGGCTGCGATCATCAGGCCGGCGTAGAGAAAACCGGTGTAGGGCAGGCCTTCCTTCGCCATGCCGGACACGGTGGGTTTGATTACCTCGTCCATGATGCGCTGATAAATCCGCTCGTCGACAACCGGGGCGGGAGAGTAGGCCCCCATGCCGCCGGTATTCAGACCAGTATCGCCATCCCCAACGCGTTTGTGGTCCTGGCTGGTGGCCATCGGCAGGACATGTTTCCCATCCGCCATGACGATGAAGCTGGCTTCTTCACCCTCCAGGAACTCTTCGATCACTACCCGGTGGCCAGCCTCGCCGAAGGCGTTGCCGGCGAGCATGTCGGATACGGCGGCTTTGGCCTCCGCTTCAGTCATGGCAACGATCACCCCCTTGCCGGCGGCCAGGCCATCGGCCTTGACTACGATCGGTGCGCCTTTCTCTGCAACGTAGGCGAGGGCCGGTTCCACCTCGGTGAAGGTTTGGTACTCTCCGGATGGAATATTGTGACGGGCGAGGAAGTCCTTGGTGAAGGTCTTGGAACCCTCAAGTTGGGCTGCACCCCGGGTTGGGCCGAAACAGTTGAGTCCGGCTGCGGTAAAGGCATCCACCACTCCGATCACCAGCGGGGCCTCGGGGCCCACGATGGTGAGTCCAATATCATTCTCTTGTGCGAATGCGATCAACTCATCAATGGCATTAACCCCAAGTGGAATATTCTCCAGTTTGGGCTCCAGCGCAGTGCCTGCGTTGCCGGGGGCGACGAAGATGCGTTCTGCCAGCGGAGATTGGGCTGCTTTCCAGGCCAGCGCATGTTCGCGGCCGCCGGAGCCGATGATAAGAATGTTCATTCTGATATATCTGTGATCCTGTTGGGGTGGGAGGTTATTGCTTATAAATATGTCGATAAATCGAATTGTAAATTTTCACCCGCAAGATGCAAGGGTGAATCCTGGGCTGTGGTTACCATTTTAATTGTTAAATATTGTAAACAGCTATTTCCCGGACATAAATTACGCGATCTAATCAGAAGACAAACAGGCTCCAGGCAAGCGCTTATCGTGTTTCCCGTGGTCTGTTGAGTCGTTTATATAAATTCCTGATTACCCCTGAGGCTCAGCTATTGAGTCAGTGGGTGGCGCATACTGAACCTGAAGCCAAATGAGGAGACCGCCATGG
>JAMJIN010000338.1:0-2127 GCA_036784775.1 Chromatiales bacterium | reverse complement strand
GGATGTGACGTTCTGACGGAGGATGTATCGACGCAGCGAGGCGGCCTTCGCCATCTATGCGCGGTTTTACTCAGCCGCTAACACAGGTAAATGGGTGGACGCCGTTGGTTATGGCGTGCACACGATAACCTGGGTACATCTTACGCGACACTTCGGCATGGTTTCGGGCAACACCATTGACATATTCGCTCATGTTCAGCGCCAGCCTGGTCATGTTCAGGTACTCATCACCACCCAGGTGCTTGAGTGTGGCGAGATCGAGGAAATCGCCCAGAGTTCGACTCACTAAATCATAAGGGAAGCGGTCATGACCCGCCTCTACCGGCGTGTGGGTGGTAAAGCTGCACAACTCCCGTACCCTCGGGATATCGTAAGGGGACTCTCCTGGCCGAACATCCTCCGGCGGATAGGCATAACGACGCAGTAATTCCAGGGCCAGTAAGGCAGAGTGAACCCTCATTCATGTGGTACTGCCGGATGCCAAAACCCAATGCCTGCAGCATGAGTACACCACCGATACCAAGGATGATCCCCTGCTTAAGTCGGTAGTCTTCACCATCACAATAGAGATAGTGGGAAAGCTGGCGGTCCTCATCACCGTTTTCTTCCAGGTCGGTATCCAGCAGGATGACCGGTTGACGCCCGTTCATATGTCCATTCAAGATATAGAGCCACCCCCCTACCCATACCGAGCGGCCTTCAATACTCACCGCAATTTTGGCATTCAAAGAGCTGGCCCACTGGCCGGGATTCCAAGGGTCAGGTTCCTCCAGTTGTCGACCAGCGTCATCGATTGTTTGCCGAAAATAACCAGCCCGACTCGCCAAACTGACTGCCACCAAGGGCATCTCCAGATCAGCAGCCGAACGCACGCTATCGCCAGCGAGCACACCCAGGCCTCCACTGTAGGTGGGTATCTCACTGCGCAGGGCGATCTCCATGGAGAAATAAGCGATGCGTGGTTCAAGGATGAATTCGTCGAGCATGCTTTCAATCACATGTCTTTGTTGATTCTCACTGCGAGCAAAATATTTTTATAGCTATTCATATAGTCCCAACTATACCCGCTTCGCCTGCTCAAAAAGGCAATTGAATCTCTTTTGCCTTCTCCATAATCTCAATCGCAGTCTCCATATCGACCTGATCAAGATTCTTTAATGACTGCGCCTGCAGTCGTTCATATAGCTCCGCTTGCTCCCATGTTTCATGATTTCCGAATTCATCTTGAACATAAGCTGCCCAGGGAATAAATTTCGTCAATGGAAATAACTGTCCTTCCTGGGGCGAGATATCCACATTCAGGCCTGATATAAACAATATTTTCTTGTTTCTATACGATGGCTCTTTAACTATTGTTCTAAATGCGCGATCAAACTCTACTTGCGTATTTGCCTGAGCGGCAGTAAGAGCTGGCCACTGCGATGTAACAACATACGGCATAACATCTAAAAGATTTTTCTCTAAATGATCCCTTCCTTCAGGGTGATGACTGATATCTCGCTTGAAGAAAAACAGATCAGGGTGCAGTCGATTCCCAATTGCTTCCCCATGTCCAGGCTTCCACTCGTAATCCTTCAGATAATCCAATAATGTCGGTGAAGCTGAAAAAAACTTCGCTGTACTTTTTGAGAATTCGGGTATGGGGCTACCTTGCGAATCTACTTTTACAAGCCGGTCTATTTTAAGCAACAAACCCTCTTCGCGCTCCGTATGGAGTAAAAGATTGTCAACAACAACCTTGTGGTTACCATTTTCCTCATACAGGAATATATTGTCGCGCGCAAATTCATATTCGTGCTGGTACCAATCCAAAGCTCCGCAGATTTTTCCACAATTAGATGTTTCACTCATCTCTTCTGTTTGCAGTCGCCGATAGACCCCAAATCGACCGCTTTCTGGATCGTACCCCACATGACTGGCCTGAATAATTACGAGATCCTTCCCATGATGCGCATGAGGGGCGTGCCTATCAGTCGCAACGATGCCTCCGACGAGCCCGTGATTAAATGGAAAAGTGCCAAAATGTTTCTTGATTAGCACGAATGTTCAGCAAGCCGCAGCCATGTCTCGGGACGTGGTGAAGTCGTTGCAGCAGCCCGAAGCAAACGAGGTAGCATGGCTCTGAGG
>JAMJIN010000194.1:0-6928 GCA_036784775.1 Chromatiales bacterium | reverse complement strand
ACTGTCGAGGTCGATACACCCGGTACCACACCTTCTCAACGGCTCCCTACATCTTCCCGATTTCTTTCTCGATGTCACTCTTTGTCGCTGGCTGTTTCTTCTGACTCGCTATTTGCAGCTATTTCATCCGGTTACCGCTGTTCGCCAATTATGTTCGGGTTTTTACCGCCATCTACATCAGTTAAGTTAATGATGCTTAACTGGGGTGTACATGTCCATTAGACCACTTCATACAGGTACACCGAAGCGAAGGAGGGTTTGGATCAAGATACCGAACAAGGGTACGTTGTTAATATATGAGATTGCAGCCAAGGCTCTTGAATAAATCCCACCTTTTTGGCGGAAGTTAAAAATAACGGCATCACTACGCTGCAAACTGCGGGGCGATGCGAGCGAATCTTGAAGCAATAATCTCCGATATAATGTCGGAGTCAGACTTTAGGTTGTATGCAATCCAATTCAGGGTTGTTAAAAACCACATCTGCAACGCGGACTGTGGCATTCACGATAATTGATGATTATTTAAATTGGGGTACTAGCATGTACGGAACCACCGGCTTAATTTCAAGTCTTTTGGGCGCCTATCAGATGTCAGAGGTGTCGATGCGTTATAGCCGATTCATACCTCGCTTTTACAATTTGGCGAAATCATTGGGATTCGAGCGGGGAAAGATTATGCCATCCCGGGCCTTCTGCTCCGATGAAAGCCAGGGGTATCCGATAATTTTGATCGCAAAGCATTTCGGACCCTTCCCATTTAATCACGGCCTGGTGGGCGGCATTGTTGCCACCGACAGGCATGCCCCCCATGCACATCACGGCAAAGATCTGGTTATTATTCAAGCCAGCCATGTGGATTATGATCCGGAGAATGGAAGATTTGGGGTCTATCGCAGACTACAGACAGAAGAGACGAGCGAGACGTCCAACTGCGGAAAGATCTGTGGCGCACTGGATAGGTATCTGCGGGAGTATGAGTTCGCGCGTAACAATATATTTCTCTACCAGGAAAACGGTAAACACAAAGTTGTTGTGGACAACCTGCTGTTGCAAGCAGATCGCAACGAGGGCCTGTTGCTCAAGTTAGGTAAAATCGTGAAAGTCGACTCTCAAGGTCATCCAATACCGGAAATATCAAAAAGCACCGCAAAGGTATTTTCCGCCTCGCCGACTTTACTCGAATATCTTGAAGATTATGAATGGAAACCGGGCCGTGGTGAATCGATCGGCGACCGCCTGCATCCCGACCTTTTCTTTTTTAAACGGGAAATCAGCCAGCATCGTGAGGGACGGGATCATCTGGAGAAAAACCTTATCGATGTCATGCCCTATATTGTTACATCACAATGGCCTGCCCTCACGGCCGCTCAGGCAAACACCCAGGTGGAGTTTGACCGAGCCTTTCGAACCATCCTTCAGGAACCCACATACAAAAATAAAAAGATCTTGTTCATATCGGGGCTGAATGTAGATATCTCACCACAGGAAGGACAGGTGTTCCCCCTTACAAAGTTCATTCCATGGGCGGCTTACGTCCAGGACGAACATGGAAATCATCAGACATGGGAACAGGCTGAACTCTATGAACAACTGCAAGCGCAGCCACCGGAGAACCCGGATCAGGTTGACCTGGAGACGGCTATCGAAATCATGGAGAGTACAAAAGAGATACAGTTACCGTTCTAAAGCTCTGCGATTCCAGCTCCTCATGAAAGATTCGAGACTGACAAAAAAACAGCCCGCTATTTGCGGGCTGTTGTAAGTCTGTTGCCAGTTTAGATCGCTGGCACCCTAGAACGGAATATCGTCATCAAAATCATTACCGGGCATCGGTGCGGGTGCGGGTGCGGGTGCGGGTGCGGGTGCGGGTGCGGGTGCTTGCGGCTGCGACGAGGCCGACCGCTGTGGCGCAGGTGCGCTATCGAAGGAGGCGCTGCCACCGCCCCGGCTGTCGAGCATCTGCATCTCACTGGCCACAATCTCTGTAGTATAGCGGTCCTGACCATCCTGCCCCTGCCACTTACGGGTACGCAGACTGCCTTCGATATAAACCTTGGAGCCCTTTTTCAGATATTCGCCCATGATCTCGCCAAGGCGATTGAAGCCTACGACGCGATGCCACTCGGTTCTCTCCTGCTGCTGGCCTGTGTTCTTGTCTTTCCAGCTTTCAGACGTTGCCACTGTGACATTGGTTACCGCTCCACCACTCGGCATGTAACGGGTCTCGGGGTCTTTACCCAGATTGCCGATCAGGATTACTTTGTTGATTCCTCTTGCCATCTTTCCTCCTTAGACTCCAAGATTTGCAGCTTCCCTGCCTGTGGAGCGCTGTATAAATTTGATTGGTTCAACTCCCCTGCTCCAAAAAGAGAGGGGGAGCGTCTAGAATAACTGATTTATGCCTCAGTGACACAATAGGAATCCAGCGTAGATTCATCAAATAACGACAAATCCACCTTCAAATAGGCGATACCATCCTCGACAATGACAACTGCCTGAGACACTCCATCAACCTCGGTCAGCTTTCCTTCGAGCAGGCTGGCCTGTTGTAGATCCATACTGCCGACCGGCAGGAGGAAGTTGCTGAGCTGCTTCGGGTCGCTCATGCCCCGCGCGACCAATAGCCAGAGCAGGGCAACCCCACCACAGAAGAGGAAGACCCCTTCAATACCGAACCGGGTATGCACCCAACCACCCAGCAAGCCACCACCGAAAGCACCGAGGAACTGCGAACTGGAGTAGACACCCATCGCCGTGCCTTTGCGCTCACCCGGCGCCATCTTGGCGATAAGAGATGGCAGCGTCGCCTCCAGCAGATTGAACGCGGTAAAGAAGACCAGCAGCCCCACTGCCATGCCGATCAGACTGCTCTTGAACAGATAGAGTCCGAACAAGGACAGCATCAGCGCCGCAACGGCACCGATGAATACAGATTTCATCCGCTGCTTGCTCTCTGCGGCAATGATAAAGGGGACCATCGCCCCCATGGCCAGCAACATCACCGGCAGATAGATTATCCAGTGACTCTCACTGACCAACCCAAGATCGCGCAGGACCAGCGGATAGGCCAGGAACAGCGCGGTAAGAATCATATGGAGGGCAAAGATACCAAAATCGAGCCGTAACAGTTCCGGCTCCGCCAACACCTTGCCAAACTGCCCCGGCACGGCCTCTGCATCGCGATGAAACACACTCTTCGCCGGTGTCGGCACCACAAACAAAACCACCAAAATCCCGCTCAGAGCAAGTCCGGCAGTTAGCCAGAAGATACCGGGGACGCCGATCCAGCTATTGAGCACGGGTCCCAACACCAGGGATACCGCAAAGGCGAAACCGATGCTCATGCCGATAATCGCCATGATGCGCAGGCGCCGCTGCTCACGACTCAGATCAGCTGCCAGCGCCATGATAACCGCCGCTATGGCCCCACCACCCTGCAGGGCGCGTCCGAGAATGATGCCCCAAATATCATCGGCAGATGCAGCCACCACACTGCCAAACGCGAAGATCAGCAGGCCGACGATGATCACAGGTTTTCGCCCGACGCGATCGGAAAGCATGCCGAAGGGAATCTGCAAAACAGCCTGGGTCAGGCCATAAACACCAATGGCCACACCAATCAGCAAGGGCGTCACATCTGCCAAACCTTCGGCGTAGAGGGCAAAAACCGGCAGAATCAAAAACAGACCCAGCATGCGCAGGGAAAATATTCCTGCCAGTGAAAAGGCTGCACGCCGTTCAACCGGGTTCAGGCCCGATGCACCATCCCCTGCTTTTGTCATATCTGATCCACTTTGCCACTCACCAAAAAGAGCGCGTATAGTAGCAGGTTCGCCCAAATAGATGCACACCGCTGAAAATGCGGTTTTACGGGCCACAGAGCCGCAAAACAAACGATGGAAACAATCCGAATTCGTGGGGCCCGGACCCACAACCTGCAGAATATCGACCTCGATCTGCCACGTGACAAACTGATCGTCATTACCGGTTTGTCTGGTTCCGGTAAATCATCCCTGGCCTTCGATACCATCTACGCCGAGGGCCAACGCCGTTATGTGGAATCACTCTCGGCCTACGCACGGCAATTTCTGTCGCTGATGGAAAAGCCCGATGTGGACCATATTGAAGGGCTTTCACCGGCCATCTCCATCGAGCAGAAGACCACCTCTCACAACCCGCGCTCCACCGTCGGAACCATTACCGAGATCTACGACTACCTGCGTCTGCTGTTTGCCCGCGCCGGCACTCCACGCTGCCCGCAACACGATAGCGTGCTCGAAGCACAGACCGTCAGCCAAATGGTGGATCAGGCACTTTCCCTGCCCGAAGGCAGCCGTCTGCTGTTGTTGGCTCCGGTAATTTCCGAGCGCAAGGGGGAACACCACAAGCTGCTGCAGGAGATGCATGCCCAGGGTTTTATCCGCGCCCGTATCGATGGCGAGATCTTTGAGCTTGACGAGCCGCCGGTGCTGGAGCTCAACAAGAAACACAGCATCGAAATCGTTGTGGATCGTTTCAAAGTGCGCCCCGATCTGGCAAACCGGCTTGCAGAGTCCTTTGAGACAGCACTCCATCTCTCCGACGGCCTTGCCCGGATCGCCTGGATGGATGAGAGCGGCGAAGAGCTGGTCTTCTCCTCCCGCTTCGCCTGCCCGCAGTGCGGCTATAGCCTGCCGGAACTGGAGCCCCGCCTCTTCTCCTTCAACAACCCGGTGGGGGCATGCCCCACCTGCGACGGCCTGGGAGTAGAGCAGTTTTTTGACCCGGAGAAGGCGGTCGCCCACCCCGAACTCCCTCTCGCTGGCGGCGCCGTACGGGGCTGGGATCGCCGCAACGCCTACTACTACCAGATGATCACATCTCTGGGCCGCCACTACGACTTTGATCCCGAAACACCCTGGGAGGAGCTGCCGGAAAAGACGCGCAAAGTCATCCTCTATGGCAGCAAGCGGGAGTCCATCAAGTTCAGCTACTTTAATGAACGGGGCCGCTCCACCACCAAGACCTACCCCTTCGAGGGTATCATCCGCAACATGGAACGCCGCTATCGTGAGACCGAATCCAACGCGGTGCGCGAGGAGCTTGCACGCTATATATCAAGCCAATCCTGCCCTGAGTGTGGTGGAACGCGTCTCAATGAAGCAGCCCGTCACATCTTTATCCTGGATCAGAATCTGCCGCGATTGACAGCATTACCCATCGGCAAGGCCCTCGGTTTTTTCTCTACACTGGAACTTCCCGGCAAGCGGGGCAAGATCGCCTCCAAGATAGTAAGTGAAATAGAGCAACGGCTCAGTTTTCTGGCCAATGTGGGCCTCGACTATCTGACCCTCGACCGCAGCGCAGAAACGCTCTCCGGCGGAGAAGCACAACGCATCCGGCTCGCCAGCCAGATCGGTGCAGGCCTCGTGGGTGTCATGTATGTTTTGGATGAACCCTCTATCGGTTTGCATCAGCGGGACAACGAACGTCTGCTAAAAACGCTCATCTACCTGCGGGATCTGGGCAACACCGTCATCGTCGTTGAACATGACGAAGAGGCGATCCACATGGCCGATCATGTGGTAGACATCGGGCCCGGCGCGGGGGTGCATGGAGGCCGAATCATTGCCGAAGGCACGGCAGCACAGATCACAGAAAACGCCGAGTCACTTACCGGCCAGTATCTTGCCGGTGTCATGTCGATAGCAATCCCCGACACGCGCACACCCAGCGATCCCAAACGGCAACTTCGTGTTACAGGGGCGCGCAGCAACAACCTCAAGTCGATCGATCTCTCCATTCCGGTCGGCACCTTTTGTTGCGTCACAGGGGTTTCCGGCTCCGGCAAGTCGACCCTGATCAACGACACCCTATACCCTGTCTGCGCCGCCGTTCTAAACGGGGCCAACACATCCCCGGCACCACACGACGAGGTACTTGGCCTCGACCTCTTCGACAAAGTGGTGGATATCGATCAGAGCCCTATTGGGCGCACTCCCCGCTCTAATCCTGCCACCTACACCGGCCTCTTCACCCCGATCCGTGAACTCTTTGCCGGCACGCCTGAATCCCGTGCGCGCGGCTATTCACCAGGGCGTTTCAGTTTCAACGTCAAAGGAGGGCGCTGCGAAGCCTGCAGGGGTGACGGCGTCACTAAGGTGGAGATGCACTTTCTGCCCGATATCTATGTGCAGTGCGATATCTGCAAAGGCAAGCGGTACAACCGCGAGACCCTTGAAGTCAAATACAAGGGAAAGACTGTCGACCAAGTGTTGAACATGACTGTGGAGATGGCGCTTGAGTTCTTCGACGCAGTCCCGTCACTCAAGAGAAAATTGCAGACCCTGATGGATGTCGGCCTCTCTTATATCTCATTGGGACAAAATGCCACCACACTCTCCGGCGGTGAGGCTCAACGGGTCAAGCTCTCCCGTGAGCTATCGAAACGCGATACCGGCAATACGCTCTACATCCTTGATGAGCCGACAACCGGGCTCCATTTTCATGATGTCAAACACCTGCTGGAAGTGCTCCACCGCCTGCGTGACCACGGTAACACCGTAATTGTCATCGAACACAATCTCGACGTCATCAAGACTGCCGACTGGGTTATCGACTTGGGACCGGAGGGGGGGGATAAAGGTGGTGAGATCATTGCGACCGGAACCCCGGAAGCCGTAGCGAGTATAGCCGCATCCCATACCGGTCGCTATCTGAAACCACTGCTTGAGCGAAAACGGTAGGCCTGATCAAGCGTAGCGGAACCGGCAACTTTTGCCTGATCCGCTACGCTTGATCAGGCCTACTAGGGCCTGTGATTGCTATCGGATCACCAAGCCCTGCATTAAAGCGCTCCTGAGCACTGTTAGCGGCTGAGTAAAACCGCGCATAGATGGCGAAGGCCGCCTCGCTGCGTCGATACATCCTCCGTCAGAACGTCACATCC
>JAMJIN010000193.1:0-6931 GCA_036784775.1 Chromatiales bacterium | reverse complement strand
GGCTCCCTACATCTTCCCGATTTCTTTCTCGATGTCACTCTTTGTCGCTGGCTGTTTCTTCTGACTCGCTATTTGCAGCTATTTCATCCGGTTACCGCTGTTCGCCAATTATGTTCGGGTTTTTACCGCCATCTACACTTATGAACCGGCCACCCAAGTTGCTTTCAAAGACTTTAAACGTCGTTTACAGGAAAAGTACGGCAAATCAGTGGACCAGAGCCAATATCCCACTTATGTTCACAGCACTGCGGGAAAGATTGGTGCAATACGCCGTGGTGAGGCAACTGCTCTCCATATCTGGCAGTTGGAGGGAGAACCCTGGCGGGTAGAGCTAAGCTGGACGCGAAAGCTGGGGATATCTATCGCTTATCTCGTCAATAGTCTGGACTTTCAGCAGCAGATGGAGGTGGACAAAGGGTTGTAAAGCCTATGTAAATACCTGGGTCATTGTCATCTCGACCGTAGGAAGTGATCTCAAACCACAGAGTGCCTGACCGATTGCGAGGAGTGCAGTGCCGAGGCGGAAATGACAATGGAAAAGAGATCCTCTGGCGCAGCGTCTGTACGGCTATTGGTTTACGCCTGGACCCAGTTACCGGAAAGCCGATTCCCCGAATCCGTCAATCCCTTGATGCGGATGTCGATTATCTGATTTTCCAGCAGCGCATCAGCAGGCGCATCGATAGCCACCCGCAGGTAGTTGGGCGTGTATCCGCCCCAGCCGCTTTCCCCACTAGCCTCCACCAGCACCGGCAGGGTGCGTCCGATATAGGTCTCCAGGGTTTGCCGTTTCATCACTTCTCCCAGCTGATGCAGGACATCGCTGCGGATGCGCTTGACATCCCGGCTGACCGGATCGGTGAGTTGGGCCGCCTTGGTGCCGCTGCGAGGCGAGTAGGCGAAGATGTGCAGGTGACCGAAACCGATCCGCTGCACATAGTCCAGTGTTTGCTGCCACTCTTCGTTGGTTTCACCGGGAAAACCGACGATGATATCGGTGGTAATGTTCAGATCCTCTACCTTGCTGCGGGCCAGTTCCACCAGCAGGGCATACTCATCGGTTTTGCAGCGGCGGGCCATGCGGCGCAATACACCGTCGGAGCCACTCTGCAGTGGCAGATGCAGATGCGGCATCAAGCGGGGATCGGTGAACAGATCCCAGAAGCTTTCCGGCAGATCCCAGGGCTCGACCGAGCCGATGCGCAGGCGGGGAATATCGGTTTCCGCCAGTATTTGGCGTATCAGGCTGGATAGATCGGAGTCTCTGTCGCTGCCATAACCACCGATATGGACCCCTGTCAGGACTACCTCCTGAATGCCGTCATCATGCAGTTGATTGATCTCATCGATGATCTCCAATAGCGGACGGCTGCGCTCTTCTCCTCTGGCCTGAGTCACGATGCAGAAGGTGCAGCGATAACGGCAGCCATCCTGTACCTTGATGAAGGCTCGCTGTCGGCCTCTGGCAAGCAGCCCGGCCGCCGCCGGTTCGGTGGCGTTCTCCGGCATCACGTTCAGGTCCAGTTCCCGTTCGACAATCTCGACCAGTCGTTCCTTATCCTGGTTGCCGATAACCAGATCAACACCCTCCACCTGGGCCGTGGCGGTGGGGTCCAGAGAGGCATAACAGCCGCTGACTACCAGCCTGGCGTTTGGATTGGCTCTATTGGCGCGGTTGAGTAGCTTGCGTGATTTCCGTACGGCTTCTTCAGTGACTGCACAGGTGTTCACTACCAAGAGTTCCGCCTGTTCAGGATTGCCGGTCAACTGATGCCCCAAGCCGACGAAGTCGCGTCTCCAGGTTTCCAGTTCCGCCTCGTTGAGGCGGCAACCGAGGGTTTTCAGGTGGATTCTCATTGGGTAGTTGGATGTTGAAAAGGGGTGGGAAAGGTATATCGAGTGGTCGCTGGTTGCAAATCCATGTATCGATATCTCCTGTCAAGGCGTGTGATTGTAGCTGTTTTCCAATCAAATAGGCTGGTAAATCCACGGTAAAATCATGGGATTATGTGTGTCTGACTCAAGAAGTAGGCGACTGGGCCGACAAGTAGGAGAAGAAGGAAGGGAACGCAGCAAATATAGAGATTCCCACGAACCCTTACTGTTATTCGGATGTGGCAGTATTTTTTCATTGCGGCAAGCATTGCCCGGCAGATTTATAAGAACGAAAATGAAACAGTTTCTTTCTAACATGCGGATCAGTCATAAAATACTCATTGGGTTTGCAGTTGTCCTGGTAGTGCTGGTGGCTTCTTCGGGGTTGACCCTGTTCAGTCTTCAGAAGGTCAGGCATGCCGTTTTTGATGTGGTGGAGGAGCGGCAGCCTACGGCGCTGCTCTCTGCCGAACTGGCGACGCAGTTGCATAATGCCTACGGAGTGCTGGGATTTTATCTGCTGAGCAAAGAGCAGACACATCTCAAGTCATTCGAACAGAAGATGAACGCTGTCACCGTGACGCTTCAGAACCTCAGGGCGCTACCAGCCATATCCGGCGATCCCGATGCCAGGATGTTGGTGGAGTCGATTGCCGTTGAATTGGAAAATTCCACCAGTGTGCAGAAAGAGCTGCTGGCTTCCGCTGCGGATAACGAGAAAAACTTTCCCGGCATCGCCCATGCAAATCAGTATGTGAATCCCCTGAATCGGCGTCTTTTGCAACTGGCGACACAGATGATCGAATCCGAATTAGAGGAGGCGGAGGGGGCAGAGGACAGTTCCAGATTGGCGCTGCTTTCCGCAGTCAACGAGCTTCGTTACAGTTGGTCCACCGTGATGGGCAGTATCCGGGGATATCTGGCATTCCGTAACCAGGCGCAGCTGGAGAATCTGGCGCTCTATATGGAAAGAGCGAGAGAGCAGATGGAGAAGGTCTCAGCCTATGGTGAAGCACTCACCTTTGAGGAGGAGGAGGCACTCGAACAGTTTGCCACTGACTATGCAGCCTTTGATCAGGCCCAGAAAAAGATGGTCGAGATCCATGGCAGTGAGCGCTGGCGAACCGATGTGTGGCGGATCAAGAGTCAGATAAGCCCGATCTTTAAAACCATCGAAGCTAGGGTAAGTGACTTGGTCGAACGTCAGAAAGCCGCGATACATGAGACCAGTAATGATCTCTTGGCTGAGGCTGAAAGCACCAATCGTCTGGTCCTTTTTCTGCTGGTAGGTGGTCTGATAATCGGTTTGTTGATCGCTGTTGCTATCAGTCGCATGGTCTCTGTGCCGCTTCGCCATGCCGCCGGTATGATGGACGATATCGCCAGTGGCGATGGTGATCTGACACGGCGAATGGCGTGTGGTGGTAGTGATGAGATCGGTCTTCTGACAAGCAGCTTCAATCGCTTTGTGGACAAGATTCAGGGGCTGGTGCGGGAGACGGCGAACTCCACCAGTTCGGTCATAGGCGGCGTGGCAGAAACGTCGGAGATCATGGCTGTGATAAGCAGCGATGTGATTAAGCAGGAAGCCAGCACTCAGCAGGTTGCAACAGCAGCCCATCAGATGTCCATCTCCATCGGTGAGGTGGCGGATAGTGCGCAAACTGCACGTGAGGCCGCACAGTCGGCAGATAGTGAGGCCGGGCATGGCCGTGAGATAGTGGAGGAGACAGCCTCCTCCATCAAGCGGCTTGCGGGAGAGGTTCAAATGGCTGCCAATTCCATCCACAAGGTGGAGGATGACAGTGCTGAGATCAGCAAAATCCTCGATGTGATCAAGTCGATTGCTGAACAGACCAACCTGCTGGCGCTGAATGCGGCTATTGAGGCAGCGAGGGCAGGAGAGCAGGGTCGCGGCTTCGCCGTGGTGGCGGATGAGGTCAGAGGGCTGGCGACGCGCACCCAGGAGTCCACCGTCGAGATCGAAAATATGATCGTACGGTTGCAGGCGGGTGCACGTGATGCAGCTTCAGTAATGAAATCCGGTACCCAGATAGCGAAACAGAATCTTGAGCAGGCGGAGCGGGCCAGGCAGTCTTTGGTCTCCATCGCTGAGGCGGTCTCCACGATCAGCGCTATGAATACTCAGATTGCCACTGCAGCTGAACAGCAGCATTCAGTGGCGGATGAGATCAGTAAAAATGTGGTTCATATCAGTGACTCCAGCCATGAGACTGCTGACCATGCCCGTCAGACCAGTTCTATCATCAGTGAATTGGGGCAACGGGCTTCAGGACTACAGCAGACAGTCAGCCAGTTCAAAATTTCCGGTGAGGCTACTATCGATTTCGCAGCGGCCAAATCGGCTCACCTGGCCTGGAAGGCAAGGCTGCAGGGTTTTCTGGATGGGCAAAAGTCGATGAGCCAAAATGAGGCTGTGTCCCATCATGACTGCATCCTTGGCAAATGGTATTACTCGGAAGGCCTGTCCAACTACGGTGCGATTCCTGAAATGTGCGAGTTGGAGGCACCCCATGCCGAGATGCATGCATTGATCAAACAGATCGTGCAGAAGAAAAATGCGGGCAGTGGAGCAGAGGCAGGAGAGTTGCTCAGTCAGGTTGATCCTCTTTCCCAGCGTATCATCTCCCTGCTCGATATTGTCGAAAGGAAAGTTACCGGTAGTTGATTGGAACTGCCGCGCAGGCTCGCCCTATGAGCTCCCTGATCCGGTATAGTCTGGGTCATGGAGACACTGTTACAACTTTCCCCATGGCAGCAGGCCGCCTTGGCCATATCGTTGCTGTTGATACTCATGCTGGTCATTGTGCTGCGTTGGCTGTGGAAAATCCTGGAACACCAACTGGCCCTGGCGCAGACGCAGGAGGGTCGCCATCGGCAGAGCGATGAACGCCTGCGGGAACTGGAGCGGGTGTTGCTGCGCGAACTCTCCCAGACCAGTCAGGATTCGGCAGAGAGAATTGCCAAGAGTGCCCTGGCCCAACAACGTTCCCTGCATGTGCTGCAACAACATTTGTTGGAGCGTTCCGATAAGCTCTACTTGGGACTTGAACGCCGTTTTGGTGAGATGCAACAGACCCTGACCGGGGATACTGGCCGCCTGCGTGTGGAACTGCTGGAGCGGTTTGAACAGTTGCAGACCACTGTTGCCGGCAGCCTGCATGAGGGGCGTTTGGCCCAACATGAGAAACTGGTGGAACTGAAAGAGGCGCTTTCTCAGTCGCAGGTCAGCCATCGCCAGGCATTCGATAAGCGTCAGCTGGATACAATGAAGACGCAGCAGGAGGCGCTGCACACCGGCATGACGGAGGTGCGCAAGCAGGTGGGTGAGGCGCTGATCCAGCATGCGGACGATCTGGGCAAGCGCGTTCAGGGGCTGACGGAGACCACGGATCAGCGCTTGAAAGAGATCAGTGGCCAGGTTGAAAAACGGCTCAACGAAGGTTTTGAGAAGACGACGGAGACCTTCTCCAAGGTGCTCATCCACCTGACACGCATAGACGAGGCGCAGAAAAAGATCACCGAGCTTTCGAGCAATGTGGTCAGTTTGCAGGAGGTCCTTTCAGATAAACGTTCCCGCGGTGCCTTCGGTGAGGTTCAGCTCAATGCCTTGGTGCGCAATGTGATGCCGGAGTCTGGATTTTCCCTGCAACACACCCTGGGTAACGGCAAGCGGGCAGATTGTATGCTGTTTCTGCCTGATCCCACGGGCAATGTGGTGATCGATGCGAAGTTCCCGTTAGAGGCATACCAACGCATGCAGGACACTGCGCTGTCAGAAGCCGACCGCAATCAGGCAAAACGTCAATTTCGTCAGGATATTCGCAAACATATCGATGACATCGCCGGCAAATACATCATTGCAGGGGAGACCTCAGACGGTGCGGTGATGTTCATCCCGGCCGAGGCTGTGTTTGCTGAGATCCACGCCCATTTTCCTGACTTGGTGGAGGACGCCTATCGAAAACGCGTCTGGCTGGTTTCGCCCACCACCATGATGGCGATACTGACCACTGCAAGGGCGGTGTTGAAGGACGCCGCCACCCGTGAGCAGGTGCACGTTATCCAGCAGCATCTACAGGCGCTTTCCAAGGATTTTGGCCGTTTTCAGGAGCGTATGGACAAGCTTGCCGTGCATATTGATTTGGCCAATCGCGATGTTAACGATGTGAATGTCTCGGCAAAAAAGATCAGTCGTCGCTTCCAAAAGATCGAAAAGGTGGAGTTGGAAGAGGAGCAGGGACCGGATCTGCCTGTTTTCAAGGAGTCACTGCCCGGCAACGGAACTGAATCGGAAGCGGGGTGATGTTATTAATCTGCCGTAGGTCCGATCAAGCATGCGGACCGGGCGATCCGTTGTTGACGCAGCCCTCTACTGCTGTGAAACAGGTGTTTTCTCCCCCGCATCATTCAGGCAGACGAATGTGACGCTGGTGGAAAAGACGGACGCCTCCGCTCCCGTCTCCAGATTGTCCGCGAAGACATTCACCTGATATTGGACGGAGGTGTTGCCGCTCTCCGTTCTTCTGACATCGAAGCGGAGGATAGTGCCCAATTTGATACTCTTTTTGAAAGCCAGATTCTCCATGCCGATGGTGACGAATTTACAACCCGGATGTTCCAGACTGGCGGCAATCCAGGCGTACTCGTCGACCCACTTGAGCAGGTTGCCGCCAAACAGGTAGCCATAGTGGTTGAGGTGTTCAGGGAGAACGAGCTTATGGTTTTCCATGGTAGCGAAATATATCGTTACCGCTGCATGGTTTGGGGAATGATTCCTTGTGCCGGTGGCGTCGGGCTGTTCTGGTGCATTAGAATACGCCAGCCATTCTCCCCACGGCGGTAGATATTGGTGGCGTAAACCGGCTGAGTTTCCGGTGCACCGGGAATTTTGACAATCTCTTTGATCAGATGGATGGCAATATCATCTGTTTCGATCCAACTTAAATGTTCCTGATTACCCCCGAGCCTCAGCCATGCTGAGGAGGCGTTGTGGCATGGGTGGTGTGCGCACTGCAGCGTAGCCGAGGCGCGA
>JAMJIN010000192.1:0-7018 GCA_036784775.1 Chromatiales bacterium | reverse complement strand
GAGCCATGCTACCTCGTTTGCTTCGGGCTGCTGCAACGACTTCACCACGTCCCGAGACATGGCTGCGGCTTGCTGAACTTTCGTGCTAATCAAGTGATCTTTTAGCTTCCAGATGCCGTATGCGGGGCTGACTACTCCCGCAGGGTACTGAGTCTGAAAGCCCAAAACCCCTTCATCAATCGGAAACCCCACAACCAGTTCATTTCGGTAAGCAACGCGATATTTTGATGTATCTTGGCTCGCAATGCGCTTCTTGAACTTTTCTGATTGATCGACGAGGCCGTGCTTCATCGTTATGGAGAGCACTGGAAAGTCGTTGCCTCCAGCCCTCTCCGACCCTGACTTTGCCAACAACGAATCTAAAGTACGGGATGCCAAGCTCATCCAATCATCCCCCGCAACTCCAGCAGTTCCCGCACAATCCCGCTCTGCAACTTGGCCAGTTCCTCATCGCTGGCATCCCCCACTTCGGCCTTGAGCAGCTTGTCCAGAATCAACCCCGATGCTTCGTACTCCACCTCTTCAAACACGTCCTCCTTGTAACGGCTCAAGGAGAGGTCATAGCCCTCAGCCTCGATATCTGTACGGGGCACCACAAAGCATTTCTGGGTGTGGCCGGTATCCGTCTCAGGATTGCTGGCATGATACTTGGCGACGATATCCTGCAGGTCGCCGAAACCCTCCTGCTTGGCGCGTTTGTCGTCCAGCGAGTAACCGTCGGCGGCCATCTCATAGAACCAAACCTGCTCGGTGGCTGGTTGGGTGACCTTCTCCTTCGGCCCCCACACCTTGGTGAAGAGCAGGATGGCGGTGCTGACCCCGGCGTAGGGCTTGAACACGCCGCTGGGCAGGGTAATCACGGCCTTGAGGTCGCAACGCTCCACCAGGGTTTCACGTAAAACCTTGAAGGCCTTGCCGGAGCCGAACAGCACCCCTTGGGGTACGATGACGCAGGCGGTGCCACCCTTCCTCAACAGGCGGTAGATGTTCTCGACGAAGAGCAGTTCAGTCTTGGTGGTGGCAAGGGTGAGGTTTTCGTTGATGTCGCCCTTATCGATACTGCCGGTAAAGGGCGGGTTGGCCATGACGATGTCGTATTCGGCCTCCTCAAGGTAGTTTTTGCTCAGGGTGTCCTTGTAATCGATCTGCGGCTCGTCGATGCCGTGCATCATCAGATTCATCAGTCCCAGGCGCACCATGGTGCTGTCGATGTCGTAGCCGTAGAGGGAGCTTTGCAGAATGGTCTGCGCCTTTTCGGTCAGGCCCGCCGCCACCGAGGTGCGGACAAAGCCGTCCTCATCGGGCTGCAGATCCTTCGTTCCCGCCTTGATGGCCAACTGGGTGACGATGCACTGGTAGGCGCCCAGCAGAAAGCCGCCGGAGCCGCAGGCCGGGTCGGCGATGCGGTGACCCAGTTGCGGCTGCACCAGTTCGGCCATCAGCTTGATGATGTGGCGCGGGGTGCGAAACTGGCCGTTCTTGCCTGCGCTGGCGATCTCGGACAGCAGCATCTCGTAGACATCGCCCTGAATGTCCTGGAAGGCCTGGCCCTTCTCCTGTGAGTCCTTCTCCATGATCTCGAAGATCTCGTCGATGGTCTTTACCGCCTCCACCAGCAGGGCCGGTTTGGGGATGATGAACACGGCGTTCTTCATGTGGTGGGTAAAGTTGGACTCCGCGCCGTTCATGTCCTTGAGGAAGGGGAAGACCTTGGACTGCACGTGCTGGAGCATCTCCTCGGCCTGCATGTGCTTAAACTCGCTCCAGCGCAGGGTGCATTTCTCTACAGCGTATTGGTCGGGTTTTTCCTGGTTGCGGTATTCGGACGGAATCCACTGACCGCTGAACTTGGATGTGTAGGGCTCGCCGGTCCACTCGGCATCGGCCTGCTTCTTCTGGTCCAGTTCGTCGAGGCGCTTCATGAACAGCAGGTAGGTGATCTGTTCGATGGCGGTGAGCGGGTTGGAGATGCCGCCGGACCAGAACTTGTTCCAGAGCTGGTCGATCTTGCCTTTGAGTTCGGGGTTGTTTTGCAGCATCGCTTAGTTCTCGTCTCGTACTTTCCGCAGCATGGCCAGGCCTGTAGGGGTAAGGCGGTATCTTTGCAGTCGGCTATTGGGTTTATCGGGTAGGGTGTAGGCCACTTGGCCCGCATCCAACATCTTTCTTATGAGTTCATTGAGGTAACGGCTTGGCTTGGTTTTGCCGAGTGTCTGGGCTATGTCGGCTTTGGATAGGGGGGAGGGGCTGAGGCATGCCATGATCCGGAGCGCCATATCCGACTCTACCCCTGACTCTACCCCTGACTCTACCCCTGACTGGTCCCCTCTGTTCGAAGTGGCCACCGCCTGCTCCAACGCCAGCGCCTCTTGTGAGATGGGGAAGGTGGTGCGAACGAAATGGGTGGCAAAGGTGTAGGCCTCGCGGGGATAAGCCTTGAGGATACGGGGCATGCCGGAGCCGAGGTATTCCACCATGCCCAGATCCTTGAATACGCGCATCAGTGCCTTGTTGCGGGGCATGGAATAACCGGCAAAGAAGTCGTCCTGTTCCGAGCCGGGGTGAATACTACCCGCAGAGGTGATCTCCAGGCGATCGGTAAAGACCTCGAATTTTGGTACCAACTCGGTGCTGTAATCATTGTGGATGATGGCGTTGATCACCGCCTCACGCAGGGCGACCTTGTCCCAGAGCGGGCGGTCGATGCGCTCTCGGGAGGTGATCCGGGTAATGTTGCGGTTCTCCTGCCCCTCCAGACGGTCGAGGACGGCCTTACAGGTTTTCATCAGGCAGCAGTAGCCGTACTCCTTGCTCTCCAGCAGGTCTACCCGGTCGGTACCAGCGTATTTGGCGACCTGTACCGAGTTGCCGTTTTGATCGGCCAGCAGGTAAGCGGTGTAGTTGTAGACGCCGTCTTCGGTCAACAGCTCCAGATTGGCAGCAAACTTGTCATTTAGCGAAAAGCCCGCCTCTTCGTAGTAGATTTTCAGTTGCGCAAAGCTGAGATCCTGCCGCGGTGAACGGATGCGGGTGAGTGAGTTGCGGGTACGGCGAGCGAAGAGTTCTTCTATCATCCGAGCCGGCATGGGTTCGCTGGCGCTGCCGATGCGGATAAAACACCCCTTTTCGGACATGCCGTATTTGCGCAGGTAGTAGGGTTTTTCGGTGCCGCCGGCAACAATGAGCTTGATGACATCCTTACCGTCGTGTCGTTCGAGAATAACGTCGAAGAGCCCCAGGGCAGAAGGCAGAATGTTGTTCTTGAGCCGATCCTTGATGGCAAGCTGCGCTGCATCGGCGTCGGCTATACCAACGGTCTCGCCGCTGTTGCCGATACCCAGGTAGAGAATGCCTCCGTCGTGGTAGTTGAGAAAGGCAATCACCTCCTTTTCCAGGCCGTCCGTTACCTCCCTCTTGTATTCAATGCGGTTGGATTCGGTCATATCACGCCGCCAATCGTTCAGTGAGCTGCAAGATTTCTTTGATCTCTGCCGGGCTGAAGACGCCGCGAATCCCCTGGGGATGAATGACCGTGAACGGGGCGTTGACCAAGTCTCTCTTCTCCACCTTCTCGCGTTCGACGATAAAGTTCTTCAGCAGGTTCAGAAATTCCAGTTGTCGGCTGCTCAGGTTGCTGTGCTGCCGGATGAACTGGTCGAAGGCCTCGCTGACTGTCTCGGGGAAGCTCTTCAGGATTTCAATACCGAGGATATGACGGATGAACTGAATGAATCGCGCCTTGCGATTCTTGTAGACCTGACGCAGCAGGTCTTCGGTAATGTGCGGGTGCTCCGCGTGGAGCATCTCGGCCAGCGTGTTGGCCTCGTCCCGCGTCACCACTTCGCCGTTCTTGATCTTTTGTAGCAACGGGTTGTGTTCGGTCAGTTCGGCAATCAAGACTTCGACCATCTCGCGGTAGCGGCTGATGCTCACCGATTCGTGCTGTGGTCCGAACTCCACCCAGTCTTTGAAATGCAGGGTGTCGGTCAGGTCCAGGTGGATAGGGCCGGGGCCGTTGATCTGCTCGCGGAATTTCATCAGCGGTCCGAGGCGGGTGTTCAGCTCATCGAGGGCGTTTTCCAGCTCGTTTGCATCGTTCCTGGCCCAGTAGTGGTTGGTCTGGGCGGAGCGGATCAGGGCCTCTTCGGTTTTGACGAAGTTGACGGAGAGCGGCAGTTCGATGATCTGTTCAACGATGCCCTCCTTGAGGGTGTTGGCCTTTTCCTTCTCTTCGCTCAGCTTGGCCAGGGAGTATTCCAGCAGGTCGCGCTCGAAGCGCATGGCCTTGAAGTCGGCCTCGGAGACGGTACGGAACAGCGGCTTGATTTCGGTGCGCATGAATTCCAACTTCTGGTGATTCAAAGTGATCCAGAAGTTTTCCTCTTCAAGGCGGGCCAGTGCGGCGGCGGCCTCCTTGATGACGACGGAGCTTTGCGGTAGTTGAGCAATCTGCAGGCGCAACTTGGCAACTTCACGGTCGGTAATCTGGTCCTGACCAAGGTCATTCGCCTTTTCGATCTTGTCGAGGCGCAGCCCCACCAGTCGCACCGGCAGGGGCAGCTGAGGTTTCAGTTCTTTGCCTTTGGGCTGGAGCTTGAAGTATTCGAAGTTATCCCAGCAATCGAGGATCAGGAAAATGTCCTTTTCGGTGCACCAGGGCTTGGGCTTGCTGGTTTCCAGCAGGCGGGTGCCGCGCCCGATCATCTGCCAGAACTTGGTATAGGAGTAGACCGGCTTGGCAAATACCAGGTTGACGATTTCGCGCACGTCGATGCCGGTGTCGAGCATGTCGACGCTAATGGCGACGCGGGGCATGTCGTTGTTGGTGAACTGGTCGAGCAGGCCGCCCTTGCCGTAGACACGCGGGTCGTCAGAGACCAACACCTTGGCCAGTTCGCCCTTGTACTGCGGGTAGAGCTTGTCAAAGATCTCTTCGATGCGCCGGGCATGGGCCTTGGATGAGCAGAAGAAGATGGTCTTGCCGGGCAGCACCCCATTTGGGTCCTTGAGGCACTCCTCCATGAACTCTCGGACGATCAGTGTGTTGGTGCCCTTGTTGATGACCTTCTTCTCCAACTGCGAGCCTTCGAAGTTGATCTCCTCAATCTCCTTGCCCTCCAGCAGCAGCCTTTTCTGGTCTTCCAGGGAGATGGTGCGCTTGCTGATCCCCTCCATCTGGAACTTGGTCTGAATCTTCATCACCTGAAAGCTGGACAGGTAGGGCGGCACATTGTTGACCGCCTCTTCGAAGGTGTAGGCAAAGGTGGGAAGGCCATCTTCGCAGTGAAACAGCTGGAAGGTGTTGTGGTCGATGATGTCGGTCGGCGTGGCGGTCAAGCCCAGGGTAGTAGTCTTGAAGTAGCCGAGGACTTCACCGTAGGTGTTGTAGATGGAACGGTGGCTCTCATCGATGACGATGAAGTCGAAAAAGTGCGGCGACAGCTGCTGCGACTCATCCCGGATGATGTTGAGCATGGTGGGATAGGTCGACACATAGATGCGGCGGTCCTTGGCGATGAGCTTTTCGCCGACATTGGGCCAGCGCGGCTCGTGGGGCAGGTACTCCTTGAAGGCGGTCAGTGCCTGTTCCCGCAATGCAATTCGGTCGACCAGAAAGAGCACCCTTTCGGCATGGCCTGCGCGCATCAGTGCGTCAACCATGGCGATGCAGGTTCGGGTCTTGCCGGTGCCGGTGGCCATGACCAACAGGAAGTCGCGCTTCTTCTGTTCGATTCCTTCCAGTACCGCTCGAATGGCGCGGATCTGGTAATCGCGGCCCGCGATGGCGGTATTGATGAGTTCCTGGGTCAGCGGCTTGCGGTTGCGGCGGATGTATTGGAATCGTTCCAGGTCGTCTCGAGTGGGAAAACCAATGACCTTGCGCGGTGGGTAGTTGTCCAGATCCCAGAAGTAGGTATCGTGGCCGTTGGTATAGAAGCAAAACGGCAGCTCGCCACTGAGCTGTTTCTGGATGTTGTAACAATACTGCTTGGCCTGCTCGCGGCCGATAGCGGCGTCTCTGCTGGACTTCTTGGCTTCGACAACGGCCAGCGGCTTACGATCCCTGCCCAGCAAAACATAGTCGCTGAACTGATGACCTTCGTAGGGTGTGCGCGGTTCGGCGATGCCTTCCGGAAGGGGTGTCCGAATGTCAAACTCCTCGATGACCTGCGTGGGATCTTTGACATTCCAGCCTGATTGTGACAGAAGCTTGTCAATCAATTCTGAACGGGTCTGGGCCTCAGATTTGGTCATGCAACGAACACCATCTGTGAGTATGAAAGCAACTAGCACCCAGCGACTGATCCAAATCATTGATTGTCATGATAGGGGGAGATAGAAACCATCTTCTACTTGGAGCAGCGCGTTGTGCAGCTTGGCCAGGAAGCGAGATCTCGCAGATATCTATAGATGTTGGGATGTTTGACTCGTTTACATCGAATACCAGCCAATCTGCGGCAAAAAGAAGTTTGTCGATATGTTCCCTTGCTTGTTGTTCTGGTGTCATTGCGCCTATTTCCTTATTGGCATGATTATGGCAAAAAAAGAAATATTGTAATAGAAATCTTTGTATGGTAATAGATAAATTCGGATCAGAATTTCTCACTTAGCAAACTCAATCGCTATGCAACCCTACCCTTCTACGCGCATCCAGCAGTAGCGCATCGACAAAACACCTACAGGCCTCAAGATCGCCTCCAGTCCTACGATCCCTCCGATAAACTAGGTAGATAAGAGCGAGATTTTCATGGAGGTCATTCGGTAATCTATCACTTTCATTGAATAATCGTTCGGCATCCTCCAGAAAACGCTCATAACCACCCCGCCTATCACCAACTCCGTATCCTTCAATTTCCTGGCTGTACCCGGTAGTTGCATAAATTCCGGTGCTAACAACCATTCCACCGTATAAAAGACAGGGAGAAATAAAAAATATGCACTATCTCTGGAGTTCACTGCTGGTGAGATCCAGAAACCATGAAAAATCCTACATTTGAAACGATAAAAATGAGAAAGC
>JAMJIN010000337.1:0-2132 GCA_036784775.1 Chromatiales bacterium | reverse complement strand
TTCAATTGGAAGAACAACGGGTACAGCGACATAAACGCTACATCGTCACCACCAACATTGGGGGGAGAGCCCGCGAACGCGTCATTGTGGACTGTTATGGGATCACCGCCCATGGAGATGCATAACTGGGTGCGTGTCAATGTCAAAAATATAAAAAAAAAATATATATGGGAACCTCACCCATGGTGACATATATAAAAAGTGGAACGATGTCCACGAATGACATATAAAATAACGAAGAGTCATCGTGATTACTGAGTTATGATTGGTACTGAGGCGAATGCTGTTCAGACTGTAATAAGGTTAGCGTGTAATAATAACCCCTTAATTATGAATACCTTACCAGCAATTAGCGCTCGACAATGAAACGTATCTTGAATGTGGCTAAATTTGCATGTTAATTAAAGTAACCGGGGAGGAGGGGGGCAGGGCTTACTTGGTGCACAGGATATTAGTGATTTAACAAAAGTCGATAATTTTTAAGTTAAATACCCGAACTAGTGAGTGAAACGGAAAACAACTTGGTCTGAGTTCCGCGGGGTTAGCGAATAGTGTGATGACTTAGGCGCCAGTCAGCTGTTGGACAATCCGACTAACTGCTCTGAAAATTGCTGCGGAAAAGTCGGAAATTTCCTATATCGGATAAATGCACGCCATCTTGGCGGAAAACCTTCGCCGGGCTGTTCCAAAGGTACTTATGGCTCCAGTAGAACAGACCACGGCGCCCCTCACATGCTGACTGTAACGCAGTATTAGCGGATGCAACGCGAGCCGCACCCGTATCAAAATCGAAATGGCGCCATTTCTTGCGGCGCTCGATTTGGCAAAGACATACCTGACGGACACCTAAAGCTAACAATTCATCGCCTAATCTACCTAGTTGCGACCCCACTGTTTCTGGAGGTGGGGGAAACTCCCCATCTAGAGCGTTGCCCCCAAGGAGGGTAATGTCAATCTCGGGGACGCGGGCAGAAATCCGGGTCATGGTCGCCGGTTCTCGGAAAGTTCTAATGGACGCTCCCCTTCGACCCATAAAACGAACTGTGCACGTAAGACCTAGTCTTTCGAAGTCGTCAAGTAGACCCGCGGATTCTATGAACGCGCCCAACCAATACGCATGGCTATGCCCAAGCACAAGTACATCTAGATCCGACTTCGCCGCCGACATATTGAATGGCCGATTGCGGGAAGTTTAAACATAAAACGAAACAAGAACAAATTAACCACGAGGCAACCGACGAAGTAATAACAAATGAAACGATACTCAGCCTGAAACGAGTGTTGAGGCGATCTTCCTCCTGCAAGTCAGTAGACGCAGATCGAAGTGTGGACTCTCAAAACGTATTTGAAAACGGTTGGTAAAAAACAAAATATTTCGAGAGACAAATTTTAGTCACAACTTCGCAATGCAGAGACTGAAGCAGGAGCGAAAGATTCAAGCTACTGGCTCCGGTTTGGACTGGTTTCCGCTAAGCCGTGAGGCGGCCATAGACAAAGGTTAGCCAAGGGCGGAGCGATGGGCTCCCCCCCCCCCCAGCAGACGCCGACATTGCCACAGGGACCGCTATTGGAGGCGGTGCATGGTAGGGCGTTGGTCGCAGGCAGTTGTTGCAGACCACGCACCATTGCGTGGACCTTCCTGCAACATCTTGTCAGAAGCTTCAAGCCGGCGCTCCATACTCGACAAGCGCTCCTCCGTTGTACCTCTTCGACCCGCGGCTGCGCCCGCTACCGGATGAATGGCCTGCTGGTGAGCCGGCTCGTCGTCAAGGTGCTGCACGATGTGGCCCATTGCCGATCGTGCAACGGAAGCGCGGCTAGCCGCCGCTCGCGACCTTGTTGCCACCGGGCTGTGGCGCAGAGGTCGTCCACGACGAACATTCTTAGATGGAGCCATCCTGCAACACATTGTGGAAGAGCCAATACTGAGTGAACGCTTGGAAACTGCCACCACATTACTCGTTAAAAGCATTGTAGGGGCGGGGGTCACCGCCCATAATAACCCATCAATACAATACAGTAACCAAGTAATTAGGGGGTCACCGCCCCCGATAGATCACCACAAAATGGAATCACAGTTAGTTAAGGGGTCACCGCCCACGATAGATCACCACAAAATGGAATCACAGTTA
>JAMJIN010000546.1:0-1159 GCA_036784775.1 Chromatiales bacterium | reverse complement strand
TGTCGAAGGGCGATATGCCACTCACGCGAAAACCCGACAGGATGTTTGCGGGGGTCATGGCCCTGGGGAATGCGGTTCCCACCACTCCCGCAATGTCGTAGATTGTCATCGTGCGACCCGGATGCCCGACTATCCACCCATCGCAGGCCGAGTTGTAATACTTTTTGAACGGTCCGTAAACGGAACGATCGAGCGGCTGCAACTTGTGAGATGTGTGCGGGGGGAATGAGAGCATGATCACCCCGTTCTCTTTAGCGAATTCTAGGACCTCAATTGACAGATGGGATTCGTGATTATCGAGAATCAATAGCACAGTTTCTTCTTGAGAGCAACGCACATGACGCACGAAATGCTTCATAAATGTCAAGAAGTTTTCAGCTGTCATCCAGCCAGATGGGTGTGCGGCGCCAATGGAGTTGGGGGGAGCACCGTTCACAAAGGAATCTTTGTAGTGCACCCTCGGGAACACGAACATTGGTGGAACAGTGTTACCAATCGCACTGACCGCGCAGCACACAGTCACAAGCTGTCCCCTTTCGGCGGACACGATTGCTCCAACTTGTTTGACACCAGTCGACGCGATGACCTTACTGGGTTTCTGCCCATTTCATCAACATTCCAGATTCTAGCTGGCGTCAATGCCTTGCGTAGGTACAGCCGCTCTAAGTTGTTGAATAAGGCGACGTTCGCCCTGTTGAAACTCATGGCACGTCGGAGAGACGTCGCTTCCGGCGTCCGTAATGCGATCTCCCTGTGTCGTTTTAAGAAACCAGTTAGCCAGTCGACCCCAGCTTTTTCGTTAGAAGCCCAAGAATTTGGCATTTTCTTTTCTAGTTTCTTTGCGTAGTCGTATGCAAGACGTCGCATCTCCATTGTGTTCAGCCCATAATACAATGCGGCCGCTCTTTGCACGTAGTCTACGAGTAGTTGCTCCTCGTCGATGGATAACACAGACTGGGCGTTGAAATAACCAGTACGCATGTCTCCATCGCCACCATTCGAGCGATACCTGATGCAATATCGGCGCAGCGTGCAGTGCAGGATGCCATGTTCGTAGGTTACGTTGCGACATGGGAGACCAGTGTCGTCTACCTTCCGAACTGCCGTCATGATCTGTTCATGATCGGCGCGACCTCGGTCTGTTTTGCGTTTGTACATC
>JAMJIN010000545.1:0-1160 GCA_036784775.1 Chromatiales bacterium | reverse complement strand
CAACTCATCTAATTTCTCAAAGCTCAGTGACCGAGCGTTGACATTTAGAAACCCTGGTAGGCTCCACCGCGAACTGTTCGTGAGCGTGATTAAATTTTCGGCATTCGATGTTCTATGTTGTGATACGCTACGGCAACGGGTGATTACAGACCGAATGTTGAGCACCCCACTTTCAATACGTGGCATGGCCGTGTTATTCCGGCCTCTTTCCTAGTCCCTCTTCTTATGGTGTTTGCTCTTGTGGCCCTGCTGACCACACACAAAGCACGAAACAGCATGCTCATGTCGACATGTTTAGGTGACGTGATTTGTCTCTCCACTCTTGGAACACTGGCCAGAAATACGCAAGTGGTCAGCAGCTATGCTACCACCTACATCAGCAGGACGACTATCTTGCGCGCTGCGGTTCTGTTTCGGCGGCCTTCTGCCAGTCGGTCTCAGCGTACTGCGGCGCCCCTGCGTCGAGGGACGTCTAGCCGGCCCGCTGTGGCGTTGTTTCGGCGGCCTGTTACTAGTCGGTCTTGACGTAATGCAGCCCCTCAGCGAAGAGGATCCCCGGTGAGCTCCGTCTTCGCGATGCTTACTAGACGCTAGTGAGAGGTTACTGGCCGCTAGTGAGAGGTTACTCATTAACCTTTTCACCCCGCAAGTAGACTGTCATTTTGGAAGGCTGACGTGTCGCAAGATCCATCGCGGAACAGGAAATTCTGGTCGTTGTCTACGAACCGGGCCCCCGTGTCGCGAAACTTATATTTCAAGAAATTGTTAATTTCCTTAATCCTTTCATCGCGTGTCCCTGATGTATCTGGCAAGAAAATGCTGATTGTCACACTGCTGACATCCTCCGATGTATTGGTGATGAGGTCGCTGAAGTCCTGCTTCACCTGAGTCATGTCCGCAACACCCATGACTACCTCGCTGCAAACGATAGTGAGTTCGTCAGCCTCTATACACACCTCACTTCACTGGACAGCAATTAGTAAATCCTTTGGGGTAGCGCTAGATGTTGCGTGTAAGGCCACCGGTTCATTGTCCGCAGCGGTGACCTTGTGGATGTCCCGTAAAATGGTGTTATCAAACATGAAAACTCGTTTGCTTGTTTTCCTGCTTGTTACTGCGGCATAGGATTCGCGTTCAGTAGGCGCCTGACTCAGATTTGC
>JAMJIN010000191.1:0-7072 GCA_036784775.1 Chromatiales bacterium | reverse complement strand
TGGCGGTCTCCTCATTTGGCTTCAGGTTCAGTATGCGCCACCCACTGACTCAATAGCTGAGCCTCAGGGGTAATCAGGAAAGGCTTTGCCCCGTACCATGCAGTCAGTCGGGCGGCGATATGCCCAGTATTTCAACCGTACCTATCATCGTAGTGGTTCTTTGTGGGAGGGGCGCTATAAATCCGCCCTGGTGGATACTGAGCGTTATTTACTGGCTTGCTATCGATATATTGAACTAAACTCGGTGCGGGCGGGGATAGCAAGGCGGCCGGAGGATTACCCCTATTCGAGTTTTCATGCCAATGGTCTGGGAAAAGCGGATAAGTTGATTACGCCGCACAAGGTATATTCGCGGTTGATCGCGGGCGAGGAGTCGGAGATGGGACGTAAACGCTATCTGTTATTATTCGATGAGGCGATTGACCGAAAGATAATCACTGAAATTCGTCGTGGGACAGAGAAGGGAGTGGGTATTGGTCAGGCAGATTTTCTACTCAAGATTGCCAGGTTAGTCTCAAACTAAGCTAAGCTCCAGGGGTCGGAGTCAAACCGCGTGAGATAGCAGTAAAAACCGACATGGGTTGGCGGTTTGACTCCGACCCCTCTGGTTTACTGCAACGTCGTCATGCGAACAATAGCCTCCGGAAACAGATAGGCCAGCACAATCATCAGCGGAATGACATAGAAATAGAGTCTCATGGAAGCGCGTATATAGCGGTTGGCGTTGATGAGTTCCATGAAGTGATCAACGATCATGCGTCCTTTGTAGCCGATGGTTACTGCGACGATGATAATAACCGCCAGCCCCGTATCGGCGGTTTCCGCGATAAAGGCACTGAGCAGCGTCAGCAGCATGAGCTGTGTCCAGATGAAGTCGATGCTTTTGTTGGTGAACATGAACAGCTCTCCTAGCGCAAGACGTAGAGCAGTGGAAAGATGATGATCCAGGCAAGATCGATCATATGCCAGTAGACGGCGACCGCCTCCAGACCCCCATGACTCTGCGCCGTGAAACTGCCACGTTTCACACCGAAAATCGCCCATAACACCGCGGCGCTGCCCCAGCCGACATGCAGCATGTGGTTGAAGGTGGTGTAGTAGTAGACGGTGAAAAAGGTGTTGGTATCCTTTGAGATACCCATGGTTTCGTTCCAGTGGTACTCCCAGGTCTTTATCAGCAGATAGGCGGCACCCGCAACGATCGCCAGCCACAACCAGCGCACGCAGGCTGCAGTGTCGTCCCGCCTGATGGCCTGCATCGACTTGGCGACGCAATAGCTGCTGGTGAGCAGGACCAGCGTGTTGAGAACGCCCGCCAGTGTGTTGAGTTTCGTGGGGCCATCATTGAACAGTTCCGGATAGTGTGACTTGGCGATGAAGTAGATGATGAACATCATCGCAAATTCGGTCATCTCCGAAAAAATGCCGACCCAGATAGGCCAGCCTCCCGGCACGTGGGTTAACGCGGGTAGCGTCTTGGGGCCGGTATCGTGGCCAAGCTGACTACTATCGGCGGTTATTGCTGCGTCCATCGTTTTTATTGAGCATTAAAGATAAGACCTGTTATCTTGCAGTAATCGATGTTGCCTGCCTTGATTAAGCACAATTGATGCTAGGGCCTGGGCCGTAGGAGATGCCAATGAACTGGAAAACCGCCTACCGTTCCTTCTACTACGATGGCGCGCCGGAGCCGCCGGATTTGTCTCTTCCCGCAGCCGAAACCGCACTGCTGAGTATCGATGTTCAGAATGCCTACCTGACGCCGTCGGATGACCCGAAGGAGAAACGTCGCTGGACGCCCTTCTTCAAGCGTATGCATGAGATCGTTATCCCAACGACAGCCAATCTGCAAAACCGTTTTCGGCAAAATGGAATAGACGTGCTCCATGCCCGTATCGCCTGTCTGCTGGAGGATGGGCGAGACCGTTCCCTAAGCCAGAAAAAACCGGGCTGGAACTACCTGATGATGCCGAAGGGGAGCGACGACTCCCAGCTTGTTCCCGAACTGGCGCCACGTGAAGGAGAGATTGTCGTCACCAAAACCACTGACAGTGCTCTTACCGGGACAAACCTGCGTCTGGTACTTCAAAACATGGGGATCAGAAATGTAGTGCTTACCGGGATCTTTACCGATCAGTGTATCTCTTCAACAGTGCGCAGTCTGGCGGATGAGAGCTTCAACGTGATTCTGGTTGAGGACTGTTGCGCAGCTGGGACGGATGAACTCCACAGGCATGAGTTGGAGATTCTCAACATGATCTACTGCCATGTTATCACCAGCCAGGAGTTGATCGATCTCATGGGGATATAGACCGTTAGGCCAGCGTTCTACCTCTTTTTTATTGAGTGTTTTCAAGGGGATCACTGCTTGTGTCTATTTTGATGTTTTTAATGCGCCGTACCGTTTAAGGGAAGTGACTGTTGCCTTGTACAGCTACTGCTCGCTGCCTATACTCGGAAGAACAATCTTCCTGACTGACGCTATATGGCAGAGGTGTATATCGCCTTAAAGGATTACCAAATTGGAAGACGCCCACCAACAAATCGAGAAACTGATCGCCGCCGACAAGGTCGAGGCGGCATTGAGTGAGTTTCGGGACGCGTTGGCTGGCTCGGATGCAGAGATTGTGCAGGAGCTGATCCAGCACCAGGCGGCGCTCGCCAAGGTGACAAAGGAGCGGCGGCGGGGTTTGATCGATGTCTCCAGGGAGGAGCAAACCCGTAACCGGGTGCGCTATGCGTTGCTCGACCTGCTTGGTGAATGGTTCGCCGGGGAGCAGTCCGAGCCATTACCTCCGGCCGGTTTGGCTGTGCACCGGACTTCGGCATCCGTCCCCACGGTGTTCATCTCCTACAGTCACGCGGACTTGGGTGTGGTAGGCAGGATCAGCGCCGCGCTGGAGTCCGAGGGTATCCGGGTGTGTATCGACAGCAAGAACATCCGGCCGGGAGAGGATGTCGAGGCCTTTATCCTTCGGGTGGTGGCAGAAAGCGATGTGGTGTTGTCCATCGTCTCCGGCAATAGCCTGCTCTCTCCTTGGGTCGGTATGGAGAGTGTCCTCAGCCTCTACGGCGAGGCTTTGAATGGGGGGCATAAGCTCATCGCAGGCTATCTTGATGAGACCTTTCTGGATATCGGCTTCCGGGTGACCGCCACTGAGCAGATCGACGCCAAGATTGGTGAGATCGACGCCCTTTTCCCTGTCTACATCGAGAAGCACCTCGACACCAGTGACCTTAACCGGCAAAAATCCCGACTGTTCGAGCTCAGGAACAATCTTGGAAAGGTTCTTGAGCGGCTGCGTAACTCGCTGGTTCTCGATCTCCGGGAGCCAATGTGGGCTGAAAGCCTGCCACGGCTTCTCAGCGCCATCAAAGCCAGAGAACAAGGGGAAGAGAGCGTTTGATATGTTCCAATCCGTTATGCCAAAACAGAGGACGGGAAAGGTCGCCAGTCGGGGCATCCCGCCGGTGGACCCGCACCTTCAGTTGCGCATACCGGATCTGATAGACACAGAACAGGAACACTGAGTTACGCATCCTGGACATGGCTTCGACAAACGACCTATCGCAACGGCACCAGCAGATCCAACTGTTGTTCGCCGACGACAACATCAGCGAGGCGATCAAGCGGCTGATGGACTTTGTGCGCGATTTCTCCCGCGACAACGCGGACGACCTCAATGAAGTGATCGTTATTAGTGCCAGCTATAACCGGCTGAACAAGGCTGAGCGGCGTGGGACGACCGGCTTCGACGAGATCGAACAGCGCCGCAACAAGCTGCTCTATCAGGCACTTGCACTCATGGACGGCGTCATCGCATGAGCAATAACGATATGAACCAGGAGATTGAGCAGGTTGCCGCGAAACTCTGCTTGGGTATTGAGGCGGATCCGAAGGAGGGCAGTACCTTACTGATGGGGTTCGCTAACACATACGCGCTTGATAGCAGGCTGCGTCACTCTGCGCTGATCCTCCGACTGAATTACACCAAGGCCCCTGGCGACGAGCAGCGTAGGCGGGTGCTCGACGAGATGCTGGACCTTGTCGGCGACATCGTCGAGGACTTCAAGAATGGTACCGGAGCCGAGCCGCTGGACCGGGCCATCGAGCAGGCTGAGCGGCGATACCAGGATATGGCTCCGCAGCGGGACGTGGTGTTTGGCAGCGAGAACCTGGGTAAGGCCTACCCCAAGTCCGGGTTCCGGCTGCGTGGTATCGAGCTGAAGCTTCGGCTTGGCGAGATCACCGGGGTGGTGGGGGAGAACGGCAACGGCAAGACTACCCTGTTTCGTCTGGTCGCCGGGGACCTGCTCCACGACCAGGGCAGTATGGCCTTCCCGCTGTTGAAGCAGGAGAGTAGCACGAAAAAAGGAATCGACTGGGTCAAGGTCAAGGAGGAAATTGCCTACGTGCCTCAGGAACTCCCCAAGGTATATGGCACCCTGGAGGAAAATCTCCAGTACGAGGCGGCCATCCACGGGATTCTCGGTGAAGACAACCTGCGTGAGGTGGATTTCATCGTCGAGCGCCTGGGTCTGGGGGAGCATCTGGAGAAGTGCTGGTCCGAACTCTCCGGTGGTTTTAAATTGCGTTTCGCCCTTGCCCGTGCCCTGGTGTGGCGGCCCAGGCTGCTGATCATCGATGAGCCGCTGGCCAACCTCGATTTCAAGGCCCAACAGGTGGTGCTCAAGGACCTGCGCAACCTGGCCGATGGGCTGCGATACCCGATGTCGGTGCTGATCTCCTCCCAGCACCTGCACGAGGTCGAGGCCATTGCCGACCGCATCCTGTTCCTGGAGCGGGGACGGGTGAAATTCAATGGACTGGTCGAACAGATGGGGGAGCAACGGCGTTTCAATACCTACGAGCTGGGCACGGACTGTGAAGAGCAGGAGCTGCGCGGCTACCTGCGCAAATTGAAACTGCATCAGATCCAGCGCAGTGGTGTCGCCTACGTCATCACCGTACCGTTGGAGGTAACCCATCGCGAGCTGTTGCAGCTCTTGCTGAGCGAGGGAGTGGAAGTGGAGTATTTCCGCGATATCAGCCGTTCCATCAAGCAGTTGTTCCATTAGCAGGTCATGGCCGCGGCACAGAACGGCATCGACCCCAAGCCACGGCGCAAAGGCCTTAATCGCCTGTTGCAGCCATTGCTTCGATTGGTGATCCCCTCTTTCCTGCGCAGTCTGGACCGTCGGTTGCTGTTGCATCGCCCGCTTATCTGGCGTACCCGGGTGCACTACTTCGTTTGGTTCTCCCTGATCCTGGCCAATCCGGTGCTCTATGTGCTGGGAAGGCTCTATCCCGTCAGCCGCACATCAGTGCCTACCATCGTGGAGTTTGGAAGCCTGATGGGCTGGTTTCAGATCATGGGCTGGCTGGTCCTGGCCCTGTGGGTGTTTCAGCAGTTTCGCTCACCCTTGGGGGAATTCGGTTGGCGCAAGACGCTGTTGACCGCAGTCCTCTATATGGCCTGCTTTTTTATGATACAGCTCAATCCGCTCTCCTTCGCACTGCCTGTGGTGCAGCGGATCGCCGATGTGACACCCGATGGAGAGTTTGCTCAGGAGTACGCCTTTCATGAGCGGTACGGATTCTGGTGCTGTCATCCTGAGCTTGATAGAGGGGTGGTCCTGAGCAACGAAAAGGAGATTCGCAGTGCCCTCCGGCGCTACGGAATCGACGAAGCGTTTCGCTTCTCTTCCGGAGCCAAAGCTTGTGGCTACGATAGAGGCTGTCTGCTGCAGATTGGGGACTACGATGATGAGGCGCCCCCTCTGTCTCTGGGCTATGTGTTGAAGAGCATTTATGCAGCAAAGGCGTTCAGAGTGGGAAACGGTGACTATTTTGAACGGACTCTTGCGTCTATCCCCTTTTATATTCTTCTCAGCTTCTTCGTTGCCGGGATGCTCACCCTGTCCGTGCTTCCTCTGAGCATTCGAAATCGGCGGCTGGGAATGAGCGAGAGGCGCTTTGGGTTGCCCCGTCTTCACTTACCATACCCCCGGCTCATTGGGCGAGTCGATCGCTATCTGCGGATCCGCAAACCCCTGGTATGGTCTGCCGGGTTGCACTCATTCCTTTTGCTGTTTTTGCTCTATGGAACCCTGATGTTGGGAATCGTATTTGGGGCTGCATATCTTGTAACCAGGGGAGAGGATATTGGAGACCTGTTGGACAAGGCTTCCGATAGTGGGGTTTTTGGCATCCTCGGCATAATTGCCGCGTTCACCATTCTGCCCGCTATCTGGGCCATCCGACAGTCGAGGATGCCAGTCAAGGCCACCACCATCCTGGCCAATCAGGCAGTGCTGCTGCTCTATTTCACAGCTGTACTCTGCCCTCAGCTAGTCCTCTTTCTGGTGATGTACGTGACGGGCCATCTTTCGATAGTCGGCAATGACAATAATGATATCGTTTTGGTCATGGCTATTGCTTCCTTGTATGTGGTGGGTTTGGCATTATTGGGCAAGTATCTTGATGCACGTCGAGTGATTGTGGCTCTTGTTTTGGGACTCTTTGTGTGGGGACTCCAGCCTCTGTTTCTCGTCCTTGATGTCCAGGGCAAGGAGATAGCTATTGTTGGACTAGGCGTGGGTTTATTGCTGGTATTCACCATCTGGGTCACAACCCGACTAAGCAAGAAATCGTTTACTCCGTCTCTGCTTTCCGGGGTCTATATCATGTACTTTCCGATCGGCTTCGTGTTCGTGGGTGTGGCTCTCGATGAATTCCTGGATATGGCAAACAGTGAGGCGGTAGGGTGGGTTTTGGTGATGGCGATTCCATTGTATCTTGTTGCCATTATTCCCGCGCTGAAGGTCTTAATCAGGTATCGCTATTGGCCGAAGCCGTAGTTCGGGAAAAACCCAATATAGCGGTAGTTTTCATTTCTGATAGATAACGCAAAGACTATGGCACTTACTCTCTTTATCAAACAGTATTTTCCGCCACTCTAACGCAGTTACGGCCCGACTCCTTTGAAAAATACATTGCTGAGTCAGCCGAATTAAGCAGAGCGTCCAAGGATTTATTTTCCCCTGTAAAAACGGATACGCCGATACTGAT
>JAMJIN010000190.1:0-7157 GCA_036784775.1 Chromatiales bacterium | reverse complement strand
TAAAGGAACCTTGGGCTCAGCAGAAAGTTAAAAAGCTATTTTCTTAAAGAGCGGTACTGCTTAACCGTTGCGGGCTTGTCCAACAAACGGTTCAGATCGTGGCTCGTTCCTCGCACGATCTAACCTTATTCGTTAGGTTTATGATTTTTTATAAATATTAGTAATTATGCTTTCCTTTCTCTTCTTACGATAATCATCGCAAATAGACTAGCCCATAGCACTCCGTTCAATATCCATAGTATATACATTGGATCATATGGGAAACAACATGTCGAAAAATAATGTGGCAATGGCCAAATTAAGATATCTGTAATGTTGTTTAGGATACTGAACTCGTAACGACTTATCGCCGATAGAAACACGGCGACAAATGACCATAAATAATAGTTTATGAGTATGCCAATAAAGTATTTCCAGTTCCATTGCATATATTTATTTAAACCTAACTATATATGGACGTCCTAAACGACGTGATATAACACGTCGAAACTGACGTCTAATCCGCACAGAATAATTTCAACTTGTTGATTTTACTTCCTGCCAGCATAATATAGATTACCTAAAGGAAATAGGGAAATACATCATGACTAAGGAAGGTAAACCCCGTCTGCTGGATCGTGTTCGTCATAAAATCCGAGTTAAACACTATAGTATTCGGACTGAACAGGCATACGTCGACTGGATCCGTCGTTTTATCCTTTATCACGGCAAGCGCCACCCCAATCAGATGGGCGCCAAGGAGATTGAAACCTTTCTGTCTCATCTTGCCGTCGACAGAAATGTTGCCGCATCGACTCAGAATCAGGCGCTTAGCGCCATTCTCTTCCTCTACCGGGATGTGCTCGACAAAGAACTCCCCTGGCTTGCAAATGTCACTCGGGCAAAAAAGCCTCAAAGAGTCCCGGTTGTCCTCAGTAATGAAGAGGTCCAATCGGTACTCCTACACCTTGAGGGGACTCATCTGCTGATGGCGAGCCTTATGTACGGTTCAGGCCTGCGCCTCATGGAGTGCGTAAGGCTGAGGATAAAGGACGTGGAATTATCTGGCCGACAACTGGTGGTGCGTAACGGAAAAGGGGGCAAGGATCGTGTCACTCTGCTCCCGGATTCTCTGCAGAATCCTCTCAAGGCGCAAATAGGCCGTGTGCGTGCGCTTCACAGGCAGGACCTTGTCTCTGGATTTGGTGCGGTGTATCTACCTTTTGCGCTGGAACGAAAATATCCAAACGCCCCGAAAGAGTGGGCCTGGCAATATGTCTTTCCAGCTGCTGATCTCTCGAACGATCCCCGTAGCGGTGTTACTCGCCGGCATCATATCGGTGAGCAGAGTATCCAGCGGGCCGTGAAGCAGGCTATACGCAAGGCAAATATTGAGAAGCAGGCATCATGCCATACCTTGAGGCATAGTTTTGCCACGGAGCTGCTGACCGCAGGTTATGACATCAGAACAATTCAGGAGCTGATGGGACACAAGGATGTACGGACCACCCAGATCTATACTCATGTAATCGGTCGTGGTGGCCAAGGAGTCCTTAGCCCACTCGACAAGTAGCGCCAGAATCCACGCTTATTTCTGCGATCACCTGTGACTGAATAAAGGGAGGCGGTTATTTTTTCTTCGCTAGGGAAGAGGCGGATTGGGACTTGCCTGTCCTGATGCCAAGCTGTTCGATTATCTCTTTGACCTGCCGATCCCCCATTTCTGTAACGAGTTTGCCTACTGCAGTTTTTATCGCTTGCTCTGCCGCCGCCCGGCCTGGTATCTCCAGCACCCTGGCCAGATATTGCCAGTCGTGGCGTTGAAGTACCTTCATCATCAGTAACCGCCGTTCATCGGTGGTGAGCCGTGAGGAGTGCCCGGCATTGGAAAAGAACCGAAGGCAGAGAGTGGTGATTGGGGGCAGGGTGATCTCAAATCCGCGATTGGCAAAGCTGAAGGCGATAAGGTCGAGCCAGTCCTGTGGTTCCAGGATTGGGAGTGAGGGTTCTTGCTTCTGCTGCAGTAGTGTGAGTGCCAGTGACGGCTCCATCTCCTGCAGGGAATCTCCCAGCAATAGTGGGAGGTGGTTGAGGAAGCGCTTCCGTGCCTGTCGAAACATCTTGTTACCGGCGGTGGAGCTTGGACGCAGCACAATTATGGAGTGGGCGCCACTGCTGGCGCCGCGACGTATGCCGACCCGGATGGGCAGCAGTCCGCCTGCCCGCCAGAACTGCATCAACTCCTGGGTGGCGCCGAAACTTGCACCGACATAATCCAATCCTTCCGCTTCTGCCTGCTGCTGAATTGCAGTCACCATGCGGCGGCCCAATCCCTGCTGCTGGAGTGCAGGATGCACCGCGATGCGCATGATGCGCGCACCCAGCAGGCAGGCGGCAGTTTCCAGTCCAAGATGGGCGCTTAGCGACTGGGCAATCAGATGTCCCCGGGGGCGGCGGTGTCCGGCCCAGATGGCTTGGGCGGTGGCCGGGGTGAATCCACCCTCGCGGGCGACCAGTGCCGTGGCAACGATGCGTCCCTGGTGGCGCAGCACTGTGATACTGAGGTTTGGGCCATCCAGAAGTTGGCGCAGATCGAGGGGGGTGGTGCGGTAGTGGGCGAGCACCAACAGGCCAAAGAGATCGGAGAGATCGTTTTCATTGGCGGCAAGCTGATCCCGGTTCAGGGTTTCCAGGACTATCTCTGCCGGATTTGCTTGCTGCAGTTCATCGTCAGGTACTGGCGAGGCATCAAGTGCAAGGGCGCGAAAGATGAATCTCTCCAGCGGATCGCCGGTGGCCCAGCGGATCGGGGTCTCCAGGAAAATCTGCCGCCATTGCGGGCGGCGCTGGTTGAGTATCTTGCGGAAGCGCACTGCAAAACCCCGGCCGGTACCTTCGTAACCGTGAATGGTGGAGGCAAAGGCGATGCGGGGATAGTGATCCAGCAGTTGCTCAAGCATGGGGGAGGGGATGGCCGCTGCCTCGTCCACCAACAACAGGTCGCCGGGAAGCGGGGAGTGGATCAGTTCATCCGGTGCGACAAAACGCAGTTGTGCCTCTCCGATGTGGATGGCGCCCCTGCTGCATTCTGCTTCCGGCAGTAGGCTGCAAGCGCTTTGGAACAGCGGTTCGACCGCTGCCAGCCTGGGGGCGGTGACGAGAATCTTTAACACGCCCTGTTGCAGAAGCCTGGCCGCGGCAATGCCCATAGCCGCTGACTTGCCGCGTCCCCGGTCGGAGATCAATACTGCCGGGCGTCGACGGTGTCCTGTGACGACCTTGATCACCGCTTCTACCGCAGTAAGCTGGTCAGCTGTCAGGCAATCCGGATCTTCAACGGAGGGCGGGGTGTCTATCGGTTGAACTGCCGGAAGCGGGGGCAAAGGCTTATCCTGTTCGATCTGCAGGATCGTTGCATCATCAGTAAGCAGATGGACGAAACGGGAGAGAAAACGGCCGCTTATATCATGGGATTCATAACCTGCTACGGTGATACGGGCGTATTCCGGATCGTCGAATCCAGGCCACTCACTCAGCGGTGGGGAAAGCATCAGCAGCACTCCCCCGGCCCGGATGGTGCCACTGGATGCGCCTAAAGCATCCACATCGAGTCCACTGAAGGCATCGAACACCAGTGCGTCGATCTCCTGCCCGAGCAGGGTGGTCGCCTTGCCTGCGGGGATGCTGTCGATCTCCGGGGGACAGTCCAGGCCGATCCATAACGAACGATTGAAGGTGAGTCTTTTTAACAGTTCAGCGGCAACCGTGCGGCTCCATTGAGGTTTACCGGAGAGCAGCAGCATGCCCCGGTGGGAGGAGAGACGCCGGTTTGCAAGAAACCTGGATACCAGTGATATAAGTTCATCAGGATCAGGGAGTGCAGGTTCAGGCATCGTTGAGGGTGATTCCAGTTAAACAGGTCACTATTATAGTCATAAGTCTATCGACAAGATTGTGGTGTGACTGCTAGTTTTAAGTCGAACAGTGCCAAAGGAGCAAGTTATCACTGCTGAAAAGATCCGTGTAAGAGGATTGGTCCAGGGTGTGGGGTTTCGTCCTACAGTCTGGCGCATTGCCAATGAGTGCGGATTATCGGGTTACGTTTATAACGATAGCGAGGGTGTTCTGATCCGGATTTGGGGGGAGCAGAGCGCTTGTGACCGCTTCTGCCACCAGTTGCTGGAAGAGTCTCCGCCATTGGCGCGGATCGACAGCCTGGAGAGGGAGCCGTCGGCCACTGACAACGGACCGACAGGTTTTACTATCACCGAGAGCCGGGAGGGTGAGGTCCGTACCGGCATAGTGCCCGATGCCGCCACCTGTCCCGCCTGCCGTTCAGAGATCTTTGATCCGGTTGATCGTCGTTATCGCTATTCCTTCACCAACTGCACCCATTGCGGCCCTCGTCTGACCATTGTCGAGGGTATCCCTTACGACCGGAAAAATACCAGCATGCGGCACTTTCCTATGTGTCCCGCCTGCGAGGTTGAATATGCCGATCCGGCAAACCGGCGGTTTCATGCCCAGCCGAATGCCTGTCCGGTCTGTGGTCCTGTGGTTTGGATTGAGACGTATGACGGGCAGAAGATTGAAGTTGCCTCGAGGGAGAGGCCGGATCCAATCGAAGCGGTCAGTCAGCGCCTGGAGAACGGAGAGATCGTTGCGATCAAAGGGGTGGGAGGATTTCACCTCGCCTGTGACGCCACGAACGGTGCAGCAGTAGCCAGGCTGCGGCAACGCAAGGGGCGTTTTCACAAACCCTTTGCGCTGATGGCCAGGGATATAACGGTTATTCGCAAATCTGCGTAGATCCCATTGAAAAAAAACCGCTGAACCACTACCTGCCAGGCACTCCGGTCCTGTCATTTGGCACTGCCGGTTGTAATCTGGCCTGTAGGTTCTGCCAGAACTGGGATATCAGCAAGTCCAGGGAGACCCACACCCTGGCGGATGAGGCCTCGCCGGAGACGATTGCCAGGGCTGCCCTGGATCTAGGCTGTCGCAGCGTGGCCTACACTTACAACGATCCGGTCATCTTCCACGAATATGCCATCGACGTGGCTCAAGCCTGCCATGAAGTTGGGGTTCAGTCGGTCGCGGTGACCGCGGGTTATGTCTGTCCTGAACCGCGTGAGGCGTTCTATCATCACATGGATGCGGCCAATATCGATCTTAAGGCTTTTAGCGAATCGTTTTATCATAAGCTCACCGGCTCCCATCTGCAGCCGGTGCTGGAGACGCTGCAATATCTCAAGCATGAGACCAGTGTCTGGTTTGAACTCACCACCCTGCTGATCCCCGGTGAAAACGATTCCGAGTCGGAACTTGAGGAGATGACTCAGTGGGTAGTCAACAAGCTGGGGCCGGATGTGCCGATGCATTTCTCGGCTTTTCATCCCAGCTGGAAGATGATGGACACCCCATCGACCCCTTTGGCGACCCTGACCCTGGCTCGCGGTATCGCCATGAAAAACGGTGTGCGATACGCCTATGTCGGCAACGTGCATGATCCAAAAGGGGATAGTACCTGGTGCCACCAGTGCGGCGAGCTGCTGATTGGTCGGGACTGGTACCAGCTCAGTGATTGGAATCTGACTCCTGAGGGTAAATGCAAAGCGTGCGGTGCTGCCTGTGCCGGGGTTTTTGAAGCCGGTCCGGGGGATTGGGGTCCCAAACGTCAGCCTGCGCGGCTGGCGGATTATCAGTGTTGATGGGGATTGGAGGAGGAGATTATGAGCAATATCAGAATGCCCGCTGTGGCGGGACTTTTCTACCCGGATGATGCCCGGACGCTGCGTGACATGGTTCAGGATTATCTGGATAGTGCCGATGCAGAAGGTACACTGCCAAAGGCCATCATTGAGCCCCATGCGGGTTATATCTATTCCGGGTCTGTCGCGGCCAGTGTCTATGCCAGGCTTGCTTCAGGCAGAGAACGCGTCCGCCGGGTGGTGATGCTGGGTCCCTCACATCGGGTGCCGTTTTATGGTTTGGCAATGAGTTCTGCAGATGCCTTTCGCACCCCCCTTGGGGATATTCCGCTGGACCGTGAAGCCATGCAGTTGATCGCCGATCTGCCCCAAGTCAAACAGCTCGATGCTGCGCATGTGCAGGAACACTCACTTGAGGTTCAATTGCCGTTTCTGCAGTTGATGCTCGATCAGTTCAGTCTGATCCCACTGGTCGTGGGTGATGCGACGGCTGAAGAGGTCGGCGAGGTGTTGTCCCGGCTTTGGGGTGGCGAGGAAACGCTCATCGTTATCAGTTCGGATCTCAGTCACTACCATGACTATCTGACGGCGCAGAAGATGGACAAAGCGACCTCAGAGGCGATTGTGGCCATACACCCTGATGAGATCGGTTATGAAGATGCCTGTGGCCGTATTCCTGTCAAAGGGCTGTTACATCAGGTCCGATTGCAGGGACTGGATGGGGAGCTCGTCGATCTGCGAAACTCCGGCGATACGGCTGGATCGAGGGATCAGGTGGTGGGTTATGGCGCTTATGCTTTTTCCAGGCGCGCCGTTGCTTGAGCGGCTGCTCCCTGCCGGATCCCCGTGTTGCCCACTCGATTCCTTTCCTCTCTGCGGATTTAAGAAAAAATATTGCTGGCCGCTATCCTGTGTAATGGAAGAGAGCAATCATGGTGCGCAGATTGCACCCTACGTTCGTCATATTTTGAGAAGCCGCACAAGCAGAGGAGGAATGCTGAATCCAGCGTAATCAGAGATGCAGAAGGATCTGAAGAGTCGAAAGCCGACCATTTTCCTGGTGGTGATTTTGATGTTGATTGCAGCCCTGGTGGCTGCTGCTACCTTTTTCCTGCTCTATAGGGCTGCATTCAGTCAGCATCTTCACCATCTTTCAATAAACGTCAATCAACAGGCTCAGCTGATTGGAGCTGTGGCTCGCTTTGATCGGAAACATGCCGATTATTACGAGCAGGATGCGGCCGATGCCACACTGTCCCAGATTGATGATGCCTTACGATCCCAATCGTCCCTGAAGGGGTATGAAGAGTTTATTGTGGGTCGGCGTTCGGGTGACACCATAAACGTCATCAGCCGAACAAAAAGTTTCTTGATTAGCACGAATGTTCAGCAAGCCGCAGCCATGTCTCGGGACGTGGTGAAGTCGTTGCAGCAGCCCGAAGCAAACGAGGTAGCATGGCTCTGAGG
>JAMJIN010000544.1:0-1163 GCA_036784775.1 Chromatiales bacterium | reverse complement strand
GACGTTTCCTCATATAAGTGTGTAAAATCGTGTTATATCGTTCGTGCATTTTGTGAAATCTCTATATATATTTTGTTAAATTGTACAATGCCAAACGACGACACAGACAACTGTGTGGTATGTTGCAAATTGGTCAGGCCTCGACAACAGGCACTGCAGTGCGATGATTGTGACCGGTGGCAACATCGGGTATGTAAGACAGGGCTCAGTCAACGCCGGTACTGGCAGCTGGTAGCCGATGACAGTAACAGTGACATTTGGCGGTGTAGTGTGTGCTGCGGACGCCAGGTAGCAGACAAGGAACCAGCAGGAGATGTGGTCTCAGGTATGCAGACGCTACGTTCTTTGTGGTAAAGAGGCCATTCACGCAACTGTTCAGTATTCACGTGTTCCTGAAAAGCGGAAACACCACGAAGCAGGTATATTTGATAAATGTGTGCCGAAATTGACTGACAGAACCGACAGAGCGTAGATTGCGTGATTAAGCTGCGCAATAATAAATGCTGCAATAGTCATGAAAAACGTACTCTTGTTGGCTACGTTGTTAAAATGTTTTATGCGGGACAAAGCCACCTTATGTATATACAATGTGAAAACGGTGGTGACCTAGCCTATATAGTTATCGTACAAAATATCGGCAAAGGTCGGGGATTAATTCAAATGATGATTTATTAACCGTACAACATCTATTTATGCAATTCGGTTCTAGGTTCCAGTCATGTTCGTGATGATGAGCGGCAAACGGCGCCGAGACTACAAGAAAGTGCTGGAAGCCGTGCTTCGCGCCTTGCCAGACGACCCTGCAGTTGAGCGCCTGGTCATCGACTTCGAGGCAGCAATGTGGCGGGCAGCGGAACAGGTACTGCCCGAAGTCGCGAAGCAGGGCTGCGCCTTCCACTGGACACAGGCGGTGTGGCGAAAGGCACAAGAGTATGGACTCGCTATCGCCTACCGCGAAGAACCGGGCACACGGGACGTATGCAGGAAACTGCTAACGCTGCCGCTTCTGCCGCAAGAGGAAATTCCCGGCGTCTTTGCTTGAACGAGAGAGCGACAACACCGGCTCTTTGTCAACTCTTCACGTACACCCTGCACACATGGATTGAGAGCGCCTTGTGGCCGCCCAGTGCATGGTCACAGTTTGGTCGGGCGATCCGCACCAA
>JAMJIN010000189.1:0-7187 GCA_036784775.1 Chromatiales bacterium | reverse complement strand
ACTGTCGAGGTCGATACACCCGGTACCACACCTTCTCAACGGCTCCCTACATCTTCCCGATTTCTTTCTCGATGTCACTCTTTGTCGCTGGCTGTTTCTTCTGACTCGCTATTTGCAGCTATTTCATCCGGTTACCGCTGTTCGCCAATTATGTTCGGGTTTTTACCACCATCTACACTCCCCCCTCCTGGATCAACAACTGGAGTGAGACGAAGTTTCAATTCAAGAGAGACAAAGCCAAAAGGCAATTGGAATAAAAATCTGAAGGCATCACGCAGGAACAGGCGCTGAATGAAGAAGGTGAAGATTGAAAGCCTGAGACAATCACAAAGGAGTGTAGGCCGGTTCAAGCGTAGCGGAACCGGCAACCGTCACATGCCGTTTGAGCGGCCAGAAATCGCCTGATCCGCTGCGCTTGATCAGGCCTACTTCATATCGGACTACAACCAGGGGCTCAACCCGCCAGTTTCTCTGCCCAGGCCAGTAGTTCAGGGATGATTCTGCGCTTCTCAGGCGACAGGGATTCGTCCATCTCCATCTCATCCAGACACGCCAGGTAGTCATCCATCGGCAACCCTGCCCCCTCACCCGGCTCAAACAGTCTGGCCTGGCGGTACTCTTCCCAAGACTCCCGCTCCTCATCTGAGAGTGTCTCCGGCCAGTTGCGGGCACGGTAACGAAACAGCATCTCCGGTAGCCGCTGATCATCGAAGACCTGGGGGAAACTGCTCAGATCGCCAGGAGCGGCGGCCCTGATCTGTTCCATGCGACGACGATCATCTGCACTGAAAAACCCACCGCCATAGAGATTCTGATCGGGATCAGAGACCTTTTCAAAGGCGGTTTTTTGATGGATGCGGCCGAGCTTTTCCTTCAAACCATCCGCCGCCAGCAAGGTTTGCCTATGCCGCTCACCCTGCCTGACATCTATCTGCCAGCGTTCGGCAGCCTCTTCAGAGAGAGTATTCATCGGCACCACCACCGGGCACTTGTTGAGATGCACCGTCTTCAGGGGCATCCGCTCCACCCCCTCAGGCAGATCTGCCGTCGGGGTAAAGAGGCGCTGGTGGATCTCATCCTCACTCAGGGTGAGCAGTGGAGTCGGGTCATAACGAAGATCGAAGACAATCAAGCCATTGGAGTTGGTGGGATGAGCTGCCAGTGGCATTACCATCGCGATGCAACCGTGCTCGGCAGGATACATCGATGAGACATGCAGTACCGGCTTGCGCGCCTGCAGGTTCAGCAACTCTCCCACTGCCTGTTTCTTGCGTAGCCGGAAGATATAGTCGTAAAGCCGCGGCTGTTTCTCTTTCACCAGCCGGGCCATGGCGATGGTGGCATGCACATCCGAGAGCGCATCGTGCGCCGATTGATGGGAGATACCATTAGCGGCGGTCAAGTGCTCCAGTCGGAAACTGGGCTTGCCGTCCGGGTGCCGGGGCCATTCGATCCCTTCCGGGCGCAGTGCATGGGTCAGCCTGACCATGTCGATGATGTCCCAGCGGGAGTTACCATTCTGCCACTCACGGGCATAGGGATCGAAAAAGTTGCGGTAGAAGCCGTAACGGGTGACCTCGTCATCGAAGCGGATCGTGTTGTATCCCACCCCACAAGTGCCGGGGTGAGCCATCTCCCGGTGAATGCGCCCCATGAATTCTGCTTCGACCAACCCCTCTGCCAATGCCTTCTGCGGGGTGATGCCGGTCACCATGCAGGCCTCCGGCTGGGGCAGCATGTCATCGGCGGGTTTGCAGTAGATGACCAGCGGCTCCCCCACCGGGTTCAGATCCTCATCCGTGCGCAAACCAGCAAACTGGGCAGCACGGTCCCAACGAGGGGTTGCGCCCCAGGTCTCATAGTCGTGCCAGTAGAAGGAGAATGTCATGGGAGGTAGTTTATCCGACAGAAAGCGGGCGGGGAATCAAACTCGAAGAAATTGAACCAACCATAAAAAAACCACCCCGCCAGAAAGCGGGGTGGTTTTTTCAACGCACGGAAAAAGACAGCGGTTGGATCTAGATCTTTTCCTTGATACGGGCAGCCCTGCCGGTAAGGCCACGCAGATAGTAGAGCTTGGCGCGACGCACGTCACCACGACGGGTGACCTGGATCTCGGAAACCAGCGGGCTGTAGGTCTGGAATACTCGTTCCACACCTTCGCCATGGGAGATCTTGCGTACGGTAAAGGCGGAGTCGAGACCGCGATTACGCTTGGCGATCACTACCCCTTCGAAGGCCTGCAGACGCTCACGCTCGCCCTCTTTGATCTTCACCTGCACGACCACGGTATCTCCTGGGCCAAAATCCGGTATTTCACGACCCATCTGCTCAGCGTTGAGTTCCGCGATGATATTACTCATGGTCTATTGCTCCTGTTCTTGCTCGGCATCTCCCGACGCGAGACCTATTTCATCTAAAATTGTCTGTTCTTCCGCCGTCATCCGACGGCCTTTCAGCAGATCGGGGCGGCGTTCCAGGGTGCGCTTCAGTGCCTGTTCGAGTCGCCAGTGGCGAATCGCCTCATGGTTGCCACCCTGTAAAACCGGGGGGACACCCACACCTTCTATCTGCTCAGGACGGGTATAGTGTGGACAATCCAGCAACCCATCCATAAAAGAATCCTGTTCTGCAGAGTCCGCAGCGCCCAGTACTCCGGGCAGCAGGCGGATCACCGCGTCCATCAAAACCATCGCCGCCAGCTCACCGCCGCTCAGCACATAGTCTCCGATGGACCACTCCTCATCCACGTAGCGATCGATCACACGCTCGTCGATACCTTCGTAACGGCCGGCGATGAGGATCAGCCGTTGGCCGCTGGCCGCCAGGTTGCGTGCCGCATCCTGGTCAAATCTTTTACCCTGGGGACTCAGGTAGATCACCTTTGCCCCTGGCGACGCCTTCCGGGCATCTTCGACAGCCGCCTGCAGCGGTGCATATTTCATCACCATGCCGGGGCCGCCGCCGTAGGGCCGGTCGTCCACCGTGCGATGTACATCCGTGGTGTAGTCCCGTGGATTCCAGAGCTTCAGCTCGGCCAGCCCCCGTTCCAGGGCCCGTCCTACAACCCCCTGCTCTTTCAGGGCATCGAACATCGGCGGCATCAGACTGATAACGTCGAAACGCATTCAGTCCAGCCTAGAAATCCGGATCCCAGTCCACGACCATCAGGTCGTCTTCCAGGTCCACACTACGGATCGCCTCACCCCAGGTATAGGGAATCAGGCGTTCACGGTCACCCTTGACCACCACTACATCATTGGCACCGGTCTCGAACAGGTGAGACACCTTGCCCAGCCCGACGCCTTCGAGGGTCTCAACCCGCAAACCCTGCAGATCGGACCAGTAAAACTCATTTCTTGCCAGCTTCGGCAACTGATCGCGGCGGACAGCGATATCGCAGTCCATCAACTCCGCTGCCTGATCACGGTCGTCGCAACCCTCTATGGACGCTACGACACCTTTGCCCTGCCGATGTCCTTCCAGGACATTTCTCTCTTCCCAGCCTATCTTACTTTTAAGATACCAGGGGGAGTACTTGAGTATCCCTTCCCGCGGCATGGTGTGAGAGTAGACTTTGAACCAGCCCCGGACCCCGAAAAGCCCGGAGATCCTGCCCATAGTCACCATCTCTTCGGACATTTGGAATCTCGGTCCGTGGTGATTAGCGGACAGTCAGCCGGGATCAGGCTGCCTGCTTGGCGGCTTCCTTCAGCAGAGTGACAACGCGGTCGCTGGTCTGGGCACCTTTGGAGACCCAGTGATCGATGCGATCGCGCTCAACACGCAGACGCTCTTCACCGCCGGTGGCAACGGGATTGAAGAAGCCGAGACGCTCAATGTAATGACCATCACGGGCGTTACGGCTGTCGGCCACCACAATGTGGTAAAAAGGCCGTTTCTTGGCGCCGGTTCTGGAAAGACGAATGGTTACCATGCTTGTACCCTTGAAAATTCTTTAAGCACCGGCAAACTCACCGGCGGGAAACGCGGAATTATAACTGAATAATTCAGAAAGTGAAGTCTGGATTGAGATTAAAGGTTAAAGGTTAAAAGGTTAAAGGAGAGAAAAGTCCGGAATTTCATCCGAAATCCGCCCGGTGCCGACAAATTCTGGGGCTTCGTTGTCACCTTAAATAGATGTAGGCCAGATCAAGCGTAGCGGATCTGGCAATCAGGGTTCGACAAGTACTATAAGAGAGTTGCCGGTTCCGCTGCGCTTGAACCGGCCTACCAGCTTCCCATCGCAGTAACGACGAGATTCGGCCTCTCCGATGGCACGGCCACCTTTATCCTTTAACCTTTTGCCTTTCACCTAAAACGGAAACCCGCCTCCATCTCCGCCGCCACCCGGCATCCCGCCCCCTGGCATTCCGGGAAACTTGCCGCCGAGGCCCCGCAGCATTTTCTTCATGCCGCCACCCTTCATTTTTTTCATCATCTTCTGCATCTGGGCAAACTGCTTGAGCAGCTTGTTCACTTCCTGCACCTGGGTACCGGAGCCGGCAGCAATTCGCCGTTTGCGGGATCCCTTGAGAATCGCCGGGTAACGCCGCTCACGGGGTGTCATTGAGTTGATGATGGCGATGAGGCGACCGATATCTTTATCATTCACCTGGTTTTTCACATGATCCGGTAGCTGACCCACTCCCGGCAGTTTGTCCAGCAGGCCACTCATGCCGCCCATCTGGTTCATCTGCTGCATCTGCTCCTTGAAGTCCTCAAGATCGAAACCTTTGCCTTTCTTCAGCTTGGTGGCCAACTTTGCGGCCTTATCCTGGTCGATCTTGCGGGTAACCTCCTCCACCAGACTGAGCACATCCCCCATGCCGAGGATGCGGGAGGCGATGCGGTCAGGATGAAATGGCTCCAGGGCGTCGGTCTTCTCGCCCACACCGATAAACTTGATCGGCTTGCCGGTGATCTGGCGAATAGAGAGTGCAGCGCCGCCTCTGGCGTCACCATCCGCCTTGGTCAGGATCACGCCGGTCAGAGGCAGGGCCTCGTTGAATGCCTTCGCTGTATTGGCGGCATCCTGACCGGTCATGCTGTCGACCACAAACAGGGTCTCGACAGGGTTCAGGGTCGCGTGGAGCGCCTTGATCTCACCCATCATCTCCTCATCGACATGCAATCGGCCTGCAGTATCTACGATCAGCACATCGGCAAAAGCCTGTCTGGCCCGCGTCACTGCATCCTTTGCTATGTCGACCGGCTTCTGCTCCGGAGAACTGGGAATAAACTCCGCCTCGACCTCTAGGGAGAGGGCCTGCAACTGCTCGATAGCGGCCGGACGGTAGACGTCGCAACTCACCGCCATGACCTTCTTCTTGTCGTTCAACTGCAACCAGCGCGAAAGCTTGGCGACACTGGTGGTCTTACCCGAGCCCTGCAGGCCCGCCATAAGAATGACTGCGGGCGGTTGCGCTGACAGATCGAGACTTTCGTTGGCCTGCCCCATCACCTGGACCAGTTCGTCGTTGACGATTTTGATCAGCGTCTGGCCGGGGGTGAGGCTCTTCATCACCTCCTCGCCACCCGCCTTCGCCTTCACTTGATCGACAAAGGTCCGTACCACCGGCAGAGCGACATCGGCCTCAAGCAGCGCCATGCGCACTTCTCGCAGGGTGTCCTTGATGTTCTCTTCAGTGAGCCGCCCCTGCCCCCGCAGGTTGGTAAGTACACGACCAAGGCGTTCTGTCAGGTTATCAAACATGCTTTTCGGCGGATTGCCGGCTCCAGATTGATTGGATCGAATGGACCATTATATATCAGCCAACACTTTGTTGCGCCGATGCATTGGATTTGCCCTGCGCCATGAGCCAAAATCAATTCAAAAGCAGTGACAAGTATGCGATTATCGCCGCAGTTTCAATAAACAACCCCGCCGCATGCCGATGGGGTATTAAACCCAGAGAGATTAAAGTGCAGGGTTGGAATCTTGTTTGAGTTGTTAGCCATTGCCGCCTATCTGGGAGCCGGCCTCTGTTTTGCGCTGCGGCTGTTTCGCGGCGAAACCGGCAAACATTTGCCGCGGCCGCTCGGCCTGCTGCTGGGATTCATCGGCACTGCACTGCACGGCGCACTCCTCTACCAGGGTATTGCAACCGACACCGGCATCAACCTCGGAGTCTTCAGCGCCACCTCACTGATCGCCTGGACCATTGTCCTGCTGCTGCTAATCTCCAGCTTGAGTAAGCCGGTGGAAAACCTTGGCATCTTGCTGCTGCCGCTGGCAGCGCTATCAATCCTGCTGGAATCCCGTTTTAGTTCGGTACGGTTATTGAGCGAAACCGCTTCCCAGGGTCTTACGCTCCATGTTTTGGTCTCTATCCTTGCCTACAGTCTGTTCACTCTGGCCAGCGTACAGGCGCTTCTGCTGGCTATTCAGGATCACCACCTGCATCATCGCCACCCCGGCGGTTTCGTTCGCGCCCTGCCTCCTCTGCAAACGATGGAGAGCCTGCTGTTCGAGATGATCAGCGTAGGTTTTGTCCTGCTGACCCTGGCCCTGATCTCTGGTTTTGTCTTCCTGGAGGATATGTTCGCCCAGCACCTGGCGCATAAATCGATCCTATCCATTGTGGCCTGGATCGTCTTCGGCACGTTGATCTGGGGACGTTTTCGGTTTGGCTGGCGCGGTCAGAAGGCAATCATCTGGACGCTGAGCGGGTTTGTGGTATTGATGCTGGCCTATTTCGGCAGCAAGGTGGTGATCGAGCTGATTCTTACGGCTTGAACATCCTGATGGCGGTCAAATCATCCGCAATAGGATGCAATCAGCCTTGCCGATAGGCCCTGTTGGCAACCCGGCCTTTTTTAAACTTTGCCAACTGTTCCGCCAAACGGGGACGTTCCTGATCGGCCAGCTGCGTTATCTGCCGGTCGATCTCCTGTATCTCTTTGATCAACGATATCTGATTTTCCGCGCCCTGAGGTGAGAGAATACCAAGACTCTCTCTGAGCAGTTAGGCTCGCCCGGCTTCCAGATCCCGGGCCTCTTCCCACTCACCGGCACGGGCAGACTCAAGCAGGCCTCGGCTCAGCGCCAGCGCTGCCTTGAGTTTCTGTTCAGGGTTACCTGCCATCAGTAGAACACTAGGCTGTTAGCGGCTGAGTAAAACCGCGCATAGATGGCGAAGGCCGCCTCGCTGCGTCGATACATCCTCCGTCAGAACGTCACATCC
>JAMJIN010000543.1:0-1165 GCA_036784775.1 Chromatiales bacterium | reverse complement strand
GCGCGGTCGTGGAAATACAGCTGTTCGCAAAGCCTTTCCTATTTTCTCTGATTGTTCTTGATTTATGATTGAAATTAATATTGATTTCTTCCGGTGGTTTGTTGTAGTAAATTATAGCTAAGACTATAATTTACTACAACAAACCACCGGATATGTCCACGTTTGTGGCAGTGGAAGCACTCCACTCCACGTCCGGCTTCACTGGAACGACCCAACTGCCTCGGTCCGGGGCCACTTGCCATGGCCGACAGAATCTGCTGCTGCTGAATCAACACCTCGGTGATTGCGTGCTGTTGGGCAGCTAGTCCCTCAGAGAACAGCTTTCTCTGGGCAGCCAACTCATCCCAAACTTTGGCCAATGCGTCAGGGGGCGTTGCGTCACACTGTGCCACGTACGTCCTGGTCTTCCTGGGAGCCACGTCTTCCACCTCATCAGCCCACATCAGGGCCACTTTCCGGATCGCCAGAAATGTGCTGGCTGGCTCGACCCGACGTTTCAATTCCCATCGGAGATGGACGTCGCGCACATTCTCAATCCGCTGTTCGCGCAACATCCGGTCGCGATCGTCGGCTATTCCTGGTGATGTCCTCTGCAGGCGGTCCACCAGCTCGACCAGGCCATGCGAGAAGTCAGATATTGTTTCTGAATTATGTTGCCGTCGTTCGTAGAACGCTCGCAGTAGCTGTGATGTGGAGCTTTTCTCGCCAAACACCTCCTCCAGGGCAGAGAAGATCTGTTCTGCGTCACCCCGAACTTCGTCAGGTTGACACCGCATCTCCATCCGGGCTGCTCCCTCCAGATTGCTGATCGCGAAATTTGCTGCAGCACGTCCTCCTGCCAATCCACCAGGGACACGTCGCCGGCCCCACTGAAGTGACGCAGCTTGCGTTCACGCCGAATCACAACGCTGGTCGCAGGTTGTCCAGCCCGATCCCTCATTCGTTGTAACTCTTGCTGCATTGCCGCCAGTTCGTCCTGGAGATCCTCCATCCTTCCTTTCCCAGTTGTTGTTAAATACAATTTAAAAGCAGACAAGAAACAAAAAAACCTTTGTTTGGCCCACCCCACTTCTGGTACCAAAATGTAAGCCCTGGTTACTATTACAAATTAGGCCACAGCAATAATCATTACTGTATAGTTGTACTATAAACAAAGTTATTTCTT
>JAMJIN010000188.1:0-7235 GCA_036784775.1 Chromatiales bacterium | reverse complement strand
GTTTGCTTCGGGCTGCTGCAACGACTTCACCACGTCCCGAGACATGGCTGCGGCTTGCTGAACATTCGTGCTAATCAAGTAAGTTGATACATAACATGTTCCTGGGGCAGTTGCGGATGGAGCATGTTCAGGTGCGCGAGGCACCCTGGAGCATGGTGGCACCGATGATTATTCTCATGCTGCTGATCTTTGCGACCGGAGTGGCGCCGGGTCTGGTTTTGGATTGGGTCGCGCTGGTGCAGTCGGCGGTCGGACTTCCTGTGGTTGAGAACACGCTTGGTGGCGTCGAGCTGGCAAGCGGTTCCCTCGATATGCTCTGGGTGGTGGGGGTGTTGTTTGCCGGATTCGGTATTGGTGCGCTGCTCTTCTACTCCGGCGGCCGCACCCGGCAGGTCCATCAACTGGACAACTATGCGGGTGGACACTTTCTGACGGCCGAAACCCGCTACCACTACAGCGACAATTTCTATGCCGGCCTGATGCACCTGATAAGACCCTGGTATCGGGGAAGTTTCGTCTGGCTTGAGTCAACCCTGGGATCCCTGCTGGGAATCGCCGCCAGCCTTATGCAACGGCTTTACGGCGCGCTGCACCCCTCCATCTATCTGCTGGTCACTGTCGTTGTAACGCTGACCTGGGTATTGCTGTGATGAGTATTCAACACCTGCTGATGGAACTGGTTTTGATGCCGCTGGTAGCCTTTGTGGTTGGCCTCTTTATGGTGCTGATGCTGCGCAGGATTGGCGCTAAACTGCAACGTCGGGTTGGTCCACCTATGATGCAGCCACTCTATGACATCGTAAAACTCTACGGCAAAAAGACCCAGATCTCCCATGGCTGGATGCACGATATCGGGATCATCATGGCAGTGGGCGGCTATGTGGCGGCGGAGACCCTGCTGCCGGTGCCGGGCATGGACGGCATTGCGGATAAAGGCGGCCTGGTGACCCTGGTCTACGTGATGATGATCCCCTCGCTGGGTTTGGCGCTCGGCGTGGGCCAGTGCGCCAATCCCAACGGCTCCATCGGTATTGCCCGGGCGTTGACGGCGATGCTTGCCTACGATGTGCCGTTTGTCATCGTGGTTTTCGGCGTGGCCTGGTATTTCGGTACCACCAATCTGGTCGACATCATTGCGATACAACAGGCAGGTGGGGTTGCGGGATGGGGGGCGATAGCGATGCCGCTGCTGGCGATAGCCGGACTGTTTGCCCTGCAGGGTATGCTGGGCAAACAGCCTTTTGAGATCTATATCGCCCCGGCGGAGATCGCCACTGGTCCAATGGTGGAGATGAGCGGTAAATACCTGGGCGGTCTTTTCGTGATGCAGTGCTTTCAGCTCTATACCGCTGGTGTGTTGTATGTGTCGCTGTTTCTCGGTGGCGGAGAGAATTGGCTCTTCTTCCTGATCAAGGTTTTTGCGGTGGTGGCCATTCCCATGACGGTGGCGTTTCTGTTTCCCCGTTACAAGACGGAACAGATGATCCGTCTGATGTGGAAGTGGCCGGTGATGATCGGCTTGCTTGGACTGGCGTTTGTGATGCACTGATTTGAATCTTGGATAGGCGGCATGCCCAATTGAGGGTCGCCGTAAATACATCCATGTAGGCTTGGCGGCGGCATCCCTGCCGCCGACACCCTCACTTGGACATGCCGCCTATCCTGTGAGAGGTAGGGTGCGCCATGCGCACCATGACGCTGAATGAAAAATATGAAAGAGATAGATATTCCAATCGAAACGTCGGCGGCAAAGCGCCGCACGAATCCCCTCGCCAGGGTGTTCGATGAACTGGTGCGCTTCTGCCGCTCCCGCTCCCGCTCCATGTTCATGCTGCACTACTGCACTGGATGTGGTGCCATCGAACTGCCCCCGGCCATGACATCCCGCTTCGATATGGAGCGGCTGGGCATTCAGCCGATGGTGACGCCCAGACAGGCGGATATCCTGCTGATTACCGGTTATGTCTCCATCAAGACCCTGAAGCGGGTGATCCTGACCTACGAGCAGATGGGTTCGCCAAAATATGTCATCGGTATCTGCTCCTGCACCGTCAATGGGGGCATGTACTGGCAGAGTTACGCCACCGCCAAACAGCTCGATCAGTATCTCCCGGTGGATCTCTATATTGCCGGCTGCATGCCGCGCCCCGAGGCTGTGTTGGAGGGTATGCGAAAGCTGATGGATCGAATTCGCAGCGATGAGGCGGATGGCTGGAAAGACTACTATCGGCGTTACGATTGGTATCTGGGCAATCAGCAGCACCTCTTTGGTGATGATTGGCAGACCCCTGCCGATGTGATCGGTGAAGCGTCGCATTACGGTCTTGCCGGACCTGGAACAGAGGGTGAGCACACCCGCCTGCTACAACAATGCCAGAAACCGCTTGAGCCGCAGCAGACCTTCTTTCAAATCGGTGGATCCCTAGAGGTGAAGGGGGAGTCCCATGAGTAAAAAAGTCATCCCTTGGCTGGACAATCTGCTGCAGGAGATAGAAGGGGTCGAGATTCGCCGTAAGGACTCCCGGCGCGTACGGATCGATATAGCTCCCGACTCCTTGCCGACCCTGTTGGAACTGCTGCGGGGACGAGCCGGGTATGTGCACCTTTCTGCCATTACCTGCGTCGACTGGATCGATGATGGTCAGTTCGAACTGGTCTATCAGCTCTGGTCCTACGAGTCACAGTCACTGGTCTCGGCGCATATCCGTATCGCACGGGAACCTGGCGTCTATGTGTCGGTGTTCGATCTCTACCAACCTGCCGCCTTCTTCGAACGGGACATCCACGAAATGTTTGGCGTCTACTTCGAAGGCAGTCCGGACATGAGCAAATTTATCCTTACCGAGTGGAACGGCCCGCCGCCGATGCGCAAGGAGTTCGATGCCGAGGCCTGGGTGAACGAGACCTTCGAGTGGAAAGACTATCAGCCGGATTGGTTGAAAGAGATCACCGAGCAGGGGGGCGGGATCGTCAAGACGCCTGAAGAGGCGAGGCAGAAAAAACCATGAGGCCGGAAAACTATCAGGCGAAAAGTCATCCGCCAAGCAATGAGTATGAACTCAACTTCGGGCCTAATCATCCGGGCATCGAGGGCAACTATGCCCTGAAGGTAAAACTGCACGGCGATGTGGTTGTCGCCGCCCGTGCCGATGGGGGTTACCTGCATCGCGGTTTTGAAAAGCTGATGGAGGGGCGGTTGTGGATTCAGAATATTGCCCTGGTGCCCCGCATCTGTGTCCCGGATCCCGTGCCGATGGAAGTCTGTTACTCCATGGCGGTGGAGGCATTGACTGACATGGAGGTGCCGGAGCGCGCCCAGTGGCTGCGGGTGCTGCAGCTTGAACTGTCGCGCATCGCCGCACACCTGTTTACCTTCGGCGGCCACGCGGCGACTACCGGCATGTACACCACCATGTATTGGGGGGTGGCCGATCGAGATCAGATACTCGACCTTTTCGAGGAGTGGACCGGCGGGCGCGTCTACCACATCTACAATATCCCGGGTGGGGTGCGTCGGGATATGCCAACAGGGTTCCTCGACCGGGTGAGTCGCACCATGGACTATATCGAGTCCCGCCTGCCTGACTACGACAACCTCTTCTTTACCAACCAGGTCTTTGTCGACCGGGCCAGGGATACCGGCCCGATGAATCAGCAGCAGGCGCTGGAGTGGGGGGTCACCGGACCCAACCTGCGCGCCACCGGGCTGGCGTTCGATGTGCGCCGCGACGATCCCTACCTTGTCTACGACCAGATAGATTTCGATATTCCAACGGAATCGCCGGGAGATGCCTGGGCGCGTACCCTGGTGCGGCGTCAGGAGTTGAAACAGAGCATCCATATTGTGCGTCAGGTGGTGGAAAAACTGCCTTCGATCAACGGCCCTGTTCGCACTCAGATTCCCAATCCCCTGGCCTGGAATGTTCCGGCGGGTGAGACCTATACCCGGGTCGAGTCGTCGAAAGGTGAGCTGGGTTACTACGTGGTCTCCGACGGTGGTGACAAACCCCACCGGGTACATGTACGTGGGCCGTCGTCGATGCACGCCGTGCAGGTACTGGAGCAATTGTCGGTGGGTGCGCGATTGGAGGATGTGGCGCAGATCATGTTTTCACTCGATGCCTGTCCACCGGAGGTGGATCGCTGATGAGCGATATCGACTACAAAGAGAAGGGCAGCATCCTCAACCCATTCAAGAGCCTGCAGTTCTTCGCCCGCAAGGCGGTCACCGAACCACTGGAGCCGCGTCTTGCCTCTCTCAGTTACCGCGGTTTTCATCTCAACGACTGGGAACTCTGCATCGGTTGCAGCTCCTGTCAGAAGGTCTGCGACAACGCCGCCATCAGCATGATCGAGATCCCGGGTCTACCCTCTGATCCGGTCAAAGGGGTGCGCAACCAGCGTCCCGCCATCGACTACGGCCGCTGCTGCTGGTGCGCCCTCTGTGTCGATATCTGTCCCAGCGGCTCTCTCTCTCTCTCCAGAGAGTATGTGCATACCTGCACCCAGGAAGAGGTCGACAGCTACTTCATTCTGCCCGACCCCAATGGAATCCATAAAAAGCTCTACGGTTACGGCTGGCGCAAGGTTGCCGACTCCGATCTGCTTGACTTGGATCGGGGAGAGATGGGGGAGCGCAGAGAGGACCAGCGCAGCGATAATTTCGATGAGATCGTCGCTGGGTATAGTCTTGAGCAAGCGGTGGCGGAGGCCTCCCGTTGTGTGCAGTGCGGCATGTGCCACGATGCCTGTCCGACGCACATGCATGCGCCGGAGTATATCCGCGCCATCTGGCAGCAGGATATGGAGGAGGCGGTGCGACAGATCTATCGTACCAATCCCTTCTCCCATGTCTGTGGACGGATCTGTACCCACCGTTGCGAGACGGCCTGTTCGATAGGTCGGCGCGGTGACCCTGTGGCGATCCGCTGGCTCAAACGGTTTGCCATGGATTCGGTCGATCACGAAACGGTGAAGGCGATTGCGGCACAGGACAAGGTGGACTATCTGAGCGGAAAACAGATTGCCATCATTGGCGCTGGGCCCGCCGGTCTTACCGCAGCTTTCGATCTGGTGAAACTTGGACATCAGGTAACCGTCTACGAGGCTCAGGCAGAGGCGGGTGGCATGACGCGCTATGGTATTCCCGAGTACCGGCTGCCTTTCGACAAACTCGACCAGGATGTGGACGTCATTACCGCGATGGGCGTTACCATCGAATACAACACCCGTATCGGTGTTGATATCGAGTTGTCACAGCTGCAACAAGATAATGATGCGGTGTTGTTGGCGCTCGGTCTGCAACTCGGCCGCTCCACCCGCATTCCCGGTGCGGAACATGGGCAGGTCACCAAGGCGGTGGATCTGCTGCGCAAGATTGCAGCGGATGAGGCTTTTGATGTGCCCCGCTCAGTGGTGGTGATCGGCGGTGGTAATGTCGCGATGGATATTGCCCGCAGTCTGGTGCGGCTGCAACGGCAGCAGTATGGAGAGAGCAGAATTACCCTGACTGCACTGGAGGATCGGGAACATTTTCTAGCCGACCCTGTGGAGATAAAGGAGTCGATCGAAGAGGGGATTGAGATTCTTGACAGCCGTGGTCCCCAAGCCTGTGAAACCGATGAAAAGGGCAGGCTGATCGGTCTGCGAACCTGGAAGGTATTATCGATCTTCGATGAGCAGCACCGCTTTGCGCCATCCTACGATGAAAGCGACGAGCAGCTTCACGCAGGGGGAGATGGTAGTCGAGGCGATCGGCCAGATGTCGGATGTCAGTCTGCTGGGTGATGAGTTGACCGAGCGGCTTGAGTGGAATCGTGGCCGGCTTCATGTTGATGAGGCAGGTCGAACCTCGGAGGCCTGGCTTTGGGCGGCAGGTGACTGCGTGAATGGCCCGGATGTGGTGCATGCGGTGGCCGACGGTCATCGGGTGGCGGCCAGCATAGAGGCTGTTCTTGGCCAACAGGAGATAGACCATGAGTCATGAGGGGGAGGGCCATCAAAGCGGTTACGATCATCTGCAGTCGAAAAAGAGTCTCAAAGAGATCCTTGAAGCGGCGACCGGGTTCGAACGCACCGCCCGGGATTTTTATACCTCGCTGGTCCCCAATGTGAGTAAGCGCATTCTCTATCTGGTGAAGGAACTGGCGGCAGAGGAGCAGGGGCATTTTGACTTGTTCAATGAGTTGGCGGCAAACCCGTCGATCGAGAATGAGATAGAGCATGCGGTTGCCGTGCCGGTGAGTGACAGCCGTTTTTCAGATTGCATCCAACTGCCGGATCTCGGTGAAAATCCGGATGATCAGACAGTGCTGCAATATGCGTTAGGCAGAGAACAGGTGGCGATGGATCAGTATACGGCCCTGGCGGAGAGCACTGAATCCGGCGCTATCCACGACTTGTTTATTTTTCTGGCGAGGGAGGAGACCCTCCACAAACAGGCGCTGGAAAAGCTCTACTATGAAGTGGTTCACAGTGGTAGTGTTGAAGAACCCTGCATTGAATCCAATCAAAGCTCCAGGGGTCGGAGTCAAACCGTGTGAGGTAGCAGGAAAAACCGACATGGGTTGGCGGTTTGACTCCGACCCCTCACGCTTTTTATCTCTTTCTATTATCGCATTTTCAGAATCGAAGTCTAAATACCCATTAATATTTAATACAGAAATGCTTGGCGATTGGGATGTTTGTCAAAAGGGAACAGCCCGTTGTATTAAATTTAAAGACGAGTTTAGAGGTGCAATAATGCCATCACTTGAAAAACAAGGTGCTGGTAAATTCAAATTGAGCTCTTTTCAAAAAAAATTTGTAAAGATTGAACAAGCGGACTGGGGAACAAAAAAAAGGTACGATGACGAAGGCCGAGTGGTGGCTGTTTCTGATTTTGGCCGAGGTTATGACTATAGAGCTGGAAATTTTGTGAAGGGGATTGAAGATAGTCGAAACTGTAATCAAGGCCAATATAGCGAGTCGGGTTTTCAAGATGTTGTGATTATTGGTGATGATACAAGACAATCTATAAACTCTTTATCGGGTCTTTTGAAACAAGCTTCTGATATGGTGGTGAGAATAAATTTAGATGGTGGTGGTGGTTTTGGATCAGGAGTTGTTGTTGGCACAAGATGTAATACACTTTTAACAACAGCACATAATTTTATGGGTCTACGCGGAAGCGTGTGGGTTGATATTAGCATTCCTGGGTAGTGGCGGAAGAAATGCTGCAACGATTTTCAGCTTGA
>JAMJIN010000542.1:0-1166 GCA_036784775.1 Chromatiales bacterium | reverse complement strand
ACCGGCGAAGACGAGGTCAGCCTGTCATTGCTGATGTTGAGCTCCCACCGCGACACAGCGGCGCTTGAAACGCCTTCCATCGGTTTATGAATCGTGTACGCGTCTTGTTCCGTCAACCATTGCTTGACGACTTTCGCCGCCGTAGCTGCCGACGCATTTCGGATCGAAGTAAATGCGTTTTAATACCTCTTTTCTGCGGTGTAGCATCACGTCATATTGATGTCTTTGCGTGCCACCGCCGCTACACCTACCGACGAGCGCGGCGATATACAATACCATACCCACCACCACTGACCCACCTACGATGATGATCGTCATTCTGTATCCTAGTGGTGCCATGGTAAACTCTTGCGTTGCCGCTGTGTATTCTTTAATAGAAGGCCTAGCGGTGGTAGCGGTGGTGGTGGTGGCTGGCTGGCTGGCTGGTTGGCTGGCTGGCTGGCTGGCTGGCTGGCGAATATGTCTGTTGATAGTCTATACGCGCGCGACGGTGTACAACACGCTGCACACAGCACTATCTACTATCACGTCCACGATACACTACAGCATCGTTGCGATGTGTGCGACTCTTTAATAGACGTCACAACGGTGGCAGTGATGATTGGCGGTAGCGGCTGCGGCTCGTTCTTTCGGCGGGTCGACTGCTCCGGTAGCTGCATGTATTGCCACCGATCGGGGTTGCCGACCACATCGTTCGGCACGTTGAGTCGCTTGAGGTGTCGCGCAAATGGTTGATACCCCGTCGGCACATCTTCCTTCTTTTTCTCAGAACATCGTTCACGAGGTCTACCATGTTGCTTTCGGTCACAGCCACGCCGTCGCACACGAATTCGCCTCGATCGTTCCATTCCGCCCTGGGATCGGCTTTGAGTCTTTCCACCAGTCGCTGGGCTTTTTTTCAGGGTTTTCAGGACGCTATCTGCGATATCGGCTTCTACACGATCTACAGCTGCCGACACCGCCGCTTCCGTTTCCGCTGCTTCTCCCACGGCACGTTTCTTATTTCGTCGCCCCGTCGTTCACCACGGTCAGTCGTGTCGGTTGTTGCGCGCGTCTATCGTTCATATCGTTGTAGCGACTCAAGAGTTGATCCATTTCGTCCTCGCGACTTCGTTTAATGTTTCCGACGGTATATGTAGGCGGTTGGGGTCGGAGGGTCTCGAACA
>JAMJIN010000541.1:0-1167 GCA_036784775.1 Chromatiales bacterium | reverse complement strand
TGGCCTCCGACTTTAACGAGACAGGCGACAGCATGCCCAGAGGATCCCATATCTTCGCGACGAGACTCAGTATCGTTCGCTTCGTTACCGGGTCAGATTCCATTTCAACATCTTTGGCCTTCAGTGAAAACAGGTCGAGTGATTTGTCCCAATGATGACCTAAGACGTCGATTGTCGGCTCATCGGGGTTGTCATCTACTGCTGCATGATTCGAATGCCACGTCTTGATGTCAAACTTCCCTCTGGCGAGGACAGCATCGACTTCGTCTCTTGCTCTGATGGCATCTTCTGCAGTGGCGGTTGAGTGGCTGATGTCATCCATGTACATCTCGTTGTCGACGATGTAGCTTCCAATCGGTTCCGATTGACGACCGATTTCAGCAAGGATTCTGACGGAGTTGATGGCGATGTCCGGTGCGGGTCGTTCCCCGAACGGTAGACGTATCCACTGGAATGCGATTGGCGGTGAGCACTCATCTCCAAATCGCCAAACGAACCGGTGAAAGATCTGGTCCGGTTCGGCAACTTCGATCTGGTTAAACATCTTCTTCACGTCTCCCACGAGTGCGACTCGATCGCGACGCCAAGCGAGAAGACATGAGATGAGTGAGTTGAGCAGGTCGGGGCCTTTGTGAAAGCCGTCGTTGAGTGAAACGCCCTTGAACAGTGCGGCGGCGTTCCAGACGATGCGGGTCTTCGTGGTGGACTTGTCTTCTCGATAGACGGCGTGATGCTCCAGATACCAACCACGCCCGTCGTGAGTCTCTTCAATCGTGAGTGGACGTACAAATCCCTGCGTGATGAGATTTCTGATTTCGGCGTTGTATGCTTCAAGACGACCATTTCGTCTCAAGGAGTTCTCTTGTTGATACATTCTGGCAACTGTCTTCTCCTTGTTGAAAGGGAGAGCCTCAGGGTATCCATCACGCCAAGGCATGAAGACTTTGATTCTTCCTTCCTTTGTGATGGAAGTAGTTGTCTTGGCGTGTAGTAAAAACTTCGATTCAGCTAGTTCCTTGTCACTGCAGATGCAGGCGGTCGTCGGCTTGACCCCCGCTACGTCGGAGTAGAACAGCTTCTTGATGTCATCTTCGATGAGTCGCTGCACGTGGTGAACTGCAGATCTAGCGACGGCTCTTGGGGGCTGTATCTGACCACCATAGAGCA
>JAMJIN010000019.1:0-31066 GCA_036784775.1 Chromatiales bacterium | reverse complement strand
GGATGTGACGTTCTGACGGAGGATGTATCGACGCAGCGAGGCGGCCTTCGCCATCTATGCGCGGTTTTACTCAGCCGCTAACAACAATCCACGGATAGCCGCAATACCTTGGGCGCCACGCCGCCTTGCCTCAACCATCGCTTCCAACCGCATTCCCCCCAGCGCATAGACTGGAAGATTGGCTTGATCAACCCACGCCTCAAACCGTTCCCACCCCAAAGGCTCCGCATCAGGATGGCTGGCCGTCGGCAGCACGGGCGACAGTAGCGCGTAGTCCAGTCCCAGATCGACAGCGCGGGCAAGTTCCTCCGGATCATGACAGGAAGCCCCCACCAGGCCTGCGTTCACTGGACGTCGTTGTTGTGACATCAATGCATGTCGATTGAGATGCAGACCATCCGCCAGCCCGGCCCAGTCCAGGACGCTGTCCGGACGATTCAGAATGAGGCGGGCACCCACATTTCCAGTAGTTTTCCTGGCTGCATCAACCAGCTCCCGGTAATCCTGATCGGATAGTTCATGGGCGCGCAACTGGACGATACGCACGCCCTGTTGCAAAACATGCTCAAGACGCCGCAGAAACTGTTCCGGCCGTGATGAATCTGCGCCGGTGATGAGATAACGGGAAGGCAGCTGAAGCGCCGTAATGACCGGTCGATCCGCCGCAGGAAAAACCTCCGGACGCATCTCCTGGGGTCTGCACCAACGAAGCGGCTGGCCCTCGACACCCCGGGGCGTTCCCTCAAAGGCACTCACACGGTGGACATCAAGGAGCACGGAACGATTTTCATAGTGATGGGTGATGCGGATCAGTGGTTCAGAGCGCAGCGGCCGGACGTCGAGCTCCTCCAGCAGTTCCCGTTCCAACGCCTGCAGCGGAGACTCACCCGCTTCCAGTTTGCCGCCGGGGAACTCCCAGAGTCCACCCTGATGCACATGTTCCGGACGCCGGGCGATCAATATCCGTCCCTGGTCATCCTCGATGGCTGCGGCGGCGACGTGGATCAGCATCAATCCATCAGGTTCTGTATTCAGCGTTGATCTTGACGTAGTCGTAGGAGAAGTCACAGGTCAGAATCCGTGCTGCGGCTTGACCACGACCCAGTTTCACGCCGATGGTGAATTCGGCGCGATCCATCACCCGCTGTCCAGCCGCTTCGGTATAGTTTGCGGCACGTCCTCCGTTCCGAACGATACATACGTCGTCGAGCCAGATCTCCACCTGATCAATGACCAAATCTTCCAGGCCAGCCCGCCCCACTGCGGCGAGAATACGCCCCCAATTGGGGTCGGAGGCAAAAAGCGCCGTCTTGACCAGGGGAGAGTGAGCGATGGTATAGGCAACCGATCTCGCCTCCCGCTCGCTGGTTGCAGATTCCACCAGCACTTCGACCAGTTTGGTGGCACCCTCGCCGTCCCGCACTATCTCCCGCGCAAGAGACATGCAGACCTCGGTGACCGTCTGACTCAGTTTCCGGTATGCCTCGGAATCGGCATCGGACACCAATTCAACCCCAGCCTCGCCACTGGCCAGCAGCATGCAGGCGTCATTGGTGGAGGTATCCCCATCCACGGTGATGCTGTTGAAGGAGGGCTGGACCGCATCGAGCAGGCACTGCTGCAACAACGCGGCATCCACCGCAAGGTCGGTTCCCAGATAGGCCAGCATGGTGGCCATGTCGGGTCGGATCATGCCGGAACCCTTGGCAATTCCGGTCACGGTGATGCTCTCTCCCGCCAGATCGAACCGTTGAGAGACGACTTTGGGACGGGTATCGGTGGTCATGATCGCCGCCGCAGCCACCTTCCACAACGCCTCATCCAACGACTCAATCGCTTTCGGCAAGGCCTGTTCAATGCGATCGACCGGCAGATTCTCACCGATCACACCGGTGGAGAAGGGCAGAACCTGGGCGGCCTTACAGCCGGTAACCTCAGCCAGCGCCGCACAGGAGCGTTGCGCATCCAACAAACCCTGGTCGCCGGTGCCGGCATTGGCATTTCCGGAATTGATCAGCAGATAACGGGGGGCTTCTGCCCCCATATGCTGTTTGGCCACATGCACCGGGGCTGCACAAAACGCGTTACGAGTGAAGACGCCTGCACAGCCCCCTCCTTCCGGCAACTCGATAACGAGCAGATCATCCCTACCGGGATACTTGATGCCCGCTGCCGCCACCCCCAGGCGAATGCCGGGAACAGAGTAGACATCATCCCCCATGATCAGGCGATGCGCCCATGACACTGCTTGTATTTCTTACCGGAACCACATGGACAGGGTTCATTGCGCCCGATCTTGCGTCCTTCACGCACAAACGGCTGATGCTCTTCCTCTGCAGCAACTGCCTGTTGCGGTGCAGCCTGTTCCTCTTCGGTCAGGCCATGAAACTCTTCATGCTTGAACTCAAAGTCGCTGCCCTGCTGAGAGTGGTCCTGCAGCGCCATCTCTTCCGGCATCTGTACCTGTACCTTGGAGAGAACGCCCACGACTTCGGTTTTGATGCCGTCCAGCATGTTGGAAAACATCTCGAAGGCTTCGCGTTTGTACTCCTGCTTGGGATTTTTCTGCGCATATCCACGCAGGTGAATACCCTGACGCAGATAGTCCATCGCGGCCAGATGCTCTTTCCAGATACCGTCGAGGGTCTGTAGCATCACGCCCTTCTCGAACTGACGCATCCCCTCGGCACCGACGAAACCCTCTTTCTTCTGATACTCAGTTTTGAGCGTCTCCTCAATACGCGCCTGGAGCGTCTCTTCGTGCAGATCATGGTCATCATCCAGCCACTGCTGGACCGGCCACTCTCCACTAAACTCATCAGCCAATGCCTGACTCAGCCCCGGCACATTCCACTGCTCTTCAAGACTCTCTCGGGGGATATGCTGGTGCATGACATCATCCACCACGTCGGCGCGCAGACTGGTAATGGTCTCGGAGATGTCCTCCGTCTCCATCAGTTCGTTACGCTGCTGATAGACCACCTTGCGCTGGTCACTGGCCACATCATCGTATTCGAGCAGCTGTTTGCGGATATCGAAGTTGCGCCCCTCAACCTTGCGCTGTGCATTTTCGATCGCCTTGGTCACCCAGGGATGCTCGATCGCCTCACCCTTCTCCATGCCCAGCTTTTTCATGATGCCGCCTACCTTATCGGAGGCGAATATACGCATCAGGCTGTCGTCCAGCGAAAGATAGAAGCGACTGGAGCCAGGATCACCCTGACGTCCTGAACGACCCCGCAGCTGGTTGTCGATACGACGGGACTCATGACGCTCTGTACCCACCACGTGCAGACCACCGGCTTCCAGGACCAGTTTATGTACTGCCGTCCACGCCTCGGACATCTCATCGACTTTTGCCTTGTCCGGATCCTCTCCCAACACAGCCAACTGAGTCTCAAGATTGCCGCCCAACACGATATCTGTACCTCGGCCCGCCATGTTGGTGGCGATGGTAACCGCACCCGGCACACCGGCCTGAGCCACAATATCGGCCTCATGCTCATGGTGCTTGGCGTTCAGTACCTTATGATCGACCTTGGCCTGATTCAGCAAATTGGAGACCAGTTCCGAGGTCTCGATGGAAGCGGTACCCACCAGCACCGGCTGGCCCCGCTTCACACAATCCTGCACATCTTCGAGGATTGCCTGATACTTCTCATCCGGCGTAATAAAGATCAGGTCACCCTTGTCGTCGCGGATCATAGGCATGTTGGTGGGGATGACCACGACCTCCAATCCATAGATCTGCTGAAACTCGAAGGCCTCGGTATCGGCAGTACCCGTCATACCCGACAGCTTCTCGTAAAGCCGGAAATAGTTCTGAAAGGTGATTGAGGCAAGCGTCTGATTCTCGTGCTGAATCTCCACGCCCTCTTTGGCCTCGACCGCCTGGTGCAGCCCATCGGACCAGCGGCGGCCATGCATGGTGCGACCGGTAAATTCGTCAACGATAACGATCTGGCCATCCTTGACGATATACTCCACGTCCTTCTGAAACAGGGCATGGGCGCGCAGCGCCGCATTCACATGGTGCATCAGCATGATATTGGCTGAATCGTAGAGGCTTGCCCCCTCTTCCAGCAGTCCGGCCTCAGTCAGCATATCCTCCACATGCTGATGCCCCTCTTCGCTGAGAAAGGTCTGGCGCGCCTTCTCATCCACCGAAAAATCACCAGGACCAAAATCCGGCTGCCCCTCCTCGTTGGTGATGGGATCCTGCCGTGTCAGCCGGGGAATGATCGCATCGACCGATTTATAAAGATCGGAACTGTCGTCGGTGGGACCGGAGATAATCAGCGGTGTTCGCGCCTCATCAATGAGGATGGAGTCCACCTCGTCCACGATGGCGTAGAAAGGGGGACGCTGTACCCTTTGCTCTCCGCTGAACGCCATATTGTCGCGCAGATAGTCGAAACCGAATTCATTGTTGGTGCCATAGGTCACGTCGGCGGCATAAGCCGCTTTACGCTCAACGGGACGCAGGTGCAGGAAACCACCCGTCGAACCATTGTGTTCGGGATCATAGAGGTAGGATGCACTGTCAGGCCCGGCCCCACCGGAGGAGTTGATGACACCTGTACTCAGCCCCATGAAGTGGTAGATCTTGGCCATCCAGGCCGCATCGCGACGGGCCAGATAGTCGTTCACCGTCACCACATGCACGCCATTGGCGGGCAAGGCATTGAGATAGACCGCCAGGGTGGCGACCAGGGTCTTGCCTTCACCGGTTCGCATCTCCGCGATCTTGCCCTGGTTGAGCACCATGCCGCCGATCATCTGCACATCGAAGTGACGCATCTGCATGGTCCGGCGCCCCGCCTCACGCACGGCGGCAAAGGCCTCGCTCAGGAGTGAGTCGAGAGACTCCCCCTTCTCCAGGCGTTCGCGAAACTCCTGGGTCTTGGCACTCAGCGCCTCATCCGAAAGCGCCTCCATATCCCCTTCCAGCGCACTGATCTGGGAGACATTCTTGCCCATCCGCTTGACCAGACGATCATTACGGCTGCCGAAGACCTTCTTGAATATGTTGGTGACCATGTAGTTATTGGTGTCCGTGAAAAATGCGAAATCGGGCAATCATACCCCATGCCATCGGTTTCATGAAGCAAGAGGGGAAGTGAGGTGGGTGGGGCACGGCTTTAGTGCCGAATCGGACCCCACAACACCGGATATGTGGGTCAATCTGCGGAATTCAAGCTGCCTGGTGCGCATGGCGCACCCTACATTAAGCGCACGGTGCTGCCTAGGTTAAGATTATCAGCGGTTAGGGGGCGCAGGAATCAGGCCCGGGCTTCTGTGCGTTTGGTGCGGATATATTTGGTGGGATTGACGGTTTTACCATTACGCAGCACCTCAAAATGAACGTGAGGGCCTGTGGAACGGCCGGTTGAACCCATGCTGCCGATGGTCTGGCCCTGCTGCACCCGGTCACCGATTTTGACGTTGATCTTCGAGTTGTGGCCATAGCGGGTGACATAACCTTTGCCGTGGTTGATCTCAATCAGATAACCATAACCGCTCTGCTCGCCCGCCTTGGTCACCACGCCTGCCGCTACCGCAACGACATCCGAGTCTTTCTTTCCGGCGAAGTCCATCCCCTTGTGCATGGTGCGCTTGCCGGTAAACGGGTCGTTGCGCATGCCATAGTATGAAGAGATCCACCCCTTGGCCACGGGACGACCGGCCGGGTGTACGGATTTCTCCAACTCCGAGTTCATAATCAGATCTTCCAGCAACATCAACTGCTGTTCCCTGTTCACGATAAGCACTTCCAGACTGTCCATGTCCTTCAGGATCTCCGGCAGCACCGACTGCGATTTCGCCACTTCATCCACTAGCGGACCACCCACAGCTGACGGCGCCTCGAAACTGAACTCACCCTTATCCAGGCTGCCGATATCCACCAGTCGCTGCCCAAGGGCATCCAGCCTCAACAAATTGGCCTGTAACTGCCCCAGCCGCATGGCCAGGCCGTCGATGCGCTCTTGGGCATCGGTCCTGGTATCTTCCAGTACACGACGTTCCTGGGTGAAGGTATCTCTCAGCGAACGTACCAGCTGGTGCTCAGGGAAGGTCACGTCCTGCACACCCATTCTGTAACCGGTCCAAAGCATGCCTGCACCAAAGACGCAAAGCAGTCCAAGCAGGGTGATTGCCGATAGACAACGTCCTGTAGTGCTACAGCTTTTTCCGATGCCACGCAGGTAGATGATCTTCATTTATCCAGTTCTATCCGGGATTTTCAGGGGGAACTACGTCATTTATCGACCGCTTAAGCCGAAACCTTTAGGTCTTTCTCTGCCAATAGCCATGGCATACAGCCGTGCATTCTCCTATGATTTGCCCATGCAAATCAAGATGAAGTCACTGGGAGAGCTGTTTGGCTCCCGGGAATCGATCAAAACCCTGAACAAAAAACTGGCGCAGCATGCGGCGCTACTGGCCAGAATTCGCCAGCTACTGCCCGAACCCCTGGGCGAGCATTGCATCGGAGCCGTACCGCATGAAACCCGGCTGGTGCTGTTTGTCGACTCGCCCGCCTGGGCCAGCCGCTTCCGTTACCTGGGGCGTGACCTGCGGGAGAAACTCAAGGCCGAGGGGGTGGCGCTGGAGAGTATCCGGGTCAAGGTTTTCCTGCCCCTATCCGCACCCGCCGAACGGCACCACCCAGCGGAACCGCTGACTCTTTCTAAAGAGAGCGCCGCGATGATTCGAAGTACCGCCGAGTGCACCGAATCGGCCGAATTGCGGGAGGCACTGCTGCGTCTGAGTAGACATGGGGGGAGTTTATAGCGGTTGCCTCCGCTGGAAGGCTTGTTAAAGGCATATTCTTACTCTACGCTAGCCATATGCGCATAATTAATGCGCATGATGCCTGCATAATGAGATACGTAGCTATGATACATACTTATAATCATTTGGCGCCAAAAAAGCCTGCGAACCTTAGCGTTAACAGCGACTTGCTTGCCAAAGCCAAGCGCCTGAAACTCAACCTTTCCGCCACCCTGGAAAATGCCCTTGCTGATGAGGTGCGAAAGGCAGAACGAACTCAGTGGCTACAAAAAAACCAAAATGCCATTGAAGCTTCAAACCGCCTTGCAGAGGAAAAAGAGTTCTTTGCAGACTCGTACAAGACTATCTGATGAGCCAATTTACGCTGTACGAGAACAAGAACGCCGATTCCAATGAGACCTACCCTTATTTCATCGATGTTCAAAATGACCTTCTCGATTCTCTAAATACTCGCCTCGTTATACCTCTTACACCTTCGAAATACCTGGGTGATGTAAATATTGGCAATCTGTGCCCGATAACTTCCATCAATGGCACGCAATTTGTGCTCCTGACTCACCAAATGACCAACGTTCCTGTTGCTGCACTTCAGGCACCAGCCGATTCCCTGGAACATCTCAGAGAAGAGATAGTGGCGGCGATCGATTTTCTGGTTACCGGCATTTAACTGACTATGAACCAGCCACCTGTCTTCCTGGATTCCGCTGTGCTTCATCCAGGCTGTATTTATTCCATGCTTTCGGAAGACACCCGGTTTGATTATTATTCGGCAACTGCCCAGTTCAATGTGTAGGCCCGATCAAGCGCAGCGGATCGGGCGTTTTCGTATTGGCAAGCTGCCGGTTCCGCTGCGCTTGAACCGGCCTACATCTGCCCGCCCCGCCTGACCGACGCTTCGTCCCTCAGCATCTGTCGGGCGCGGCTCCCCCCTTTTTCGCGCTCCGCGCTACCGGCCCTTTTGACCTCGGGCAAGACGGAAGCCAATGCCGTGGGAGCGGTTGCGGTAGCCGGGAACGTAGAAGCGACGGTAGGCGGAACGCAGGTTCCTGCCGCGGTTGACCCAGGAGCCGCCACGCAAAACACGGGACCCGCCCTCTGACGGCCCCACGGGGTCTGCCACTTCATCCACCGGGTAGCTGCCATACCAGTCCGCACACCATTCCCATACATTGCCGTGCATCTGGTGCAGACCCCAGGCGTTGATCCCTTCCGCCAGGGCTTTGACCTCTATTGTCTCATCCCTGTATGGGCCTTCCGGACCATCGTTATAAGGATAATTACCGTTGTAGTTGGCCTGATCCGTGGAGACTTGCTCCCCGAAAGCGAAGGGTGTCTTTGCACCGGCACGACAGGCGTACTCCCATTCAGCCTCGGTGGGCAGACGAAAGTCCGGGTCCGGCCGTTGTTGGTTAAGCCGGTCGAGAAACCCCGCCACATCGTTCCAGCTCACCTCCTCCACAGGCCGCTCAGCTCCCTTGAAATTGCTCGGATCGTCTCCCATCACCGCCTGCCACAACGACTGGGTGCAAGCGGTATCCGCCAGCCAGTAGCCTTGAGTAATCATCACCTGATGCTGATGTTCATTTTCACTGCGTTCTGCCTCAGTCTCTGGTGAACCCATCAGAAAGGTGCCGGGATAAATCCAGCGCATGCGCTGGATCACGCCGGATATCTCGAACTCGGCATAGTGGCCATAATCATCCTCACCCCATCCACTTGCCCATGCCGGGGGAAACGGTTGGGGAAGTTGGTTCATGGGTGACGGGGTTTCAGACAGACTGGTCATGACTGTGATGGCTTTGTAGATAGGCGATCAGCCGGTGGGCTTTCGGGCTGCATCCTGATAGCTGTCGCGTCCAAACAGTACATTGATGAAGATCACTCCAAATTTTGTCGATTCTTGTCAAAAAAACACCCCACTTCAAGCAGACGGTGCAATCAAATACCGTCGGAATTTCCCGAACCCCGCCACACCTGACCGATGCTTCGTCCCTCAGCATCTGTCCGGCGTGGCTCCCCCTTGCCGCGCTCCGCGCTACCGGCTCTTTTGACCTCGGGCAAGACGGAAGCCAATGTAGTCGTACCGGTAGACGGGCGTGTAGAGGCTGCGCTGAGCGGAACGCGCGTACCTGCCGTAGAAGATCCAGCCACCACCACGCAAAACACGGTCCTCGCCCCCTGGCGGCCCCACAGGATCTACCACTTCACCCTCTGGGTAGTCACCGTACCAGTCTGCACACCACTCCCAAACATTGCCGTGCATCTGCTGCAGACCCCAAGTGTTTATCCCTTCCGCCAAGGCTTTGACCTTGATTGTCTCTTTCCTGTATGGGCCTTTCGGGCCATCGTTATAAGGATGGTTTCCGTCGTAGTTGGCCTGTACTGTGGTGATCTGTTCCCCGAAGGCGAAAGGGGTCTCTGTCCCTGCGCGGCAGGCGTACTCCCACTCTGCCTCTGTCGGCAGACGCAAACCCAGTTCGGCATCCAGGACATTGATCCTCTCAACAAATCTCTGAACATCTTTCCAGCTCACCTGTTCCACAGGCCGCTCCGCCCCCTTGAAATCACTCGGATTTTCTTCCATCACCGCCTCCCACAGCTCTTGGGTACAGGCGGTATCCGCCAGCCAGTAGCCTTGGGTGAGCGTTACCTGATGCCGGGTTTCGTTATCACGCCGCTCAGATTCCGTCTCCGGTGAACCCATCATAAAAGTGCCGGGACAGATCCAGCGCATGCGCTGGGTCACGCCGGAAATATTGAATTCGGCATAGAGGCCAAAACGATCGCAACCCATGGCCGAGGCCCACTTGGGGCGTTGCTGTGTTGTCAGTGAAAGTAGTTCAAAATCGCTTTGCAGCAGGATGGTTCCGCAAGACGGTGGCAGGTTCACTGCATGCGGCAGGTTTGCGGGATCGATACTACCCGTGACTGGAACAGCCAATGCCGGACTCTCTATCTGCCATTGCAGATAATCACCGGCAGAGATACTGGCAATGGGACTGCCGATTGAACTTTTCATGGGTTCACTGGCATCTGCCAGCCTCTCGATAACCAGTTGATCCGCCACCTGACGCAGTTGCAAGAGCCGGGGCGTGTTGCCTTTCATCAGCCATTGGGCGGATATCAAATCCACACCGATGGGCGGAGTCAGGGTTTCCCCCCGCTGTTCCGCCACTTGCCTGATCGCCACCCAGGCAGCGGTTATCAGGGGGTCGCCTCTCTCCCACATGGCTGTGTGGTGGCGTTCCACCGAGCGACCCACCCAGTTACCCATGCCAATATGGTAGGGATTTTTCAGCAGGGTCTTGACCACTCGCTGCATGTGGTGTTCATACTTTGGGCTTACCGCCACACCCAGTTCGGCGCAGTAGCGCATCTCGGTGGCCAGAACAACCGGCGGCAGACCGGCGTGGTGGGCCACCAGTATCTGGGCCATCTTCTCTTTGCAATGTATGTCAATTTTCCGGTGATTTTCACGATACCCATCGACCGCTTGATCCTGAAAGGCGAAGCCGGTGAGTTCAGGAAACACATCCGGGTGCTGCCATAGCTCAGCCTCATTGCCCACATCCGCCTGGTCCGCAGGTAATAGATAGCGGGCAGCCCGCAGCAGTGAAGGCTCTACACGAATAGCGGGGGCCAGCAGATCAAGCAGGTTGGTCACACCATCGGTATCCGGACCAAGTTGCCTCCCCATGATCCGGCTGTTCCTTGGCACTTTACCCGGCAGCGGCGACGTGTGATCCCAGACTACCTGGATGAAGAGCCGGGAGAGGCTCTTGTCCCAGAGGCGGGAAGGGGTGGGTGTAAGCACCAGCGGTATGATACCTCTGGCTCTGAGCCATCTGCCGAAACGCCGCCAGCCGTTTTTCGTCGACCCGTTTTTATCATACTGCCCGAGATCGCTGAGGATCAGCAGCGGCGTCCCTGACCGGGGCAGGTGACATCTTTGCGGCGGCTCATCCAGCTCATCCATCTGCAGACCCTGCTTCCCCCGCAGCCGCTCCAGTGCGCTTTGCAGTTGCCCGAAATCGTCCCAGTATGGGACCAGCCTGTGGCTGACATCGAATATCAGGCGGCATTCGCTGGACCAGGTGCGCCGTTGCAGGTAGGGAATCCTTTGCAAGGCTTGGCCACGCACCAGTTGCCCAACCAGTTTCGGCAGGTCAGGCTCGATGGTAGATTGTGTACCGCCGAGGACCATCCGCAGGAAAGGCCAGAGACGCCGCCAGGGGGTTAGGGGTTGTTTCCCGGGCTCGCGGTAAGCGTGGTCTGGACCAGACTCATCATGGCTGAGGGGTTCAGCGTTGGCATGCCACGCCGGTTCCTCACCGGTTGTTTCGTCGATATCCCGTTGTTGGTGGCTTTTCAGGTACCAGAAGTCGGCCCTGGGTATTTGCCTGCTTCTACCACTGTCTGTGTCGACATGGCCGGACGGCTCTCCTGCCTTGTTTATGCTGCCTGTTTTCTTGTCACCATCAACAGCTTTCTTCGCCGGGCCGGGCTGTTTCTCATAACCCAGGAGGCGGGCGAAGTGTTCCAGTCCGGCATCATCGTAGCAGGCCAGGGCATCGATCAGATCCGCGCGACCGGGTTGGGTACGCCGAAACGCCGAAGGGACACTGTTGGAAGCCTTGTCCATTCAGGGGTATCCCATCAATCAGCGTCCTGATCCAGATAGGGGGATTTCTTCAGCGCATAGTCCTTGATCCTGTGCAGCACATCCAATTGATCACTCTCTTGTGTCGCCATGCCACTCACCGCCCTGAGCATGTCGAGATACTCCGCCTGTCCCGGCGGGGTGATACCCAGATCCAGTGCTGCACGACGATCCTCATGTAGCAGTTCCGCTGCCTCTTTCAGCACCTTCTCTTTGCAGTCATCACCGAAATGGAGCCGACCCCTTTCGATCAGGTATTCGACCAAACCGACCTCATCTTTCGGCAGTTCCAGCCTGAGCACCATGCAGCGGCGCAGGAAGGCCGCGGGAAGTTCCCGCTCTTCATTGGTGGTGACCACCACCAGCGGCGGATTCTCTTGCTGCTGTTTGATGGTCTTGTGAATATAGGGCACGGTAAATGCACCGTTACCGAGGCTTTCCAGCAGGCCGTTGGGGAGGTCGGCATCCGCCTTGTCGATCTCGTCGATCAACAGCACACTGCCCTCACCCGGCTGCCACTCCGTGGGTCTTTCCGGGATGGAGCCACCCTGCTTGCAGTTGCTGTTTTGATAGAGGGCGCTCTCCCAGTCATAGACCCACCAGAGCGGTCCGGGGCGCAGGAACCTGGACTCTTTGAGCTGGGCATCGGCATCCTCCTTTCCTATACCTGCCGCCAGCGCCTGCGCCATACCCAGTCGACCTACCGCATCGAAGTGCCAGTGCAGATCGTGGGCTTCGTAACGTGAATGAACCACTTCGGAGACAAAGAGCCGTCCCAGTTCATGGGCCACCGCTCGCGCCAGTTGGCTCTTTCCTGCCCCTGGTTCGCCACGAATCAATAGTGGCCGGCGGGATGCCAGTGCCGCTTCGATTGCATAGACCTCTTCACCGAAGACATGCCGGGTCCTGGGCCAGGAACCGAATTGCTCAAGAGTAATACTTTTGCCGGGAGGGATGAGGGTTTTCATAGATATTTCTCGAGTGATCTCAGAAATGTTTCAACCAGATTTTCCACTTGATATTCAGGGAGAACCAGGATTCTGTCCTGTTCACCCTCGATGCCGTAGTAGATGAACTTCAACTCTTCGAGCTCATCCTGCAACTGTTCCACGACATCCTTGGTCAAACAGGTCGCGCCATCCTGCCGATGAATCGCGATATAGATACTGCGCCTGGTTGCCATACGCCTTTCAATGCGTATTTTTCCGTTGAGTTTTTTCCTGTCATGCGCCTCGAACAGCTTAGGGACTTTTTTCGTCGGCCAGAACATCAGCCAGAGCGATTTCTTCACTTCATACGCGGCATCTTGCGAGTTATACCCCGATTCCAGAATCAGTCCGTTATCGTTGATAGAAAAGTCGTCTTTTCTCCTGAATACCAGGCAGGGGGTCTTTGTGTTGAGACGGGCAACCAGTATCTCCACGCCCGTCCTTGTTCTGAGGGGCATATTGATCTCAATCGATTTTCCGTTGATGAACGCATCGATATTCTCACTGATCCATTGATCATTGACCTGGGTCAGCAACACCCAACCCAGGAGTTCAACCAGCAACTCAGCCACACCTTTTAGATCAGACGAGTTGGTATTGCTTGTTGCCGACATCTGTTCCAGACATGCCACTCCCGCATTGTTCAGTGAAACGATGGCATCTTCAGCACTTTCTTCAGTCTTTGCTCCACAGAGGTATTCCACTGCAGTCTTTAGCCCACCTCCAGGTGATATTTCATCCTCCAGCCAGCGCGCCAGTTCAGGCTTCGCCGAAAGTGATTTCTCGAAATTGCCCCTGATGTCTTTGTGAAAGCTCAGTACAGCCTGCTTGTGCTGGAGCAACTCAGCACGTTTCAGAAGGGTGTTGATAAGCGCATCAAAATCGCTATCAATGTGGGTTTCTGAATCCAAGGCATACCAATCGGAAAACCTGGAGATACATTCATCGATACACTTTGCCGAATCACTGATCTCTTTTGCATGCGCTTGCGCCCTGGCCGCGTTATTCGGCATACCGGCAACTGCATCGCGCGCCTTCATTTCCCAGTAGTTGATAAGCGCTTTTTGTATTTCGACATCTCTGAGATTGATATCCGGCAGTTGGACCGGCAGAACGCGCAGTTCGAAATCGCCATATTCCTTGATCAATTTCAGTTCATTGACACAATCATCGCTGTGCCAGTAGCGTTCACTGGAGACAACCACGACGAAATCACCCTTATGGAGTCTATCCATGAAGCGCCTGATCGATTCGCCATAGGCGGTCTCACTCGTGTCCCGCCTGAGTACACCGACCCCACGTTTTTTGAAAGCCGCTTCCAACTTGGCCGCAATAGGAACTTTTTCCTCTGCCGCATGCGAGTAGGAGATGAAAACACTGGATACTTTTTTCCTGGCCATGTTTTTCTTCCATTGTCTAGACCCTTCCAGAAGATTTTTATTCTATGCCAAAAGACTCCATATCTGAATCCCACTGCCATGGGAAAATGTTCGCCGCAAAAAAAAGGCCGCATCCAGACGGACGCGGCCTTTTTCGGCGGAAAACGGAGATTCTATCAGGTCACCTGAACAGGCTTCATATAGGAGATAGGCGCCTTTTCGGTCTCGTCGAAGGTGACTTCTTCCCAGGCCTCCGTGTCCTGCATCAGCTCCCGCAACAGGCGGTTGTTGAGAGCATGTCCTGACTTGTGACCGCTGAAGGCGCCGATCAGGCTGTGGCCGAGCAGGTAGAGATCGCCGATGGCGTCGAGGATTTTGTGTTTGACGAACTCATCTTCGTAACGCAGGCCATCTTCGTTCAGCACCCGGTAGTCATCCACGACCACCGCGTTGTCCATGCTGCCACCGAGGGCAAGCTCCCGTTGACGCAGCATCTCGATATCACGCAGGAAACCGAAGGTCCGGGCGCGGCTCACCTCTCTGACGAATGAGGTGGAGGAGAAGTCGACGCTGGCATACTGAGCCCGCTGCACAAACGCCGGATGATCGAAATCGATGGCAAAGCTTACTTTGAATCCGTCAAAAGGCTCGAAACTGGCGCGCTTGTCTCCATCTTCCACCACGACCTTGCGCTTGATTTTGATAAAGCGTTTGGCCGCGTTCTGTTCCTCCACTCCGGCAGACTGTAAGAGGAACACGAAAGGTCCGGCACTGCCGTCCATGATCGGCACTTCGGGGGCACTGACATCCACATAGGCATTATCGATACCGAGTCCGGCCAGGGCCGAAAGCAGATGTTCCACCGTTGAGATCCTGACACCGTGCTGCATCAGGGTCGTAGAGAGACGAGTGTCACCAACATATTCCGGACAGGCACGGATCTCGACTGCCGGATCCAGGTCAACCCGGCGAAACACGATACCTGTTTCCGGCACAGCAGGCCTTAGGGTCAGATAGACCTTTTGACCTGTATGCAATCCGACGCCAGTGGCGCGAATCACATTTTTCAGTGTGCGTTGCCGAATCATTGCCGTTTTCGCTCCCTTGAGCAATTGATATTTATGAGCGCGGGAATGTTATCACATGTCAAATTATCCGACAAAAAGGCCGTCGCATTCTTTGAATATGAGGGATCGGAGCCAAATTTGATTCCGATCCCGGCACGCTGCACCACCCTGAAACTCCAACACTCTGAACACGGTTATTCCACAAAGTTCAATCGGCCTGACGACGCAGGAATGCCGGGATATCGAGGTAGTCGAGACTGGTCTTTGCCGGCGCTTCGGCGGCAGGTTTGGCCGCCAAGCCCTTGCGAACCACCGTCGGACGATCCAGGTCTCTGTAGTCATTCGGGCCTGGAGTGACGATATCCGCAGCCACCAGTTCCAGCCCCGCATCGGCCTTTCGAGCCGGTTTCGGTAATTCGGCTACTGACAGATCACCCAATCCGGTAGCAACCACGGTCACCCGCATCTCCTCCTGCATATCGCCGTCGATAACCGTTCCCACTACCACGGTGGCGTCTTCGTCAGCGAACTCCCGCACGGTATTGCCTACCTCATCGAACTCACCGATGGAGAGGTTGAGACCTGCAGTGATATTGACCAGAATACCTTTTGCGCCCGACAGGTTGATGTCTTCCAGCAGCGGACTGCGAATCGCCTTCTCCGCCGCCTCACGCGCCCGGTTCTCGCCCGATGCCTCGCCTGAACCCATCATTGCCGCGCCCATCTCCGACATCACGGTCTTCACGTCGGCGAAGTCCACATTGATCAGACCGGGACGGGTAATCAGCTCTGCAATGCCCTGTACCGCGTTCAGCAACACATCGTTTGCCGCCTTGAAAGCGTTGAGCAAACTCATCTCCTTGCCCAGCACCGCCAACAACTTCTCATTGGGAATAGTGATCAGGGAGTCGACGCTCTTCGACAGTTCGGCCATGCCCGTTTCGGCAATCTTCATGCGTTTGCTGCCTTCGAAGCCAAAGGGTTTGGTCACTACTGCCACCGTCAGAATGCCCAACTCCTTGGCCACCTGGGCAACCACCGGCGCTGCACCGGTACCTGTGCCACCACCCATGCCGGCAGTAATAAAGACCATGTCGGCCCCGTCCAGCACCTCGTGGATCCGGTCGTGATCCTCATGGGCAGCCTGTCTGCCTACCTCAGGATCTGCGCCTGCACCAAGACCTTTGGTGATGTCGGAACCCAGTTGCAGCAGTGAACGCACCTCACTGTTGCGCAGTGCCTGTGCATCGGTATTGGCACAGATGAAATCAACGCCCTCGATCTCGCCCGTCAGCATGTGATTTACCGCGTTGCCGCCGCCTCCGCCTACGCCTACCACTTTGATCACAGCGTTTTGACTGTGTGTATCCATTAATTCAAACATTGCCTATCTCCTCTTTTATCCGCCCGTCTGTCTGCCAACAGCCTGCACTACATAAAGTTAAAAATTACCTTGAAACCAATTCTTCATCCGTTCCCAGATCGCTTTCATTCCCCCATCATGGGAGAGATCCGCCACACCGCGACTCCGGTTCGTGTTACCGAACAGCAGCAACCCGACGCCGGTGGAGTAGATCGGGTTGCGCACCACGTCGGCCAGGCCGGTGACGTATTGCGGCACCCCGAGTCTGACCGGCATGTGAAAGACCTCTTCCGCCAACTCGATCACCCCTTCCATCTTGGAACTTCCGCCGGTCAGCACCACGCCGCCCGCAATCACATCCTCAAAACCGCTACGTCGCAGTTCCGCCTGAATCAGTGTCATCAACTCCTCGTAACGGGGTTCAACCACCTCCGCCAGGGTCTGACGCGAAAGCCTGCGCGGCGGCCGGTCACCGATGCTGGGTACCTCGATGGTCTCATCGTTGGTGGCCAGCTGGGTCAGGGCGCAGGCATATTTGATCTTGATCTCTTCCGCGTGCTGGGTCGGTGTGCGTAACGCCACCGCAATATCATTGGTCACCTGATCCCCGGCAATGGGGATCACTGCGGTGTGGCGAATCGCTCCACCGGTGAAGACCGCGATATCGGTGGTGCCGCCGCCGATATCCACCAGGCAGACCCCAAGTTCCTTTTCATCCTCGCTCAGTACCGAGTAGCTGGACGCTAGCTGCTCCAGGATCAGGTCATCGACCTCCAGACCGCAGCGGCGCACACATTTGATGATGTTCTGCGCCGCGCTGACGGCACCGGTGACCATGTGAACCCGTGATTCGAGGCGCACACCCGACATGCCGATGGGATCGCGGATCCCCTCCTGCTCATCGATGATGAACTCCTGGGGCAGGATATGCAGGATCTTCTGATCCGCCGGGATCGCCACCGCCCTGGCCGCATCGATCACCCGTTCCACATCACTCTGGGTCACCTCTTTGTCACGGATTGCCACGATGCCGTGAGAGTTGAGGCTGCTGATATGACTGCCGGCAATACCGGCAAAGACCGAGTGAATCTCGCAGCCCGCCATCAGTTCCGCCTCTTCCACCGCCCGCTGAATCGACTGGACAGTGGACTCGATATTCACCACGACCCCCTTCTTCAACCCGCGTGAGCGATGGGAGCCAATACCGATGATCTCTATCTCATCACCGGTCTTGACCTCTCCCACGACAGCCACCACCTTAGAGGTGCCGATATCCAGGCCAATAATCAGATTTTTTTCACTTTTCTTGGTCATTCAGAGTCCTGCAATCCGGTTTTTCCCGCTCTGCCGAGCCGGATTGTCTGTTGATAATTCCTGCTTCGGCAACGCCTTCCAGCGTGCCGTAAATCCATTGGTATAACGCAGATCCACCGCTTCCAACCGCCCCTCTTTACCATCTCCCAAGCCGGGATAGAGCCGTACAAAACGTGCCAGCCGTGGAGCGATTTCAGATCGTCCCAAATTCAATGTCAGACCCTGTCGTGTCCTCAGCCGCCACGCCTGACGGGCATCGACCAAGACATGTTTCAGATCCAACTCCACTGTCTTCAGCAGCGTCTCGAAACGCAGAAAATCGCGACTGATGGCTGCAGCGCTGCTCTCAGGCCCTTCCAGAGTCACCAGTCCAGGCAGTATTAGCCGCCGCTGGGGACGAAAGATCTCCCCCTGCCGGTTGACCAATGCCCCCTTACCCCAGCGTGCCAGCGCCACCTGCTCCACCACATTGACCCGCAAGGTATCGGGCCAGACCCGCCGCACACTTGCACTGGCCACCCAAGGCAATCCTTCCACCTCAGCGCGGATCAACTCGAGATCGACGCTGAAGAAACTGCCGCGCATGGCTTTGACAACTGTCTGTTTCAGCAGCTTCGGATCGAGATGTGATATCTCTCCATCGATCCCAATCACACGCAGCGGCATCACTTTTGGATCCTGCAGCTGGGCAACCCCCCAAGCTGCGCCAACTCCTCCCAGTACGGACAACAGGAGTGCAAACCCCCACACTTGCAGAAAAGCCAGCCCATTATTCCACCGGCTGAGCGGCGCTTTTTTCTGCTGCCGCTTCACCGCGCCTCTCCAACCCGGTGGACTTCCGGCAGCAACAGCACACCGCTGTGCAGTTCAACCTCGGATTGCACCTTTTTTATCAACGCTTCTATATCCGCCGCTGTGGCATCGCCGGTATTGACGATGAAATTAGCGTGCTTTTCAGAGACCTGTGCACCGCCAATCCGCGTCCCCTTGAGACCTGCTGCCTCAATCAGTTTTGCCGCATGGTTGCCCGTCGGGTTTCTGAATACGGAACCACAACTCGGCAGGCTCGTGGGCTGAGTCGCCGCACGCCGCTCCAACAGCGTCCGAATCACCTGTTGAGACGCATTCACATCCCCCGGCTGCAGCTGCAGTTCGGCGGAGAGGAACCACTCCCCTGCAGTACCCTTTACCCTGCGATAGCCGATATCGAAGTCATCAGGAGTGCGTTTCCGCACCTCCCCGTAACGGTCCAGGGTCTCCACCTGTTTCACCTGATCCCAGATCTCACTGCCAAAGGCGCCGGCATTCATCGCCAGGGCACCGCCGAGCGTGCCGGGGATACCCGCCAGAAACTCGGCCCCGCAAAGACCCGCCCGCGCAGCAGTGCGCGCCACCTTGGCACAAGAGACGCCCGCCTCTGCGTAGAGCCGTGTCCCGTCCCGCCATTCCAGCCTGTTGAGCCGACCCTGTGTGGCAATCACCGTGCCGGAAAAACCACCGTCACGCACCAGCAGGTTGCTGCCCAGCCCCAGCCAGAGCAGCGATTCATCCGCCTCCAACTGCTGTAGAAACCGCACCAGATCCGCGCTGTCCGCAGGACGGTAGAAACGACGCGCCGGACCGCCTACCCGCCAAGTCGTATGACCGGACAGGGGCTCGTTGAACAGCAGTTCACCCCGCAGCAATTTTTCGTCCAGCGCAGGCATCATTTCCGGGTCTCCCCTCCACACCTTTGATCATCGGGTCGATGAGCCGAAAGCAGATATCGATTCCGCCCGGTCTGCTGCAGCCCATCTTTCTCATTGTCTTGCGACGCGCCGAAACACAGCTGGAGGTGGGTGGAATTCAAGGCCTCCCCACAACCCTGATGGAGCCGACTCATATCGAACAATTTATTCATCCGACCGCCCCCTCACACAGTCTTTTCGGCAAATCCGCAGCGATGACTCCAATGCTGCCCGCGCCGAGGGTGAGGACTATGTCTCCCTCCTGCAGCAGTCCGGCCAGGACCTCCGGCAACTCCTCCGGCGGCTCGACAAATACCGGATCAACCTGCCCACGTACACGCACGGCGCGGCTCAACGCACGCCCGTCCGCACCCTGAATAGGCGCTTCCCCTGCGGCGTAGACCTCGGTAAGCAGCAACACGTCGGTCTGCGAGAGCACCTGCACGAAATCCTCGAACTGCTCCTGGGTCCGGGTGTAGCGATGGGGCTGAAAGGACAACACCAGACGCCGTTCCGGCCAACCGGCCCTCACTGCCGCCAGGGTGGCGGCTATCTCGCTGGGGTGGTGTGCATAGTCATCGACGAACATCACCCGTCGATTGCCCACCAGACAGTCGCCACTGGTCTGAAAGCGTCGGCCGATCCCCTGAAAATTCTGTAACGCCCGCTGGATGCTGGCCTCTTCGACGCCCAGCTCCAGCGCTACGGTAATCGCGGCAAGGGCGTTCAACACATTGTGGCGTCCCGGCATATTGAGGGTGACCCGCAGGTCCTGATTCCAGCCCTCGCACTCCAATCCGAAACTGGTGATCGCCCCCTCCTGGCTGACCTTCACCGCCCGCACATCAGCATCTTCGGAAAATCCGTAGGTACGCACCCGCCTGGTGATCTCAGGCAATAGACCACGAATCTCGGCGTCATCAACACAGAGCACCGCCAGGCCATAGAAAGGCAGGTGGTGCAGAAACTCCAGAAAGGCCCCGCGAAGACGGTCGAAATCGCCACCGTATGTGCTCATATGATCGGCATCGATATTGGTCACCACCGCAAGCATGGGCTGCAGATAGAGGAATGAGGCATCACTCTCATCCGCTTCCGCCACCAGGTAATCTCCCTCTCCCAACTGTGCATTGGCACCGGCGCTGTTGAGACGCCCACCGATCACGAAAGTGGGGTCCAGCCCCGCTTCTCCCAACACACTCGCCACCAGGCTGGTGGTGGTGGTCTTGCCGTGGGTGCCTGCCACCGCGATGCCGTAGTGGAAACGCATGATTTCCGCCAGCATCTCCGCCCGCGGTACCACCGGGATACGCCACTCTCTGGCAGCCTGCACCTCTGGATTATCCGCTTTCACGGCGCTGGAGATCACTACGGCATCACAATCCCTGACCTGCTCTGCAGCATGACCGATGAATATCTGCGCGCCCAATCCAGCCAACCGCCGGGTCACCGCGCTTTCACGCTGATCGGATCCGGAAACCGCATAATCCAGATTCACCATCACCTCGGCGATACCACTCATACCGGCACCGCCGATACCCACAAAATGGATACGGCGCATGCGGCCCATGCTGTCGGGGGCGTGGCGGCGGCGATTCTTGTCACTCATCGTTCAATCATCTCCAGGCAGGCACGGCCCACTCTCTCGGCAGCATCTGGACGCGCCAGCCGGCGTGCGGCGGTCGCCATCCCCAGCAGTTTCTCCCGGTCACTCAGCAACGATTTCAGCATCCCCGCCAAGCCGTCTGCATCCAATGAGGATTGAGGTACAAGCAGGGCGGCACCGGCATCCACCAGATAGGCCGCATTGCGGGTCTGATGATCGTCGACCGCATGGGGAAAGGGGACCAGAATCGCACCCAACCCGGTTGCCGCCAGCTCCGAAACGGTAAGCGCACCGGCCCGGCAGATCACCAGGTCGGCCCAACCATAGGCACCCGCCATATCATCTTCAAACGCACTGATATCGGCTTCAACACCCTGTTTTTCATAGGCGGCAATCGCCGCATCATAGTTCCGCTCGCCCGCCTGATGACGCACCTTTGGGCGCTGTCCAGCGGGCAGAAGGGCCAGCGCGGCAGGTACGGTCTCATTCAGTGCTTGGGCGCCAAGAGAGCCGCCCAGCACCAACAGATGCAGCGACTCATCCCGGCCCTCGAACCGCGTTGCAGGTTCGGGCAGTTCAGCAATCTCCTGGCGCACCGGATTGCCCGACTCAACCGCTCTCCTGGTCGCGTCAAAACTGCCGGGGAACGCCTCGAACACCCGAGTCGCAAAGCGAGAGAGAAAACGGTTGGTAAAACCCGGGATTGCATTCTGTTCCTGAATCACCAGTGGAATACCCAACAGACGTGCCATCAGGCCACCCGGCCCTGTGACAAAGCCACCCATACCCAGCACCAGACTCGGACGGATTCTGCGCAGTATCCGCAACGCCTGCCAGAGCGCCTTGAGGATCACAAAAGGCGCAGCCAGACGACGCAGCAGGCCGGTTCCGCGAACGCCACGGACCTCGATCCACTCCATAGGAATGCCCTGCTGCGGGATCAGTTTCGCTTCCATCCCTCGCCGCGTACCCAGCCAGAAGACATCGATGCCCTCTGCCATCAGCCAGTCAGCCACCGCCAGTGCCGGAAAGACATGTCCACCTGTGCCACCTGCCATTACCATTACACGCGGCTCCATGATCGGCCTCCCGACTTTACGCCGTCACTCTGAAGCCGCAGTTCATGGTCGATGCGCAGCAGCACGGCAATCACCAGACAGGTGACAATAATGCTGTTGCCACCGTAGCTGATAAAGGGCAGGGTCAAACCCTTGGTCGGCAGCAACCCCACGTTCACACCGATATTGATGAACGATTGAAGACCGATCCAAGTACCGAAACCGTAGGCAACATATGCGGAAAAACGCTTCTCCCGGGCCATCGCCCGGGTACCGATCTGAAAGGCGCGCCAGGTAATGAAGGCAAACAGGAAAATAACCCCCAGGGTCCCGATCAGCCCGAACTCTTCGCCGATCACCGCCATGATAAAGTCGGTATGCGCCTCGGGCAGATAGAACTGTTTCTGTATGCCGTTGCCGAGGCCTACACCGGTCACTTCCCCACGCCCGAAGGCGATCAACGCCTGTACCAGTTGGTAATCGCTATCCCGTTGGTCATCCCAGGGATTGATGAAAGCGGTGATCCGCCGCCAACGGTAGTCTGAAAAGTAGATCAGTGCGCCACCAGCCAGGGCAGAGGATATCAGCAGAATAGTGAACTGCCACAATACGACTCCGCCCAGAAAGAGCATGCCCAGGACTGTGGCGAAGAGCACCACCGTGGTGCCGAAATCGGGTTCCAGCATGATCAGCAGACTGGTCAGGAGCACCAGTATCATCGGCTTGGCAAAACCCCACAGGGAACTGGTAACCTCATTCTGACGGCGCACCAGATAACCGGCGATATAGATCACCATGAACAGCTTCACGAACTCAGAGCTCTGCAGGTTGAAGACCCCCAGGGGAATCCAGCGCCGCGCATGGTTCACCTCTTTACCGATGTTCGGTATCAATACCAACACCAACATCACCAAACCGACAAACACCAGTACCGGCCCGGCCTTCTCCCAGGATGAGACAGGTACACGGAACAGCGCCATGGCGCCGGCAAGACCGATACAGAGCGCAATGGTGTGGCGGATCACAAAGAAGAAGGGTGATCCGGCGATGCGCTCACCGGCGTACATGGAAGCGGAGGCCACCATCACCAGACCAAACATGAGCAGGATCAGTGCGGCCCCCATCAGCCAATAGTCAATGACTGGTGGGGAGAGAACGCCCTCTTTACCGCCCATGCTCGCCTGAGACCTTGCCATCGTATTCATGACATCAGTCCCTCAACCGCCTGAATAAAGGCTTCACCACGGGCTTCAAAATTGCGGAACATATCGAAACTGGCGCACGCCGGAGAGAGCAGCACCCTGTCTCCAGGTTTTGCCAATTCCGCTGCCCGGTTCACTGCCGCTTCAAGGCTCTCCACACTCTCCACAACAATCCTGCCGGAAAGGACCTGTTCGATAACCTGGGCGTCCCGTCCGATCAGGATCACTGCCCGGGCGGTGCGTTCAACTACCGGCGCCAACTCGGAGAAATCCGCCCCTTTGCAGTCGCCACCGGCGATCAGTACGCTACGGCTCTCTCCGCCCTGGGGATGGAGACCCTCCAGTGCGGCGATGGTCGCACCGACATTGGTACCTTTGGAATCGTTGTACCAACGCACACCCCCTTTTTCAGCGACAAACTGGGTACGGTGAGACAGGCCAGAAAATCCCCGCAGGGCAGCCAACATCTGCTGCATGGGTAGATCCACTGCCACACCCAGCGCCAAGGCGGCCAGCGCATTTGCCTGGTTGTGCAAACCTGGGATCTTCAGTTCGCTCACAGGCAACAGGGGGGTGGTTCCACGGCACAACCAGCGGACCTCAGCATTCTCGCAAATACCGAAATCGTCTTTCTGTGGTACCTCAAGGGTAAATCCCAGCTCTGCGTTGGCAGCTCCCCTCATGGAAACGACCCGCGAATCATCCCGATTGACCAGGCCAACCCTGGCGTCCCGGTAAACTGCCGCCTTGGTCTTCGCATACTCATCGAGTGAGGCGTAGCGATCCATATGGTCTGCGGAGATATTCAGCACCACTGCCACATCGGCCTTCAGGGAATGAGTCGTCTCCAACTGAAAACTCGACAGCTCAAGAATATAGAGATCCACTGCTTCATCCAGCAGATCCAACGCCGGCTCTCCAATATTGCCGCCAACGGCAACTTTCAGCCCGGCGGCGCGGGCCATCTCGCCCAGCAGCGTGGTGACTGTGCTCTTACCATTCGAGCCGGTAATGGCAACGATAGGGGCTTGTGCCGCTCTGCAGAAAAGTTCGATGTCACCGACGATTTCAACGCCCCGCCGCTGGGCTTCCTGGATCAGGGGTTCATGCAACGACAGGCCGGGACTGACTACCAGCTGCTCCGCTGCCAGAAATACCTCAGGCTGAAAACTGCCGAGAAACAACGCCACATCCGGCATCTCATCGGTCAGATCCTGCAACCCGGGTGGATGTTCACGGCTATCGGTCACTGCAACAGGCACGCCCTGCCGCATAAGATATCGGGCGCAGGAGAGTCCGGTCTTGCCCAGACCGACAATCAGGATTTTACCTGCTTGCTGCGCCATGACCTGCATTCCTTCCCTCATCTGATCTTCAGACTCGCCAATCCGACCAGCACCAGGATGACGGTGATGATCCAGAAACGCACAATGACCCGGGGTTCGGGCCAGCCCTTCAATTCAAAATGGTGGTGCAATGGCGCCATCATGAAGATACGCCGCCCGGTAAGTTTGAACGAGGCGACCTGCAGCACCACGGAGATCGTCTCCATGACGAAGACACCGCCCATGATGAACAGCACCAGCTCCTGGCGTACCGCAACCGCAACCACTCCCAGCGCAGCGCCGAGGGCCAGAGCGCCCACATCTCCCATAAAGACCTGCGCCGGATAGGTGTTGAACCAGAGAAATCCCAGTCCGGCGCCAACCAGGGCGCCACAGAAAATGATCAGTTCGCCCAACCCGGGGATATAGGGGATTTTCAGATAGGCGGCGAAGTCAACGTGCCCGGTAAGGTAGGCAAACAGACCCAGCGCCCCGCCCACCATCACCGTCGGCAGTATTGCCAGACCATCCAGTCCATCGGTGAGATTCACGGCATTTGATGAACCCACAATGACCAAATAGGTCAGCAGGATGTACCAGGGGCCGATATCCAGCGCCACATTCTTTAGATAGGGGATCAGCAGTTGTGTCTCCACCGGACTCTGCGCGCTAAAGTAGAGTACGCTGGCGGCCCCGAGGCCCACCACCGACTGCCAGAAATATTTCCAGCGGGAGGCAAGTCCCCGTGGATCCTGAAGTACCAGTTTCTTGTAGTCATCCACCAGGCCAATGACGCCAAACAGCAACGTCACCGACAGCACGATCCAGACATAGCGATTGCCCAGGTCGGACCAAAGCAGGGTGGCGACGGCTATCCCTACCAGAATCAGCGCTCCACCCATGGTGGGCGTACCGGCCTTGGAGAAGTGAGTCTTCGGACCATCGTCCCGCACGGTCTGTCCGATCTGATGGAAACTGAGCCGGCGGATCATCACCGGACCGACCAACAGCGAGATCAGCAGCGCGGTGAGTACCCCGAGAATGGTGCGCAGGGTCAGATACTGAAAGACATTGAATGCCGTGTCATATTGCGAAAGCCAATCGGTCAGATAGAGCAGCATCGTCAGTTACCCCCATCCTGCCAATCGTCCAGCGCCTGGATAACCTGTTCCCGGTCACTGAACGGCAGCTTTCGATCTCCTATCTGCTGATAGGTCTCATGGCCCTTGCCGGCCACCAGCACCAGATCCTCCGCCCCGGCACCGAGCACCGCCAGACGGATCGCCTCTGCCCGATTGGCCTCGACCCTGGCCTGCTCGGGACGCTCCATCCCAGCCAGTATCTGATCGATGATGGCTCGACTCTCCTCACCACGAGGATTATCGTCAGTAACAATAATGCTATCCGCATACTGCTCGGCAATGCGTCCCATCTGCGGCCGTTTGCCTCTATCACGATCCCCACCACAGCCAAAAACGATAGTCATGCGGCTGGCGCAGTGACTGCGCACCGCAAGCAGAACATTTTCCAGGGCATCCGGCGTATGAGCGAAATCCACCACCACACAGGGGCGATCATCATTGCCGAAGCGCTCCAGGCGGCCCTCTACTGTTGTAGCCTTTGAGAGTTTTGCCAAAGCCTGCTCCAGCGTCCAGCCTTTGTAGAGCAGTACCGAGAGAGCGGCGAGCAGATTACTGGCATTGAACCGGCCCATCAGGGAGGTATGCAACACGCCCCTGCCCCACTGACTGGAGAAGTGGATCACCATGCCGTCGGCCGCGGGCAGGATGACCTCCGCCCTGATCCAGCCACTGATACCATCCGGTGGACAGGCCTCCGGACTCACCGAATAGACCACCACATCCACATCAGCCGCCAGGGAGTCGAGCAGTTCAGGACCGAAGGGGTCATCGAGATTGATCACCGCGCAGCACAGGTCAGACATGTGGAACAGCCGCTGCTTGGCCGCAAAGTAGTTCGACATGGTGCCGTGGAAATCGAAGTGGTCCCGGCTGATGTTGGTAAATACGGCAATATCAAAATGGATCGCTGCTGCCCGGTCCTGGGCCAGCGCATGGGAGGAGACCTCCATCACCAACGCTTTTGCCCCTTCGGTTTTCAGCTGCGCCAGCAGTGACTGCAGCGTCACCGCATCAGGGGTGGTAAAACCGGTATCAATCAACGCACCGGTAAAACCCGCCCCCAAGGTGCCTATGATGCCGGTGGGTGTTTCCGGTTCCAGCGCCTGCGCCAGCAGATGGCTGACACTGGTCTTGCCGTTGGTACCGGTAATCCCGATCACCGTCATGGAACGGCTGGGATAACCATAAAAGCGTGCCGCCAACAGGCTTGCCTGACGCGCCAGATTCTCAACCCGCAAAAGTGGAATATCCACCTCTGCCGCCAGTCTCTCCGCTTTGCGCTCGTTCACCACACCGTCCGGTTCCCAAACGATGGCGGCTGCACCCTGCCCTATCGCCTGATCGGCAAAATCGAGACCATGGACACTATCCCCCAAACAGGCAAGAAAGAGCCCGCCTTCCTCTATAAAGCGACTGTCCAGGCTGATATTTGTGACCACCCTGTCCTCTTTCGGGGTCACGCTCACAAACCCGCCAAGCAGCTCGGAGAGTAGTATGCCCTGTGCGTTCACATGTGCGGTCATCAGTGCCGTCCCTCTGAATCCGCCAGCAAAGGCGTCACCACCAATGGTGCATCGGGTGGGATATTGAGCAGCCGCAATGCACCGCTCATCACCTTGGCGAATACCGGTGCGGCCACCTTGCCGCCATAGTAATCCTTACCCCTTGGTTCATTAATCATCACCGCCATCACCAGACGTGGATCACTCGCCGGTGCCATGCCGACGAACAGGGAGAGATATTTGTCTTCCGCATATCCTCCGGCAACCGACTTCTTGGCGGTGCCGGTCTTGCCTGCCACGCGGTAGCCGGGGATTGCCGCCAAGGGTGCAGTACCGCCTTTGGCCACCACCGCTTCCAACATGTGGACCACTGATCGCGCGGTGGAGCGACGTACAATCCGTTCACCCTTGGACAGCTCACTCACCTTCAACAGGGAAACAGGCAATTTCACCCCGTCATTGGCCAGCACGGCGTAGGCACCTGCAAGTTGCAGTGGTGTGACTGAAAGTCCGTAACCAAAAGAGAGGGTGGCCTGCTCAAACTCGCTCCAATCCGAAAAATGAGGCAGACGACCTGATGATTCACCGGGAAACATGCTTTCGGCCGAACTGCCGAATCCGACCTGGGAATAGAGCTTCCACATGACCTCCGGCTTCAGTGCAAGCGCTATCTTGCTGGCGCCCACATTGCTCGATTTGCTCAACACCGTTGCCACATCGATGCGGCCGTAGTCGTGCGAGTCCTTGACCAGATGACGTCCAACGCGCAGCAGTCCGGACGTCACATCGATCGGTGTGTCCGGCTTGAAACGTCCCTGCTCCAATGCAGCGGCCACCACAAAAGGCTTTACCGTGGATCCCGGCTCAAACACATCGGTCACTGCGCGATTGCGGAAGCTGCCCCGGCGATTACTGCGGCGGCCGTTCGGGTTATAGGCGGGACGATTGACCATTGCCAGCACTTCACCACTCTTGGCATCCAGAATTACCGCTGAGCCGGAAACCGCTTTGTGCGCCTTCACAGCCTTCTTGAGTTCCCGATAAGCGAGAAACTGCAGGCGCCGGTCGAGACTCAATACCAGATCGTTACCCGAGCGGGGAGACTGGATATTCTCCACCTCTTTGATCACCCGGCGGCGACCATCCATGATGACCCGCTTGGCGCCATTCACTCCGGAAAGCCACTCATTGTAGGCCAGCTCCATCCCCTCCAGTCCCTGATCGTCAATGCCCGTCAGCCCGACCATATGGGCCATCACCTCACCACTGGGATAGAAGCGCCGGTGCTCCGACTCCAGGCCAATCCCCTCCAGATCCAACGCCTTCACCTGCTGTGCCACATCCGGATTGACGCGCCGCTTGAGATAGACAAACCCCCGGTCACTGGCCAGCAGACGCCGTACCCTGTCAGGATTCAAATCCAGGATAGAAGCAATCGCACCAATCGTTTTACTGTCGGCCTTGAGTTTGCGTGGGTTAGCGAAAATGCTTTTCACTGGGGTACTGATCGCCAGCGGTTCGCCATTCCGGTCGGTTATCATGCCGCGGCTCGCCCGCACCCTCATCGGTTTCAGATAACGCTTCTCCCCCTGCTGCTGCAGGAAGGCCGTCTCGAATACCTGCCGATCAACCGAACGCCAGATTAGAGAGCCGAAGGCAACAGCCAGCACAGCAAGCAGAAAAAGGCGACGAGCTTTGTAGCTCGGCACCTTGATCTTCTCAGCATGTCCCCGTTTTTTCTTCGATCCCGCCATCTTCAGCGCCTGATCACCACAACATCACCCCATCGCGGCCGGTGCATTTTCAGCTCCCGGTCCGCGGCCTTTTCAACTTTTGCATGGGTCGCCAGCGTGCTCTCCTCCAACTGCAGACGCCCCCATTCGACATCAATCTGCCGCCTCTCGGCATGCAGCATCTGCAGCTCCACAAACGCCTTGCGGCTCAAATACTTGGCATAAACGACACTGACGCCGGAAAGTACTACCGCCAACATCAATCCAGCCAGCGGGAGGAATTTGAAGTAGCTCATGCGAGCCGCTCCGCCACCCGCAGCACCGCACTGCGGGACCGGGGGTTTTCCTCTAACTCTGCCTTGCCGGCCCGGATGGCCTTGCCCAGCAGCCGTAACTTTGGATTCAGCTGGTCCTGGGTCACAGGCACACCTGGCGGAAAACGATCACCCTTCGCCTGATCGCGCATGAAGCGCTTTATCATTCTGTCCTCAAGGGAGTGAAAACTGATCACTGCCAACCGCCCGCCCGGTGCCAGCACGTCCAGTACCTGATCCAGAAAACGCTCCAGATCCTCAAGCTCCCGGTTGATAAAGATCCGGATGCCCTGAAAACAACGGGTGGCCGGATGTTTACCCTTCTCCCAAGCGGGATTGGCCGCACTGACGATCTCGGACAACTGGCGTGTGGTCCTGATCGGCTGCTCCTGACGGGCTGCCACAATCGCACGGGCGATGCGCCGCGCATGGCGCTCTTCGCCAAAGGTTTTAAGCACATCTGCAATCTCCTTCGCCTCCGCGCCCATCAGCCACTCGGCGGCGCTAAACCCCGTCTCCGGATCCATGCGCATATCGAGTGGACCCTCCTGCAGAAAACTGAAACCCCGCTCCGCCTGATCCAGCTGCGGAGAGGAGACGCCCAGGTCGAGTAAAATTCCATCGACCTTACCGGTCACTCCCTGCTGTTCTGCAATCTCCGCCAACATAGCGAAGCTGCCCCTCTCAATAACAAACCGGCCATCTCCACCAAATACCGCCTGGGCATGGGTTATGGCCTCCGGGTCCTTGTCGATACCGATCAAACGGCCTGCCTCACCCAAGCCATCCAGAATCTGGCGGCTATGGCCGCCACGCCCGAACGTTCCATCGATGTAGACGCCATCAGGACGAATGGCCAGTGCTGCCACCGATTCGTCCAGAAGTACCGGTCGGTGCGCTCTCGATGCTTCATTCATCAGAGTGAGATCGATTCCAGCTGAGCTGTCAGTTCCAGCCCTTCCTCATCGATCTTGTTGAGCCAGTCATCACGCTGCCGACTCCAAGCCGCCTCATCCCAAAGTTCGAATTTTTTTCCCTGCCCCACCAACGCCACCTTTTTTTCCAGACTGGCAAACTCCCTGAGTTCCGGCGGCAGAAGAATACGTCCCTGGCCATCCATATCGATTTCGTGAGCGTGTCCGATGTAGAGTCGCTGCAGGTTCCGAGCGGATCCACCGAAGGCAGAGAGATCATTAAGCTTCTCTTCAAACACCAGCCAAACCGGTTTAGGATAGATCAGCAGGCAACGATCTTTATCAACCGTAATCACTAATTGCGAGGCACAGGTCTCCACGAGGCTGTCGCGATACCTGGTCGGTATCGCCATACGGCCTTTAGCATCCAGATTGAGCTTGGAGACACCACGGAACAAAAAACTCTCCCCCCTTGGGTGTAATTTCCCTTTTTACCCACTTTATCCCACTTTATCCCACTTTTCATCCATCTTAGGAGTCGACACCTGGACCTGTCAAGGTCAATTAGGGAAAAAGTCTTTTGTGTTCAGGGGGTTACAAGAGGAAGTTACACCGCAACAAGCGGTAGATTTCCACTGAAAATACAGCAGATTAAAGCTCAAACCTAAAGTGGAATATCAAGAAAACCGGAGGAAATCCGGACCAACGAGAAGAGAGGGAAAAAAGTGGGAGCCGGCCTGTAAGCCGACTGTCGAGGCCCTGGACTGCGCTGTTATCAGTAGGTTACTGACGAAGCCAGTCAATTTTGTACCACTTAATGTACCAAACTGTCCAGGCCTCAACCTGTAATATGTTCAAAGGCGGGTGAGTACCGGAAGAAATACATCAAAAAACTTGATTAGTACGAATGTTCAGCAGTGACTCACGGAATGAGTCACTGGTTGTTGCAAGATGATGCCACGATCCACAATAGGAG
>JAMJIN010000187.1:0-7238 GCA_036784775.1 Chromatiales bacterium | reverse complement strand
GGCCATGGCGGTCTCCTCATTTGGCTTCAGGTTCAGTATGCGCCACCCACTGACTCAATAGCTGAGCCTCAGGGGTAATCAGGTAGCCGGTTGACCCTCAAGCCCACTCTTTTCCATCATCTCAAAGGAGATGCTTGAGGCTTCTTGGTACCAACTGACATCAAATGGTGACTTTTCTCTATAGACCTTTTCCCAATGCGCCTTGCCGTTCATACCGCTTCTCACAAAAACTTCTGCTGAAAAAACCGTTTTACTTGCCGATACAAAAGGTGGAAAATATGCGACCCAGCAGGTCGTCAGCAGTAAATTCCCCGGTTATCTCGTTGAGAGATTGCTGGGCGAGACGGAGGTCTTCCGCCAGCAGTTCGCCAGCGGCTGTTTCTTCCAGCATCCGCTTTCCCTGATGAAGAAGATTCATGGCGTTTGCCAGCGCATTCAAGTGACGACGACGGGCGATAAATTCTCCTTCCACACTGCCAGTGTAGCCCATGGCCTGTTTCAGATGATCCTTCAGCAGGTAAATCCCCAGCGAGGATTTGGCTGCGATGGAAATCTCAGTCAATCCCTCATCGACCACAAGGGCAGGGGGGGTGCCGCTCAGGTCGATCTTGTTTCTGATCAGAGTTAGAGGAACATGCTCAGGCAGGCTCTCCCGATCCAGCGCGAGGTGGTTGGGGTCATCCTTGTCATCGAAGACCCAGAGGATGCGATCTGCCTGATCGATCTCATTTCTCGCCCGCCGTATTCCTTCCTGTTCAACCGGATCGGTACTCTCGCGCATGCCTGCCGTATCGATGATGTGGATCGGCATTCCATCGATCTGTATCTGCTCCCGCAACAGGTCTCTTGTAGTGCCTGGGATCTCTGTCACTATCGCGGAATCCCTTTCTGCCAGCGCATTGAGCAGACTCGACTTGCCTGCATTGGGACGACCGGCAATGACCAGTGTCATGCCATCACGCATCAGGCGTCCTGTATGGGCACTTTTCTGTACAGCTAAGAGTTCATCAATGATTGACTGTAAGTTAGTGCTCACTTTTCCATCAGAGAGGAAGTCTATCTCCTCTTCAGGAAAGTCGATGGCCGATTCGACATAGAGCCTCAGGTTGATAAGCCCTTCAACCAGCTTGTGGATTCGCTCGGAGAAAACGCCCTGCAGGGTACGGCTGGCCAGGCGGGCTGCAGATGTGGTCTCTGCATCTATCAGATCGGCAATCGCCTCAGCCTGTGCAAGGTCGAGTTTTCCATTGAGGAAGGCACGTTCACTGAATTCCCCTGGGCGGGCGGCACGAATGCCGGTCGCCAGCACCCGTTGCAGCATGAGATCGAGAATAAGCGGTCCCCCATGCCCCTGCAGTTCTAGTACATCTTCACCGGTGAAGGAGTTGGGGGCGGGGAAATAGAGACAGAGGCCTTCATCAATGGTAGATCCATCAGCATCGGAAAAACTGCAGAAGTGCGCATGCCTGGGTTTCGGCAGATTACCTACCACCGCATTGGCCACATCGGCACAACGCGGGCCCGAAATCCGGATGATGCCCACCCCGCCACGACCGGGCGGAGTGGCAACAGCAGCGATTGTATCTCGCGGCTGCACATTTATTAGCCGATGCTAACTAGCCCGCCTGCTCTATCTTGCGGGTGATGTAGTACTGCTGAGCAATGGATATCAGATTGTTTACAACCCAGTAGAGCACCAGACCCGACGGGAAAAAGGCAAAGAAGATGGTAAAGACGAAGGGCAGACTCATCATAATCTTGGCCTGCATTGGATCCGGTGGTGCGGGATTGAGCTTCTGCTGTACGAACATGGAGACACCCATGATCAGCGGCAGCACGAAGTAGGGGTCTTTCGCAGAAAGATTGTCGATCCACAGAATAAAGGGGGCCTGGCGCATCTCAACGCTTTCCAGCAACACCCAATAGAGGGCGATAAAAACGGGTATCTGCACCACAATCGGCAGACAGCCGCCCAGCGGATTGACCTTCTCCTTCTTGTACATCTCCATCATCGCCTGGTTCAGGCGCTGTTTGTCATCACCGAAGCGGTCCTTCATGGCCTGAAGTCTCGGCGTCAGCTTGCGCATATTGGCCATCGACTTGTAGCTGGTCTCAGACAGCTTGAAGAAAAGCGCTTTGATAATGATGGTCAGAAGGATAATTGACCAACCCCAGTTGCCTACCCAACTGTGGATCTTTTTCAACAGCCAGAAGATCGGCTGTGCAATCACGGTCAGCCAGCCATAATCAACGGTCAGCTCCAATCCAGGAGCAACCGTCTCCAGTTGGTCCTGCAGCTTCGGACCAACGAAGAGCTGTTTACTGAAACTGTGGCTGCTGCCAGGGGCAACAGTCACTGATGGAGAGTAACTGCCAATAAGATATTTCGGTCCCGGCAGACTGTTAGTGTAGTAGTGCTCCATCTGGGTTTTTGGCGGAATCCAGGCCCCAAGGAAATAGTGCTGGATCATGGCCAACCAACCGTCGGTGGAATCGACACTAAGCCCTTTCTCAGCCATCTCATCGAAATCGACTTTTTCGTATTTCGCTTCAGGATTGTAGTAGACGCCACCTGTATAAGTGTAGGTGGTCAGTCGTGACTGATCCGTCGGTTCCGTTCGCTGCAGTTGCGCATAATCTCTGGCTGCCCACGGCTCCGCTGACTGGTTATCCACTTCGTGGCTAACATCTATCAGATAGCTGCCGCGGCTGAAGATAAAGTGCTTGGTAACCTTGAGGCCATCACTGCCTTCCCAGGTCATGGCCACATCGATGGTGTCCTGCCCCTCTGTCAAATGGAACTCACTCTGTTCGATCTGATATTCGGCCTCGTGTGTCGGGGCCTTGCCTTCTTCGCTTCCGATCATGCCAGACTGGGCGATGAACAGGTTCGGCATCGTCGGTGATAAGAGTTGGAACTTTAACTCCGGTGTCTCCGGTGATACCTGATAATCGAGCAGATGTACGCTCTGCAGCGTTCCACCCAGCGTGGATATCTCCACTTTCAACAGATCGGTTTCGACCCTGACTATCTTTCCACCTGCAGCAGTGACGCCAACTGTCGCGGGAACTGCCTGATTTCCACTAGCTGTGACCCCTGGTGCAACCGAGGCAGTTGGCACACCTGCTGATTCAGTGGCAGCAGGCACGACTTCAGCCGTCTGTTGCGGCGCCACAACTTGTGGTGATCCATAATCGGTCATCCATGCCTGATAAAGCAGCAGGCAGATGAAGGCAAAGGCAAACAGGAGAATCAGTCTTATATTATCCATGGGACTTCTTTTCAGTAGGTTCTGGAACCGGATCGATTCCGCCTTCGTGCCAAGGGTGACAATGAGAGACACGACGCAAAGAGAGCATCAGGCCACGAAAAAATCCATGTTTTTCGAGGGCTTCAACCGCGTAGGCAGAGCAGGTTGGGTAGAAGCGGCAGTGATTCCCCAGGAACGGGCTTATAATAAGCTGGTATCCACGGACAAGGAATATCAGGATATGGCGCATCTTTCTGCCAGCCTATTCCAGTGCCGCAATAATGAAGCCGTGTATCTGCCGTTGTCCATAAGCAATTTACCACGCCGATTCAACACCACGATATCAAGACCTGCCAACAATTCCTGATTTAACCTGAAACTTTCTCGAACCAATCGTTTCAATCGGTTACGATCCACTGCGCGGCGCGTGTTCTTCTTGGAAATTGCCAAACCCAGTCTAGCAAACCCCAGGTCATTCTCTCTCACAAGTACCAGAAAAAGATTATCTGTTGAACGTTCTGCCCGACTAAAAACCCGACGATATTCGTCGGGTTTCAATAATCTTAATCTGCGGGGAAAACTCCCCTGAACTGCCGTCAAGGACAGAAATTACGATGTCAGACAGGCGCGGCCCTTGGCACGACGTGATTTGATCACCTTACGACCATTGCGTGTGGCCATGCGAGCGCGGAAACCGTGGGTACGGACGCGTTTGAGATTACTGGGCTGAAAAGTTCTTTTCATGACTCTATACCGATATTGCCTTGGCGTTCCCGTAAAATACGGACGAAAAAAAGAGACGCAGCATATACCTTTCGGCCTTATTTTGTCAACAAATTCCCGCAACAAAAAACGGACACTCTACGGCCTTGAAACTGTGGATAAGTCTCCAATCGCAGAGTAGACTTGATGTCTGGAACAGTTAGAAATTCCATCTCCATCTCAAACAACATAATTCTATCGGATCATCAGCAGATGGTTACTATGGCTAACATTCGGAGACAACCAAGTTGGATCTTTGGCAACGTTGTAGCAAGCACCTCGAACAGGAGCTTTCACCTCAGCAGTTCAATACCTGGATTCGTCCGCTTCAGGTAGTTGAGGAAAACAACCGCCTCCGTCTATTGGCACCCAACCGCTTTGTACTTGACTGGGTGCGTAACCACTATATCGAATCCATAAATACCTATCTTGGCACCCTCTCTCTGGATAAAACACCTATCATCTCCATTGATATCGGATCAAAGAAAAAACCTGCTGCCGTCAAACAGAGAAACAATCATCAGGCCAACAGGAGAGGTGTTCAAACCATTGTTCCATCAAAGGGAAGTCCGAACATTGAGAGCCATCTCAATCCTAACTTCACCTTCGAAACCTTCGTTGAAGGAAAATCCAACCAGATCGCCCGCGCCGCTTCGATGCAGATTGGCGAGAATCCAGGTCGGGCCTACAATCCTCTATTTATATACGGAGGGGTCGGTCTTGGAAAAACCCACCTGATGCACGCAGTGGGTAACACTATCCTGCAACATAATCCCAATGCCCGTGTCATATACCTCCACTCGGAACGTTTTGTTTCAGAAATGGTTAAGGCGCTACAGCACAACACAATTGACCAGTTCAAACGTAAGTACCGTTCTGTCAATGCACTGCTGATAGATGATATTCAGTTTTTCGCAGGAAAGGAGCGGTCTCAGGAAGAGTTCTTCCACACTTTCAATGCACTCTTCGAATCTCAACAACAGATTATCTTATCCAGTGACCGATTTCCCAAAGAGGTTGGCGGCCTGGAGGAGCGTCTCAAATCGAGATTTGGCTGGGGTCTGACCGTCGCAATCGAACCCCCCGACCTGGAAACCCGCGTCGCTATTCTGCAGAGCAAGGCTCTGCAACTGAAAGCAGAACTTCCCAGCGAAGTTGCCTTTTTCATGGGTAAACGTATTCGCTCCAATATTCGCGAGCTGGAAGGAGCTTTGCGGCGTGTTATCGCCAATTCAACCTTCACTGGTACGAGTATCAATCTCGATTTTGCCAAAAATGCCTTGCGCGACATGATCGCTGCACAGGACAAACAGGTCACGATCGACAACATCCAAAAAACAGTTGCAGAGTATTTTCAGATACGCACTTCAGATCTACTCTCAGCAAAACGTAGTCGTTCCATCGCCAGACCCAGGCAGATCGCCATGACGCTGGCTAAAGAATTAACCAATCACAGCCTGCCCGAGATCGGAACTGCTTTCGGCGGTAGAGACCACACCACTGTCATTCATGCCAATAAAAAGATCAAGGAACTGCGGGATAGTGATGTGCGAATATCTGAGGACTACTCAAACCTGTTGAGGACTCTAAGCAGTTAATGTGGATAAGATGTTGAGAAAAATGCTAAAAAATAAAATGGTCATTTATCCACAAGAGATAGACAGGAAACCACAAACTTACACAACAGTCATCAACAGGCAAAAACGCTATAAAAGCTTTAAAAAACAGTGTGTTATACGACTTATCCTCATAAGTAGCAGTCCCTAATAATAACAATAAGTAGATATATAAAATAAACTAACTATAACTACCTTGGGTAGAGAATATGAAAATAGTTACTAAACGAGAAGCCTTGTTGGATCCACTACAACGGATTGGTGGTGTTGTCGAAAGAAGACAAACACTACCTATTCTATCCAATATCCTTATCAACGCTAAATCCAACGAGATCCAAATAACAGCAACAGACCTTGAGGTTGAACTCAGGACGCAGGCTGTTGCTGAGTGTAGTGGAGAAGGTGAATTCACTGTCCCTGCAAGAAAAATTATTGATATATGTAAAGCTCTACCCGAGGGAGCTGACATCATTCTTGAGGTAGATGGTGACAAGGCGAAAATTCGTTCCGGGCGGAGTCGTTTCTCACTTGGCATATTGCCGGCACAGGATTATCCAGTAATCGAACCGACTGCAAGCAGCTCAGTGTTTACTCTTAAAGAGGCTGAACTCAAACAGTTAATTGAGAAAACCCAATTTGCGATGGCTCAACAGGATGTTCGGTATTATCTAAACGGGATGTTGCTGGAAATAAAAGATGGTGATGTTAGAACTGTTGCCACTGATGGCCATCGTCTAGCAATGAGTGAATGCAATAAATCTGTAGATACTGACTTAGACGTTCAGGTCATATTACCTCGCAAGGCAGTGTTTGAATTGGGTAGATTGCTCAAAGATAGTGAATATGAAATAAAACTTGAGCTAAGTGCCAACTATGTTCGAATTCTGATGGAAGGAGCTGTTTTCACCTCAAAACTTATCGATGGCCGCTTTCCTGATTATCAGCGTGTTATGCCCAGTGGAACAAATAAAGAACTCCGCGCGGACAAGACTCTTTTAAAACAGTCTTTATCCAGAGCATCTATTCTCTCAAATGAAAAGTACCGTGGAATCCGCTTTTCAGCCAGTAACAACACGCTGCAGATTCAAGCACATAATCCTGAGCAGGAAGAGGCTGAGGAAGAACTGGAAGTAGATTACAGTGGCGACGAAATAAAGATTGGTTTCAACGTTGGTTATTTCATAGATGTACTCTCAGCAATCAAAGAGGATGAAATTATTGTTGAACTCAAGGACTCTAACAGCAGCGCTTTGATTTACGGGAAAGACAACAGTAGAAATAGATATGTTGTCATGCCCATGAGAATATAAATTGATATTAGAGAAGAAAAAAACCGGCAACGATAGCTATTGCCGGTTTTTTTTCGCCTGACCTTGAACATTACGAAATTACAAATTCAGAATCTCCGTATTCTTGACTACGTCGATCTAAAGCCTGAGCCTGGGATCAACATGTTATGTGGTGATAACGGTGCTGGAAAAACGAGTTTACTCGAAGCAATATTTTTACTTGCTCGGGCAAAGAGTTTCCTGATTACCCCTGAGGCTCAGCTATTGAGTCAGTGGGTGGCGCATACTGAACCTGAAGCCAAATGAGGAGACCGCCATGG
>JAMJIN010000336.1:0-1694 GCA_036784775.1 Chromatiales bacterium | reverse complement strand
ATTGTCAACGTGTCCATGTCAAAAGGATTTGTGCCGACAAAAATTAAAGCTGCGCTTGTGATGCCTTTGCTCAAGACGCCTTCATTGGACAAAGATGAAAAACTTTCGACTTGTCTCTAATCTGTCCATTATCTCTAAGTTGACAGAGAGGGTAGTGCTGAACAGGCTCACTGACCACGTATCGTGCAACAATCTGCAGGAAAAATTCCAAATCTGCCTACAAACCGAATCACAGTACTGAAACTGCACTGATGCGAATTCAGAATGATATCCTGATGACCCTGGAAAATAAGAGGCGTGTTTTGCAGTTCCTACTTGATCTATCAGCGGCGTTTGACACTGTAGATCATACACTACTGTTCGCTTGCATGATAAGCGCGGGTGTCATCGGCGTCGCACACAAGTGGTTTGAGTCATACCTGACTTCGATGACTCAGATTGTACGCCTAGGCCAGACCCAGTCTGACCCGTCGGAGCTGCTCCAGGGAGTGACACAGTGGTCTGTTATTGTCCCAGATTTGTTTACACTCTACACGGAACCCATTGGGCAGATAGTTAGGCGGCATTGACATTGACCTCCATCTCTTTGCTGATGATTCTCAACTATATAAAAAAATGTATCATTTAAGATCAAGGACATTAATGATGAGATGGCTGCACTGGCACGCATCCAAGCATGTGTGAGAAAAAAATAATCATGGATGATTCATCATCGTCTTCAGCTAAATGACGATAAGACTGAAGTGTTTGTGATCACTACAATGAGCTCGGCTAGCAAGCACAGTCTGACTGATGTCGTCATCGGTGACAGCATCCCCCAGCCTACTGCCGTCGCTCGCAACATTGGAGTGACGTTTGACAGTGAGCTCAGCATGAAATCTCAAGTGTCAGGTAGCATACTTTCAATTGCATCGGATTCGCTCCATCAGAGATTGCTTGACACAACATGCCACTGAACTCCAGGTTCACTCCCTTGTCATATCGCGACTGGACTATGAAAATGGCCTCCTTCATGATGTACTTGATCAGTCACTGGACAAACTGCAGAGAGTCCAAAATGTGGCAGCTCGCATTGTGGTCAGAGCCAGTCGCCATGACCATATAACAACCATCCTAGAGACTCTCCATTGGCTTCCTGTCCGGTACCGTATTGAATACAAAGTCGTACTGATGACGTTCAAAGACCTTCATCTGCACTCTCTCCATCCCTCCCTCCCTCCCTCCATCCGTCCTTCCATCCGTCCGTCCGTGCGTCCGTCCGTCCCTCCCTTCCTCCCTCCCTCCCTCACTCCCTCCCTCCCTCTCCTTCTCTCCCTCTGTTAACATAATATTGCTTCCTGCTCGAGTACAAACACCCGAAGCCAGCTACATGCCAAGCCAAGTACCAAGCTCACGGGTCAAAGGTACAAATCTAACTTCAGCCACTATTAAGATCCCGTTGTAGGAGGCGTGAGGAGCCTCCCGAGTGCAAACAAGGATCTGGAATAAGCGAGCTCTAGACATTCTTCTGCTGGAGCCTTCGCACTGGTCGACCTGGCCTGTTCAGTTGACCCACGACGATGATGATGATGACACGAACTGGCCCACTATTACGATGACACGAACTGGCACACGATGACACGAACTGGCACACGATGACAACACGAACTAGCCAACGATTGTGATGACACGAACTGCCCATGAAGATGACACGA
>JAMJIN010000186.1:0-7249 GCA_036784775.1 Chromatiales bacterium | reverse complement strand
GGTCCAGCCATGTCTGGTTTATATGGCTGTAGCTGATGAACACCAGATCCCGCTGCCGACCTGCCATACGACGCCTAACCCTCAGAAGCGAATTTAAAGACTACTCAATTAAAGCACGGATGGGGTTGGGAAAAACAGTGGGGATCAGTTCGTCGAAAGCACAGTTTTAGATGGAGGGTTCCTTCTCCCTGAGGAGGTAGAGCGAAGCAGGAAGCCAGAGCCGAGGATGAGGAGAGGACAATAAAGGGTATCTTATTTTCTGATCCCCTCACCCCAACCCTCTCCCGGGGGGAGAGGGGGCAAAATCGGCCGCATGGCCGGTCAATACGGCTCTAGCCAATGGAACATTTACTTGGCTTTCTCTTCCGCGTCGCCCATCATCTCCATGCCTTTCGCCTGGGCGGCATCGTAGTACTCGCTCGATTTCTCACCGATTGAGCTACCGATATCCCCGGCAGTGTCTTTTGTCGATTCGTAGATTTCCTTGCTTTTCTCTGCAACGGCATCATAGGTGTCAGCGGAGACTTCCTTGGTTTTTTCCCAAGTCTCTTTCCCCACGGTTTTGGCTTGATCGGTCAGTGACGGATCAGTCGCCGATACCGGGGCTTCTGCAACTTCCACCTGTGGTGCCTGGGCTGGTTCATTTGATGAGGTGACTGCTGTCTGTTCCGGTGCAGGTGTGGCTACAGGCGCGGGGGTGTTTGACTCGCCGCAGGCGGTGAGGGCCAAAGTGAAAGCGAGAGGCAATGCTGAATGGAGCAGTTTCATAATAAAATATCCTGATCGTTTGAAATTTCGATTTTCAGGGTACTACAGGCCCTGATTGTGAGACCGGCGACACTGTCGCATTTAACAATTGTTCAAATACTCATGTGGACTGATCCAACAGTTTTTTTGCTGTGGTCAGATAATTTTTCCTGCCGAACGCGATTTGCATCCTGCGTCCACCGGTTTGATGCCACAACATGGCGGAGCGGATGCCCGCGAGCAACAGGGATCGGATACGATTCACATTATCAGGGTTATGCAGATAGACAGTTTCCCCCTGAACCATGATTCTTGGTTGCAGAGTGCTGATGTTCTCGGCATATATCTCCGCCAGGGAGGCGAGAATATTGGAGTGCATCTCGGGGAAATGTGCCAGGCGGGTTGTGGTCAAATCGATGCCCTGGCGGATTTTCGTCAACCGCTCCGGCAGCTTTGCGAGCTTGCGTTCGAGTTGAATCAGGGCGAGTAGATACCTGGTGACTTCCGCGTCACGTTTGGCTTCACCACTCAGTTGACCGTAAACCTCGCGCAGGCCGAAGGCAACGCCATTGATGCCACCGAAAACATCGGAAACAGTGCCGGCATCTGTCTCGAACAGACTGTGGATACTGCGGTTCATAATCTCCGAATCCGTCATTCCCCGCCGTCCAATCTGCTGCACCAGTGTGGCTGCCTGGAAGATGCCGGCAAGTGCCAGGGTACGGTCCTCTATGCTGTATGTCACGGTGGGTAAGCCTCTCCAGAGGGGTATGAGGATTCGATAATGCCGCCGCCGAGGCAGTCGCCATCCCGATAGAATACGATTGATTGGCCGGGTGTCGCGGCCCGTTGGGGTTCGTCGAATACGACTTCACAGGTGTAATCCTGTCGCAGAAGGACTTCGCAGCCTTGCAGGGACTGACGGTGCCGCAGTCGCGCTTCGCATGATAAGGGAAACTGGGGCGCCTTGCCGGAGACCCAGTGCAGCTGGGTTGCGAGGAGTCCTCGACTCATCAGCAGGGGATGGTTGTGACCCTGCGCTGCTATCAATACGTTTCGCTGCAGATCCTTTGCCACCACGAACCAGGGGGTCTCTGCGCTATTCTTCCGGCCGCCGATACCCAGACCTTGTCTTTGCCCCAGGGTGTAGTACATCAATCCCTGATGATTTCCGAGGGTCACACCTTCAGGATCTTCGATACGCCCCGGATTTGCCGGCAGATATCGACTGAGAAACTCGCGGAATTTTCGCTCCCCGATGAAACAGATGCCGGTGCTGTCCTTTTTTTTATGATTGGGAAAGCCGGCTTTCCCGGCAATTCTTCTCACTTCCTCCTTCTGCAGGTCACCCAGCGGGAAGAGGGTGCGGGAGAGTTGTGGCTGACCCAGCATATAGAGGAAGTAGGTCTGATCCTTGCCTTCGTCTGCCGCTCGCTGAAGCTGATATTCTCCCATGTGCTGTCCCAGTCGTGCATAGTGCCCCGTAGCGATGCGTTCTGCGCCCAGAGACTCCAGTGCATAGTCGAGAAAAGCCTTGAACTTTATCTCCCGGTTGCAGAGCACGTCGGGGTTGGGTGTTCGTCCTGCACGGTACTCATCGAGAAAATAGGCGAATACCCGCTCCCAATACTCTGCAGAGAAATTTATGCTGTGCAAGGGAATGCCAAGTATGGCTGCCACATCCCGGGCATCCTTGAGGTCTTCTGCCGCGGAGCAGTACTCTGCGTCGTCATCCTCCTCCCAGTTCTTCATGAACAGGCCTTCGACCCGGTAACCCTGTTCTTTCAGAAGCAGGGCCGCGACGGAAGAATCGACGCCACCGGACAGGCCAACAACGACCAGGCCCCGGTCACCACTCATGTTTGATCCCCTTTTCGTACACTGCTGTGCCGATCACCAACTTGATGCCATTTTCCAGGTTGCAGATCGCCCAGGTGCCAACGCCCGACAGTCGTACGTACGAGCCGTAGGGTGGGGTGTCCAACCGCTGCAGTCATACGCCGGACTTGCCGGTTGCGGCCCTCGCGAATCTTGATCTCCAGCCATTGGGTGGGAATCTTCGCTCGATATCGTACCGGTGGGTCTCGTGGCCAGAGATCCGGTTCTTCCAGCAGCGTTGCCTGCGCCGGCAGAGTGGGGCCATCTTTGAGCTGAACCCCCTGTCGTAACTGCTCGATCGCCTCGGCATTGGGTATTCCATCCACCTGTACCCAGTAGGTTTTCCAGTTTTTTTTGCGTGGATTGGTCAGTTGATGTTGAAGTTTTCCATCATCGGTCAATAGCACCAGACCCTCGCTGTCGCGGTCGAGTCTCCCGGCGGCGTAGACCTGTTTTACGGGGATGAAATCGGCCAGCGTGGCGCGACCCTCATTGTCGGTAAACTGGGTCAGGACGTCGTAGGGTTTGTTGAACAGGATCAGCATGAAAGGATTAATTGTGGAACGAGGGGGAGATTATATCGTTCTATGTCTATCGATAGCGCCTTTTTTCTATATGGCCGGGCATTCATCAATCCGCAAATAACGCTAACAACGTCAAATTAGTTGCTGAAGCGATTTCGCAATCCAGCACAAAATTTAAACTATTGTGTGCTTAGTGTGATTTGCGGATTCAGTGCATTGGTAACGCAGACGAAGGAAATTCCTGGCACAAGAAAACATGTGCAGATCAACAGGGCAGCAAAAGGGCCGATGAATTGAACTCATCGGCCCTTCAGGAAGGTCATTAGGATCGGAAACTCAGCTATTCGTTGGCAACCCGCTGTATGTTGACTGCGTGAAGGCCTTTTGGACCTTGATTGATCTCAAATTGCACTTGTTGCCCCTCTTTGAGGGTCTTGTAACCGTCCATCTCAATGGATGAGAAATGGACGAACACGTCCTGCTCTCCTGAATCCGGGGTCACGAAACCGTAACCCTTCGCATTGTTAAACCATTTTACAACTCCAGTGGCCATAACTTGATACTCCTCGCGTTCAATGCCCCGAATTGGTGAAAAATTTATAGATTTGATTATTAGGAACGATCCGAATGTACCGGAACCCGCTCTGTTATTGTCAGGGTTTTTCGATGGTCTTTGCCCCGTAAAAACCCGCGCCGGCAATTCGCCGACTAAACCAGCGGCTTTGATTTCGGTAGCATGAAACGAAACCGCTGATGGCTAAGTATAGTGAATCATTCGACTTGGTCAACTATTGCCCAAGTAAAATAGTAGGATATACTTATCAACTGAACTGAACTGAACTGAACCGATTGGAATGACTCAAACAAGTCGAGGCGTTCCTGTTTACGGATTTCATCACCCTGTTAGGCCCCGTATATCGCAAAACCGGAGAGGAATAGTGATTTTTGTTCTCTTCGATTCGGTCGTGCTAACAGTAACAGCCTGCTAATATTCCTTACTATGACAGAGAGAAAAGAAAATTCGCATGATGGTAGCCTTGCGGTTCAGGAGAAACCGCCGAAGCTGAAAAAGCCACCAATGTATAAAGTGATACTTCTGAATGATGACTACACGCCGATGGAGTTTGTTATCCAAATTCTGGAGACCTTTTTCCAAATGGACAGGGAGAAGGCGACGAGGATCATGCTGCATGTCCACACCCGTGGGGTTGGGGTTTGTGGTGTCTTCAGTCGGGACATTGCGGAAACCAAGGTTTCACAGGTCAATGATTACTCGAGAAACAATCAACACCCGCTGTTATGCGATATGGAAGAGGCTTGAGGAAAGAGTAGACAGATGTTGAGCAAAGAGCTGGAATTTACGCTAAATCAAGCGTTTAAACGCGCTACAGAGAAACGCCACGAGTTTATGACAGTGGATCACTTGCTGATGGCGCTGCTGGATAACAGTGTGGCGGCTGAGGTTTTGACCGTCTGTGGCGCTGACATACAACAGCTCCGGCAAGAGATTACCCGTTTTGTCGATGAAACCACACCGACAATTTCGGAAGATGAAGAGCGTGAGATTCAGCCGACTCTGGGTTTTCAACGTGTGCTTCAGCGTGCGGTTTTTCATGTCCAGTCATCTGGACGAAAAGAGGTGACCGGTGCCAACGTGCTGGTGGCAATTTTCAATGAACAGGATTCCCAGGCTGTCTACTTTTTGGATCAGCAGGATGTGGCCAGGCTGGATGTTGTCAACTACATCTCCCATGGCATTTCCAAGTTCGATGAGGAACAGGAAGAGGGTGATGATGCCGTTGATTTCACCGGTGAACCCAAGCCGGAGAGCCAACCCAGCCCGCTTGAGAGTTATGCCAGTAATCTGAATGAACAGGCGGTAGCCGGAAAGATAGATCCGCTGATCGGCAGACGGTCCGAGATCGAGCGAACGATTCAGATCCTCTGTCGCAGGCGCAAAAACAACCCTCTGCTTGTCGGTGAGGCAGGTGTCGGCAAGACAGCGATTGCCGAGGGACTTGCGAAGATGATCGTCGATGGTGAAGTGCCGGAGGTCCTGGCCGGTGCAACGATCTATTCATTGGATCTTGGCAGTCTGGTAGCCGGAACAAAGTATCGCGGCGACTTCGAAAAACGTCTGAAAGCGGTTCTTGCCCAGCTGAATAAAACGCCTGACGCGGTGCTGTTTATCGACGAAATTCACACTATCATTGGCGCCGGAGCGGCTTCCGGCGGGGTGATGGATGCCTCTAATCTGATCAAGCCCGTTCTTGCTTCAGGCGAGTTGCGCTGTATCGGATCAACCACCTATCAGGAGTTTCGCGGCATCTTTGAAAAGGATCGTGCACTGGCCCGGCGTTTTCAGAAGATCGATGTGGAAGAGCCAACAGTGGAAGAGACGGTGGATATTCTGAAGGGACTTAAAACCCGTTTCGAAGAGCACCACGAGATTGAGTACACCCTGGATGCCTTGCTGAGCGCGGCGGAACTTTCCGATAAATATATCAATGATCGGCATCTGCCGGATAAGGCTATCGATGTGATCGATGAGGCGGGTGCCAATGTGCAGCTGCAACCGAAAGATACGCGCAATAAACTGATCGGTGTGGAGGAGATCGAAGCGATTGTTGCAAAGATTGCGCGCATCCCTCCGCGTAAGGTCTCCTCGTCGGATACTGAATCATTGCGCAACCTCTCCCGCGATCTGAAGATGGTGGTTTATGGGCAGGCTCCAGCGATCGAAGCGCTGACCAGCGCCATCCGCATGAACCGATCCGGTCTGGTAAGTGAAGGGCGCCCGGTGGGTTCATTTCTGTTTGCCGGTCCCACAGGTGTCGGCAAGACTGAGGTGACTCGTCAGCTGGCCAGAATCATGGATATGGAATTGATTCGATTCGATATGTCGGAGTACATGGAGCGGCATACGGTTTCGCGTCTGATCGGCGCTCCACCAGGTTATGTGGGTTTCGATCAGGGCGGCCTGCTCACTGAAGAGATCAACAAGCACCCACACGCTGTGCTACTGCTCGACGAAATCGAAAAAGCCCACCCGGATGTCTTCAATCTGCTATTGCAGGTGATGGATCACGGCACACTGACCGACAACAATGGCCGCAAAGCCGATTTTCGGAATGTAGTCATTGTGATGACCACGAATGCCGGTGCTCAGGAGATGAGTCGGGCATCCATTGGTTTTACTTTGCAGGACCATGCCTCTGACGGCATGGAGGCGATCAAGAAACTCTTTACCCCCGAATTTCGAAATCGTTTGGATACGGTGATCCAGTTTTCCGCACTCTCCGCTGAGCACATCGCCAAAGTGGTGGATAAGTTCATTTTTGAACTGGAAGGGCAATTGCAGGAGAAGGGCGTAACGCTGCTGATCGATGCAGAGGCGCGGGTCTGGCTGGCTGAGAAGGGGTATGATCCGAAGATGGGCGCCCGTCCGATGGCCCGGTTGATCCAGGAAGAGATCAAGAAGCCATTGGCAGAGGAGCTACTGTTCGGCCGCTTGGCTGAGGGAGGATCGGTTGCAGTGGATGTGGCTGACGGCAAACTGCAATTTGGGATTCAGGGTGAACCCGTCCACTGATCCGCCCGCTCTCCCTTGAAGCCGGGAGGTCCCCGAAGATCAGCGTGCGCGATAGGTAATGCGCCCCTTCGACAGATCGTAGGGGGTAAGCTGAACGGTAACCTTGTCACCGGTGAGAATGCGGATGTAGTGTTTGCGCATCTTGCCGGAGATATGGGCTGTTACTACGTGACCGTTCTCCAGCTCCACACGGAACATGGTGTTCGGCAACGTTTCGGTAACGGTACCTTCCATTTCGATAAAATCTTCTTTCGCCATGCTGCTACCTGAACAATTATGGAAGTTCGGGGCGCGGGTTCGCCGGGCCCCTGAAAATCAAGAACGCCATTATCAGCATAATTCAGCGTAAAGCAAGCCTGACATGCACTATTTCCCTGTTCGCTCCGAGAAATAACGGGAATGAAGGGTGGGTTTTATGGCAAGAGCAGTGTTTCGCCGCTCCCAAAGCGTAGCCACTCCTGACCATTCCAGGCCTCCAGTGGACGATAGCGGGATTTATAATTCATTT
>JAMJIN010000185.1:0-7515 GCA_036784775.1 Chromatiales bacterium | reverse complement strand
ACCCGGAGAACCAAGTAACAGAAGAAGCTGGAATTAGAGACGAAGCAGCGTAGAGAATTGGACAACTATCTTGACAAACGTCGCCTCAGGAAGACACGTATCGGCGTGCTTGGCCTCGGTTATGTAGGGCTGCCACTGGCAGTGGAGTTCGGAAAGAAATTTCCTACTATCGGTCTCGACATAAACGAGGCACGGGTTCAGGAATTGAAAGAGGGCCGCGACAGCTCTCTGGAAGTGGAACCCGAAGAACTCGTAAAGGTGCCCCACCTTACCTACACCAGCAATCTGGATGACCTCAAAGAGTGCAACGTCTTTATCGTCACAGTCCCCACCCCAATCAACGAGCATAAACAGCCCGACCTTTCACCGCTGATCGGCGCCAGCCATGCGCTGGGCAAGGTGATCAAACCCGGCGATATCGCCATCTTCGAATCCACGGTCTATCCAGGCGCTACCGAAGAGGATTGCGTGCCGATCATGGAAGCGGACTCCGGCCTGACCTTCAATAAGGACTTCTTTGTCGGTTATAGCCCAGAGCGCATCAATCCCGGCGACAAGGAGCACCGCCTGCCCACCATCAAGAAAGTGACCTCAGGCTCCACGCCCGAAGTGGCGGATTTCGTCGATGAACTCTACCGCAGCATCATTACTGCCGGCACCCACAAGGCCAGCAGCATCAAGGTTGCCGAGGCGGCAAAGGTCATCGAAAACACCCAGCGCGATGTCAACATTGCCCTGATCAACGAACTGGCGCTGATCTTCAATCGTCTCGGAATCGATACCCTGGAGGTACTTGAGGCCGCCGGCAGCAAGTGGAACTTTCTCCCCTTCCGCCCCGGCCTGGTTGGCGGTCACTGCATCGGTGTCGACCCTTACTACCTGACGCACAAGGCGCAATCGATCGGCTACCAGCCGGAGATCATCCTTGCCGGTCGTCGGCTCAACGATGGCATGGGCGCCTATGTGGTCCACTCCGTCATCAAGATGATGATGAAACGCGGCACCGCCTCCACCGACAGCAGAGCACTGGTCCTGGGCCTCACCTTCAAGGAGAACTGTCCGGATCTTCGCAATACCCGCGTGGTGGATATAGTTGCAGAGTTCCAGGACTACGGCACCACAGTGGATGTCTATGATCCTTGGGTCAATGCCGACGATGCTGAGCACGAATATGGCATTCGCACCATCGATACGCTAAAGGAAGGGCACTATGATGCCGTTATATTGGCCGTGTCACACAAAGAGTTTGCCGAGATGGGCAGTGAAAAGATCCGCTCCCTGTGCAAACCTGACGGTGTGCTCTTCGATGTTAAGAACCTTCTGCCTGTGGATGATGTCGACGGTCGTCTGTAAGCAGCAATACGACCTGGAATACAGACTTTATGAATAGCTACGATAAGCTCAAACAACACCTGGAAAGCAACCAGTCCACTTGGCTCGTGACTGGTGTCGCCGGTTTCATCGGCTCTAACCTGTTGGAAACCCTGTTGAAGCTCAATCAGTCCGTTGTCGGCCTGGATAACTTCTGTACTGGGCATCGCTACAATTTCGACAAGGTGCAGGAACAGGTCTCGGAAGCTCAGTGGAACAACTTCACTTTCATCGAAGGTGATATCCGCTCTCTGGATGACTGCAAAAAAGCCTGCGATGGCGTCGATTACGTGCTGCATCAGGCAGCCCTCGGTTCGGTACCCCGTTCCCTGGACGATCCGATCACCACCAATGAGAACAACATCACCGGCTATCTGAACATGCTGGTGGCGGCTCGTGACGCCAATGTCAAACGGTTTGTCTACGCAGCCTCCAGTTCCACCTATGGCGACCATCCAGGTCTGCCGAAGGTTGAAGGAGAGATCGGCAACCCGCTCTCTCCCTATGCGGTCACCAAGGTAGTCAACGAACAGTATGCCAGCGTGTTTGCCCGCTGCTACGATTTCAAGACCATCGGCCTGCGCTATTTCAATATTTTTGGGCAACGTCAGGACCCCAATGGGGCATACGCAGCCGTCATACCCAAGTGGATCGATGCCATGATCAAGGATGAAGAGGTCTTCATCAATGGTGACGGTAAAACGAGCCGGGATTTCTGCTATATCGACAACGCCGTACAGGCCAATCTGTTGGGCGCAACCACAGAAAACCCTGATGCGGTCGACCAGGTCTATAATGTTGCCGTTGGCGACCGCACTACATTGACCGATTTGTACGAAGAGATCCGTATACTGCTGGAAAAGCGCTTTCCTCATCTCAAAGGGTCCTCTCCAACCTACAGGGATTTCCGCGCCGGGGATGTTCTGCACTCTCTGGCCGATATTTCCAAATCAGAAACATTGCTGGGATATGAGCCGACTCACAAGATCGGACCCGGTCTTGATGAAGCGATGGACTGGTACGTCGACGATCTGACCTGATCCCAATTTAGCGCTAGTTTACGAAAAGGAACTCCCCAATGAAGGTATTGATAACTGGCAGCGCCGGTTTCATCGGTTCGGCTCTGGCACTGCGGCTGCTGGATCGTGGTGACGAGGTCATCGGCATTGACTGCCTCAACGACTATTACGATGTTGAACTGAAAAAGGCGCGTCTGGCCCGTACCCTGGATCACCCGAACTACACCGATCTGCGGCTTGAACTGGAAGATCGCCAGGGCATTGCAGACTGTTTCGCCAAATACAAACCCAACGGCGTAGTCAATCTGGCAGCCCAGGCGGGAGTTCGCTACTCCATCGAAAATCCACTGGCCTATGTTGATTCAAACCTGATGGGCTTCGGGCATATTCTCGAAGGGTGCCGTCATAACGGCGTCGAACACCTGGTCTACGCCTCCAGCAGCTCTGTCTACGGCGCCAATACCTCCATGCCCTTTTCGGTTCACGACAATGTGAATCACCCGGTGAGTCTCTATGCAGCCACCAAAAAGGCCAATGAGTTGATGGCTCACACCTACAGCCATCTCTATCGCCTGCCCACCACCGGCTTGCGCTTCTTCACGGTCTATGGACCCTGGAGCCGTCCCGACATGGCAATGCTCAAATTTGCCCAGAAGATCATGAAGGGCGAACCCATCGATGTCTTCAACTATGGCAAGCACCAACGGGATTTCACCTACATCGACGATATTGTTGAAGGCGTGATTCAGGTGTTGGACCGTCCGGCCCAGCCAAATCCAGACTGGGACAGCGATCACCCGGACACCGCCAGCAGTAAAGCGCCCTATCGTCTCTACAACATCGGCAGCAATAACCCGACAGAGCTGATGCGCTACATTGAGCTGCTGGAAGAGAGTCTTGGCAAGAAAGCCGAACTGAACATGTTGCCACTACAGGACGGCGACGTGGTTGCCACCTATGCCGATGTGGACAGCCTCATCAAGGACACGGGTTACAAACCTGACACCAAGCTTGAAGATGGTGTAGCGGCTTTCGCCAAGTGGTTCAAGGAGTACTACGGGCACTAGGATCTGACGCAGAACTTGCCTGATCCGCTGCGCTTGATCAGGCCTACGGAGATTGTAATCTGGAAAGGACGGAGCCCGGCAGCTAGGCCGGGGTCCGTTTTTTTATGCGCAAAAAAAACGGGTGAGAACCGATCCAGGAGGCTGAAAGGATCGAGTTTGCTCACCCGCAGACTAGCGCTTATCCACGGAAATGACCAATCCGCGTGTAGCTGTGCGGAATATTAGCCACTCTTAATTAACTTCAATATGACACAGATCAATAAACCCTGCATTTCGCTAAGGAATTAGTCTGGGCGAAACGGCACCAAAATCCCTTAATTTTCCTCCTGTACGCCGCCGAAGAGTTCCAGCAGACGGGGCAGAAAACGGCGAAACTCCAGTGCCATCAGGGAAAAATCGACATCGAACCGCGCAATATCATCCTCAGCCACACTATCAGCAGCCTCCTCCTGGATGATATCCAGGAACTTTATCCGCTTTAGCGCAAGATCTGGTTCAATCATGCAGGAGAGCCGCTCATTCCACTCCACCGCCAATTTGACCACCTGTTTTCCCGCATCCAGGTGGTTGAGCACTTCCTGTGCACCCAGATCATGTCCCTTGCAGCGCACAATCGCCTTCTCGTCTGAAGTATCCTGGAGTTCACAGCTGTCCTGCAGCACAAAATCTCCATACTGCTCCGGGCGGCGCACCCACTCAGTCATCACAGAGGGCGGAGCGACTGCAACATCCAAAGGGCGAACCGGCAGTCTTCCCAGGGTCTCACGGAGCAGTCCCAGCAGTGCCTCCGCCTTGTTGGCCGAGGCTGCGTCGACCAGAATCCAGCCGCTGGTCCGATCGATCATGGCGTAGGTCCGCGCCGATTTGGTAAACGCCCTGGGCATCAAATCCTGGATGATCTCGTCCCGAATCTCGCCCTTCTCCCGCCGGGAGACCTGGCGTGCTTCCGCCTCTTCGATCAATACGGCTTTCTCTTCAACCATCTCCCGGACCACCGACGCGGGCAGCACCTTCTCCTCCTGTCGCAGGCAGAGCATGATGCTGCCGTTCACTTCATGGGCCAGGCGGTCCGATCGCCTGCCCAACGGTGATGTCCAGCCAAGCGTGGCAGGTTCCATGCTGCCGCAACTTCGAAACTCCCGTTCCGCCAGCTGTATCTGCAGCTCTTCCTCCGACAGTGCGAAGGGTTTAAGGAGTTGGTAGATACGAAGATTTTTGAACCACATATGAGCATGCCAGACTGGTGAATGGGGAGGCGGATTATGGCGGATGTTCTCAGGCTTATCCAGCCTTGCTTTTTGAAAAAAATCGACCCATGGTTCTATATAGACGGCAGAGAAAATCACACCTTATCGGGAAACCAGAATGTCTATCGAACCGAAAAATAACCTCAGCGAAAATGGCTGGGAAACGCTGTTGGAGGTCGCCCGTGCATCGATCCGAAACGGTTTGAAAAAAGGCAGAGCATTGCCTGTCGAGGCTACAGATTACAGTGCAGAGTTGCAGGCAATTCGCGCCAGCTTTGTGACATTAAACAAGCGTGGTCGACTGCGCGGTTGCATTGGCCACCTGGAAGCAATCAAGCCACTGATCGAGGATGTGGCGGAAAATGCCTACTCTGCCGCCTTTCGTGATCCCCGATTTCCGCCGCTGTCACCCCATGAATATGACGAACTCGACATTCACCTCTCTGTGCTCACACCCGCTGTACCCCTCCCCTTTGAATCCGAGAGCGACCTGATTCAGCAGCTGCGCCCTGGGATCGACGGACTCATCCTGGTGGACGGGATGGCCAGAGGCACCTTTCTTCCTTCTGTCTGGGAGTCGCTACCGAAAGCCGAGGATTTTCTTCGGCATCTGAAACGCAAGGCAGGTTTGCCCGAAAACCATTGGTCGGAGACGCTGGAGATCCATCGCTACGAAACCGAGGTGTTTCCTGATTAAAGCATAGGCCGTTTCAAGTTTGCGGAACTGGCTGCGTAGTCCTTCGTTTCAATTCCAGACCACCCGGCCCGCAAGTTTAATCAAGCCCTAGCGTAGACACTTGCCGACAGAACCGGTGCCACAGGCCACCCCATCGATCCAAATCGTTTCATCAAGCTTTGCGCCGTCCAGTGCCGCACCCTGCAAACGGGCACCACGCAGATCGGCAAAACGTAGATCCGCATTGATGAGGTCGGCCTCTGTCAGATCAGCGCCCTGGAGATTTGCGCCGATCAGAGAGACTCTCTCCATCAGCGCATAACTGAGATCCGCATAACGAAGATCGGCATAACGCATATCGGCCTCACGGAGATCCGTAGCAGTCAGTTTGGCCTGTCGCAGCACCGCACTGTTCAGCGCCGCCCCTCTCAGGCTGGCCGATCCCACATCCACTGCCAACAAGAGGCAACTACGCCAGTTAACCCCTGGCGCGGCTGGTGAATCACACTGGGGATCATCCATCTCCTTGGGCATCCCGGACCAGAGTGACAAGCCGACTACGACTCCCAAGAGCAGCAGACTGACAATCATAGCCAGTAAGGGAAATTTTCGTGTCGACCTGTCAGCAGATAAAATATCGGTTTGATCACGCACTTCCAGTGTTTTTTGCGCAGAAGCATCACCGCTTGTTGCCCGCAGTTGCAGGGGAACAACCTCCGGAACCTCACCTATGGGTTTCCAGTTGCGGCGGTCCGCACTGATCTCCACATCCAACCCGACCTCCTCCTGAAGCAGCATCCGCCTGATACGCCCGCTCGGGTAGGGACCTCGTTTGATGCCCTCACTGCGCAGAAACCAGAGGCGGGTCTTATCTACTGTCTGATCGGTCATATCGTCCAACTTCCAAGGACTTCTGGAGCATTTTGTCATCTCGACCAGAGGGAGAGATCTCGGGTTACAACGCCACAAGTGGATTATGTGGTATTAGATTTCTCGCTACGCTCAAAATGACGAATAATCAAGCCTTCCCAAGGTTATCGGCAACGATCCGGATGAGTTGAATACTTTGAGTCAATTTTCACTGCCAGAAACATTCGTGTGGCATATACTTTTCCCAACGACGCTTTCAGCAGAATCACAAATGCGCATACCCGGTTCCAACATTGTCCTGCCGCTACCCAACGCACTGCCACGGGAGAACCCGATACAGAGCCTCAAACCGGGACAGATACTGCAGGCGACGGCACTGAGCGACACCCAGAACAGCCAGCTCAAACTACTGATCGGGGTGACCCGTTTGATCGCCCAGACCCAGGTGACGATAAAAAGTGGACAGCACCTCACCCTGAGCGTTGAAAAGGGGGGTGAGTTTCCAGAGTTACGCCTGCTCACAAACCTCAGCCGGGAACAACTGCAGGCCAATGCACTGAAGACACTTCTCCCCCGCCAACAGCCACTGACTCAACTCTTTGACAAAATTGCCACCCAACTGTCGAATACCAGTAGCAACCCGGCACCCGGAAATGTACGCCAGGCAATTGAAGGATTGGTCGGCCGCCTGCTCTCTACTGACCAGCCTCAGTTCCAGCAGCAATTACGGACAGCTTTACAAAATAGCGGTCTCTTTACTGAAGCCCATCTGTTGCAGGGCAGCGGCAACCCCGCTGACCTCAAACTCAACCTGCTCAGACTATTTGAGCTGATCAACACTCTGCTACCTGGGAAGGGCCTGAATCCCCGGCAATCCGCCGCCGCACTAGCAGCATCCGATAGTAGCGGCACTCCATTACCACCCGATTCCCCGCTTCGGTTTCTACTGGATCTGCTGAAACAACTCGACGGCGGTCTGGCACGTATCCAATCCAATCAACTCGCCTCTCTGCCGCAAGAAGACCCGACACGACAGACCTGGCAGTTTGAACTACCTATCCGGCATAACGAACAACTGGATGTTTTCCGGATCCGGTTACAGAAGGAACCCGGGAAGAGCGGCGAAAAAGAGGATGCAGTCTGGAGCCTGACCCTGCGCATAAACCTGGAACCACTGGGCCCTGTTAGCGGCTGAGTAAAACCGCGCATAGATGGCGAAGGCCGCCTCGCTGCGTCGATACATCCTCCGTCAGAACGTCACATCC
>JAMJIN010000184.1:0-7558 GCA_036784775.1 Chromatiales bacterium | reverse complement strand
GGCTCCCTACATCTTCCCGATTTCTTTCTCGATGTCACTCTTTGTCGCTGGCTGTTTCTTCTGACTCGCTATTTGCAGCTATTTCATCCGGTTACCGCTGTTCGCCAATTATGTTCGGGTTTTTACCGCCATCTACACCCGTTGGCTCGTAGATCGCCACGTGATGGTAACGCCCGAGAAACCGCCCCAAAAGAGTACGCTGCACCTTGCCTTTGATCACATCCGTTGGCGGAAGGCCGGTCAGGTTGAAACCGGCGACACCCGTGATGTGGTAGACATAGGGTGAGCCGTCATCGATTACCAGGATGCCGGCATGGAGGTAAGGGGGATAGGACTCGGGGATCAAGCTAATGCCCATATCCATGATGGCGCCGGAGCCGATCACCACCACCTGACCGGAGGCGAGGGGCAAACTGAGAAACTGCTGCGGGTCCTCACCAGCCACCTGCCAGGTCTTGAAATCCTGTCGCGTCGGATTGGCGCAGGCGGTCAGTAGGAAGACAAGGGAAAGCAGCAGCAAGCGCACTGCTCAACTCCCCTTGCCGACCGTTTCGGAACTGCGACTGTCACGCGCTTCCGATGAGAAGTTGTTCGGCTGGCCCGCCAGGGGTTCGAGCAGCTCCGCCTTTACCTCCGGCGGCAGACTCACGCAACCAGACAGTGCCGACAGCGACACCAGAAAAATACAGAATAGACCTGCTTTCACTACCTCTCGAGCCATAACGGTTTCCCTGACCTAAGGTTGTCATGCAAGGAAGACTATCTTTTGGCAGGCATTATAACAAAAAACCTACTTTAAGTGTGGTCATTGAATTATTGATGACCACATAGGAGATAATTATTAATTCATCCGCCCTCTTCTACTTGCAGTGCGACGGTGTAGAAAACGTTGAATACTATTCTCCCTGTGGATTCCGACCGTAGCGGTCCTTCACATACCCATCCACAATCCCCATAAACTGCACCGCAATATCATCTCCCTTGAGTGTAGCCACTTTCTCTCCATCCACAAATACCGGCGCCGAGGGACTCTCTCCAGTACCCGGCAGGCTGATACCGATATTGGCTTGCTTGCTCTCTCCAGGGCCATTGACCACGCATCCCATCACCGCTACCGACATCTCTTCCGCACCTGGGTATTGTCGGCGCCAGACCGGCATCTGCGCCCGCAAGTGGCTCTGCACGTCCTTGGCCAATTGCTGGAACAGGGTACTGGTGGTGCGCCCACAACCGGGGCAGGCCACTACCATTGGTGCAAAGGCCCTTAGTCCCATCGACTGCAGGAGCTCCTGGGCAACCACCACCTCCTGGGTGCGTGCGCCACCGGGCTCGGGCGTAAGTGAGATGCGGATAGTGTCACCAATCCCCTCCTGCAGCAGCACCGCCAATGCAGCCGTGGAGGCAACGATCCCTTTGGAACCCATCCCCGCTTCTGTCAACCCGAGATGCAGGGCATAGTCACTGCGGGCGGCCAGTTTCCGGTAGACCGCGATCAGATCCTGCACACCACTCATCTTGCAGGAGAGCACGATATGATCTCTGCCGAGACCCAACGCTTCCGCCCGGCGAGCGCTGTCCAGCGCCGACTTGACCATGATCTCATGGGTCATCTCATCCGCATCCAGCGGATCTGCAGCACGGGCATTCTCATCCATCATGCTCGCCACCAGGCTCTTGTCCAGACTGCCCCAGTTGACCCCAATACGTACCGGCTTGCCATATCGGCAGGCGGTCTCGATCATGGTGGCGTACTGGCTGTCACGCTTCTCCCCGCTACCCACATTCCCAGGGTTGATACGATATTTTCCCAACGCCTGGGCACAGTCGGGAAAATCCGCCAGCAGGCGGTGACCGTTGAAGTGAAAATCCCCGATCAGCGGGACACCCAATCCCTGCTTGTCCAGCGCCTCGCGTATTGACGGCACCGCTTTGGCGGCTGCCTCATTATTGACCGTAATGCGCACCAGCTCCGACCCGGCCCGCGCCAGTTCCGCCACCTGTCTTACGGTGGCGTCCACATCCGCCGTGTCAGTATTGGTCATCGACTGCACCACCACCGGCGCATCACCGCCAATGAGAATCCGGCCAACCGGCACGCCAACCGTCTGGAGTCTGTTTATACAAGAAGATGTCATGGAACCAAGTTACCTTTAATTAGCTGAACTCCATAGGGGTCGGAGTCAAATTTGATAGGGATCACGACACAGAAAGCCCCATTACTTCAATCAAATTTGACTCCGACCCCCTTCACTTCAATAACAACCTGAAAATGGGCATTATCGCTAATCCCACGCCTTAAACCAAAAAAGCCCGGTCACAAGACCGGGCTTTTTATCGGGATATGCGGTGTCTATTTCAGCTTGCCGATACCCAGCATCTTGAGGATGTACTTCTCGTAGATCGGCTCTGATGTACCCTTCTTCATCTTGCGGATGAAGTACTTCTCGAAGGCGATCTTGGCCATGTGCACCCATTTCCCCTTTTTGAACCAGGCGACATTGCGCGGCGGAATCTGCGGCAAGGCGACAAAAGCAGCGCCTGTGTCTCCCATATCCGCCAGACAGATGGCATTCCAGGTAGCCAGGGTAGTGCCTTCCTTGCCGTTCAGGGTATCCGCAATGTTATGCACGATTGCGGTCACCATCGACTCGATCATATAACCGGTCTTGGGCGCACCGGTTGGAACGGCTGTCGCTTCCACCGGCGGGATGGCAATGCAGACACCGGCAGCGTAGATATTTCCATAGGTCGGGTTGCGCTGGTGGTCATCCACGAAGACAAAACCCCGAGGATTGCAAAGCCCCTCAACATTGGCAACCGCATCGACACCCTTGAAGGCAGGTAGCATCATGGAGTATTTGAATGGCAGTTCGATCTCCTTGATCCTATGACCGGAATCATCGTACTGCTCGATGAACATCAGACCCGCTTCAACCTTGATCACCTTTGCATTGGTGATCCAGTTGATATGGTGAGCGCGAAAATCACTCTCCAGAAAACCCTTGGAGTCGCCGACGCCACCCAGACCGAGATGGCCGACATAGGGCTCGGAGGTCACGTAGGTCATGGGGACCTTGTCGCGCAGTTTGCGCTTGCGCAGATCCGAATCAACGATGAAGGAAAATTCGTAGGCCGGGCCAAAACAACTGGCAAAGGGCATGGCGCCGATCACCACCTGCCCCGGATCTTCGAGCAGTGCCTGATAGGCCTCGTAAGCCTGTTCTGCATGATCCACCGTACAGATCGACTCGGTATGCGCCTGTGGCCCTGAGCCCTCGACCTCTTCAAAAGCCAGTCTTGGGCCGGTGGCGATTACCAGATAGTCGTATTCGATGACTTCGCCACCATCCAACTCGAGCTTGTTGCCTTCCGCATCAATCTTATCGACACGTTTGGCGATAAAGTTGATACCTTTGCGCTCCACGTGTGGACGAATCTCAAAGGTGATATGCGACCGCTCACGCCACCCAACAGCCAGCCAGGGGTTCGACGGCACGAACTGGAAATACTCCCGTTCGTTGATCAGCGTCACCTCATGTTCGCGCCCCAATTCGGCGCGTAATTCATAAGCACAGGGCATTCCACCAGTACCAGCACCCACTACAACGATATGCGCCATAAATCACTCCTCCAACCCATTTTTTCTTACCCGGAAAGGTCAGACAGCTCTGCCGATCCGCTCAATTGTTAAAACCTGCACACGATACAACCAACCGCCTGAAAATTAAAGAATTATAAGTAATTCAGCAGGAACCAATACAAGCGGAATACACTTCATAAAGCCAACCAGGTGGTGGGAGTGCGCTGTGTCGCCACCGTCAACCGTTCAACGATTTGAGGCGCATGCAACATCACTCCATCGCGAACCAGTGCGGCGGTATTATTTGCTTCACTGAGATGGGCAGCCACCAAATGTTGCAGTCTCTGCTGGTCAAGGCGCGTCAGAAGCTCAAGGGATTGACGATTGCTCAGATGACCCAGCACGCCACCCACCCGCGCCTGCAACCGGGGCGGGTAGGGTCCGGCGCGCAACATTTCGGTATCGTGGTTGAACTCCAACTGCAAAGCGTCGCAATCGGAAAGATTATCGACGATATGCGGCGTAATGTGCCCGGCATCAGTCAGCAAACCAAGAGATACCCCATCCGCCCGAAAAACAAACTGGCAGGGTTCACGAGCGTCGTGAGGTACAGGATAGGGGGTGATTTTCAGGTCGCCGATAGAGAAGGGGCCAGCATGACTATCGATACAGTGCAGTGCCGGTATCTCACCACACCTGGCGCCTCTGTAGGTACCGGCAGTCATCCAGGCGGGAAGTTTATAACGGCGGGTAACCGGCCCCAAACCACTCACATGATCGGAGTGCTCGTGGGTGATGAGGACCGCATCCAGCGAGTCCGCAGCCACATCCAGCAAACCGAGCCGCCGTTCGATCTCCCTGGCAGGAAAACCGCAATCCACCAATACCCGCACATGGCCGGTTTCGATCAGCAGCGCGTTCCCTTTGCTGCCACTTCCCAACGACGCAAAACGCACGTCACTATTCGGACAAATATGTGGTTGTCGAGTTAACGGATATTCTCATGCAGCAGCGTCAAAATACGCAGTGCCGTCGATGAATTATCACGTTCTCCCTGCTGGTTGAGCACGGTTACCCGGCTCGTCTTACCCTCGGCTTCGAGCTTGACCTGGTACTGATTCTCGCTGTCGACCTTATCATCCGACCAGAAAGCGAGTTTAGAGAAGAAACCCTTCTCCTTGCCGCCCTCCTTGTCGGGATCGATGTAGCGGACAAAATAGATCCCTTCAGAGCGATTGCGATCCTCTACCGCAAACCCAACACGGTCAAGGGCAACGCCGGTCAGGCGCCAACCTCTGGCAAAACCTTCGTTGATGATGAGGTAGGCCTCGGTCGCGGATTTCACCAGTTCAGAACGTGCCTTGCGCTCCTCTTTGCGCGCCAACGCCTGTTCAGCATGTTCCCCGCTCGTACCCAGATAGACCATCAGGCGACGCAGCATCTCCACCTCGACACCTGGATCATTGGGTCGTGGCGTCCAGTAGGTGGTATCGGCGTCTCCTCCGACATTCTCTACCAGTTTCTCTTCAAGGCCCCTGTGGGTCAGGTAGAGCTCGGTAGTGCCGGTTTTTTCTCCCTCTTCCAAGCGTACACGAAACTGATCACGGGTAGCGGAAGAGTAGACGCTGTCCAGAACCTTGCGAAACAGTTCTGTGATTGTACCCTGTTTGACATCTGCCCGACTCTCAAGCCAGTCGGTACGCATGATGCCAACGGTGGGATCCTGTTCCACCAGCAGCAGACCGTTTTGGCGCCAGAACTCCACCACCCTGGGCCAGACTTCGTCCGGAGTTGCATTGATGAGCAACCAGCGCTGATCGCCGTCGCGCTCGACCTCGACATCCTTCACACGGGGTAAAACGGTGCTGCCGGCCAGCCTGGGCGTGGTTGAACCTCCGTCCTGCCGGTTGGTGGCGTACTCAGAGTAAGAGGCGCTCCCCGCCGCGCCCGCCTCCGGCACACTCAACGCATCATTGATCGCAGAACGTGAAAGGTCTGGGGGCACTTCGAGGTTGTCGACCATCTCCCGTTGGTTTCTGTACTCCGTCTGTTTGTCGGAGAAGATATCCCCGGTTGAGCTGCAACCGTGGAGCAGAACAGCGAGGGCCGGGATGAGAATCAGTCGTTTAACAGTATGCAGCATAGCTGGATTCGATCTTTCGATAACCTTGAGTTCCCGCAAATCTGCGGATAATTATTAACTGGTTTAGCAGACGCCAGCCTGCTCCATGGCAGCCCGTACTTTTGGCTGGTGTACTTCAGAGAGCCAGGTCAGCGGCAAGCGGATACCTTTCGACGCCAAGCCCATTTCAACCACCGCCCACTTCACTGGAATAGGGTTGGATTCGACAAATAACGCCGCATGCAGCGCCGCCACTTTGGCATCCAGCCGCTCTGCGGCCTCGCGCTCCCCGGCCAAGGCCGCTTCACACATCTGCCGCATCAGCTTGGGTGCCACATTCGAAGTTACGGAGATCACCCCGTCGCCGCCAATCAGCATCGACTCGCAGCCGGTTGCATCGTCTCCGCTGTAGATACCAAAATCGGCTCCGCAAAGCTCGCGGATCCGCGTCACCCGCTGCAAATCGCCGCTGGCTTCCTTGACGCCGATGATGTTCTCCACCTCTGCCAACCGGGCCACGGTCTCGGGCAGCATGTCGCAGGCGGTACGGCCTGGAACATTGTAGAGAATTTGTGGGATATCGACCGCTTCCGCCACTGCCTTGTGGTGCAGGTAGAGGCCCTCCTGGGTCGGCTTGTTGTAATAGGGGGTCACTAACAGGCAGGCATCCGCCCCTGCCTCCATGGCACAGTGTGTCAGGCTGATCGCCTCTGTGGTCGAATTGGCCCCGGTACCCGCAATGACGGGAATCCTGCCCGCAGCGTATTCAACCACCTTGCGGATCACGCCACAGTGCTCTGTCTCATCCAGCGTGGCGGATTCACCTGTTGTGCCCATCACGATGATGGCATCCGTCCCCATTTCGACATGGAAGTCCACCAGACGATAGAGCGCCTCATCATCCAGACTACCACCCTCCTTCATGGGAGTGACCATCGCCACCATGCTGCCGCGAAACATCTCTTCGAAAACCCTCGGTATCAAGCTCAATCCGCTATGTTATCCTGCGGCTTGCGATGCTGACAAGTCGACTGAAAAGCGATTTGCCGGACGGAAGCCGCCGACGTGTTACACTTTGAACCTGATACCAATAAAATGTTGGCGCTTTTCCGGCCGTCTGTACATGATGCAGGCTAGTGTGAATTAAAGGCTCAGTGCCCCCCACTTCAGGCGCACACCCAGAATCAAAACAACACGAAGATAAATGACCACTCCAAACAGCTTCCTTGTAATCTCCGCACTGGGCAAGGACCGTCCCGGCATCGTTAATGCACTTTCAAAGAAGATCCTGGACGATGGATGCAATATCGCCGACAGTCGCATGACTGTACTTGGTGGCGAATTCGCTATCCTGCTGCTGGTCGAGGGGCAGTGGAATACCCTCGCCAAGCTGGAAAACGCCCTGCCGGAACTGGAACAGGAACTTGGCCTTACCATCATCACCAAACGCACTGAGGAGCGGACCCCTTCCAGCAATCTGCTGCCTTACGCTGTAGATGTGGTCGCCATGGATCACCCCGGCATCGTAAACCACCTGGCGGAATTTTTTTCCCAGCGAAGCATCAATATCGAAGACATGATGACATCAAGCTACGCTGCGCCGCACACCGGCACCCCGATGTTCGCCGTACACATGAATGTGGGCATCCCTTCCGATCTGCATATTGCCGGGCTGCGGGACGAGTTCATGGACTACTGTGACGGGTTAAACCTTGACTTGATTAGTACGAATGTTCAGCAGTGACTCACGGAATGAGCCACTGGTTGTTGCAAGATGATGCCACGATCCACAATAGGAGAGCGGACATGGCACAGAATCCAATCCAATTTCAGACAGGCATGAGCTTGAGCGATTT
>JAMJIN010000540.1:0-1173 GCA_036784775.1 Chromatiales bacterium | reverse complement strand
GCTATTAATTCATCGTAGTATACAGCGAACAGTATCGGTGATATAACCGCCCCTTGCTTCACGCCGTTGCGTACATAAAAAATTCTAGATTTGTAACGTTCCCACTGTGCACACATACATTGTCTGATGTATCCGTCAAGAATGAATCTAACAATTACGCTAGGTACATTGCGTTTAAGCATCAAATTGAACAGCTTTCCGTAGTGAACCTTATCAAATGCTTTAGAGGCGTCTAGAAAACAGCTGTATACGCAACTGTTATTATTTACAAAATGATTGGCAGTTTCAATTAATATTCCACTACATAGAGTGGTAGAGTGATTCGCTTTGAATGCAAATTGCTGATCGCTAGTGCACAATACATCGCTGCATTTTTTCATAAGTATAATGTCAAACAGCTTGCAAATACAATTACACAGTGCTATCCCTCTGTAGTTGTCGCTTTGACTCATGTCTCCACGAGCATTTTTCGGTATTGAAATAATAGTGGATGACAATAAATCTGCAGCATTGTATCCGTGAACAAGCATGCTCGACATGAGGATCGACAATATTATTAAAAATCTCCTACTACTGTTGACCAAATGGTCTGACGATAAACTATATTTTCCGTCTCGTTTGCCTAGCTTGATATCTTTCAAGGCATCTGCGACGTCATTTACTGTGATTGAAGAATAACTTCGATCGTCAGCTGTGACACCACTCTTAATAGTTCGATATAAAGACTGTAGCTCTGCAGGCTCAGTAGGCGTACCTTGAAAAAGTGTTTCGTATTTTGATGCAAAAACTTCCGAAATAGCTTCTGGATTGCACGCTCCATCAACTGAGTTGATCGAGGGTTTCTTTCCGGATAGCATTTTTTTTAGTTTCCACCCATATGTCGCGTTGTTTGTTCGTCGATACAGATTCTGCCATTTTACTTTTTCTCAACTCGCGTTCCCTTCGTTTAATGTGTCACACAGCATAATGATAGGTAGCTCTGGTCTTACGCATGACAGCGGCCACGTGCCCATGCCTGGGTCTCTCATTCAAAATAATATAGTGCTGAATGCAGTATGGTGGGGGGGGGGCAAATTGTTCAAAACAAATAATAGTACAGTGCGAAAAAGTCACTAGTATATTTGTCTTTTAGTGCAGAATAAATTTTTTTACTCGACGTGACGCCAAGGCGTC
>JAMJIN010000539.1:0-1174 GCA_036784775.1 Chromatiales bacterium | reverse complement strand
TCTCAAGCTGAAAATCGTTGCAGCATTTCTTCCGCCACTACCCAGGAATGCTAATATCAACCCACACGCTTCCGCGTAGACCCAATCTTATAGAGATAATCATTGATAAAAATGCCTTTCCAACCTACATGTCAAAAAGATAAACCACTGCTTCATGCATTATGGTTTCGGCCTCTTACAAAATTCTCACCCGTTTTCTTGAGACACACACCAATAATCCAGCATTAAACCTTCTTAACAAATCACTCAATAAGAAACTATCTCTACCTTCTGCTCAGAAACAGATCGATGAGATTCTTCCTGTCTATCAAACATCCATTCAAAGTATTGAAAACGATTTCCTGACATCAAATTACGATGACGTACTCATCGAATGGTATCACCGGCTTTTTCAGGAGATGGAGAGCCATATTGCCTTAACTGGGCGCGATTCCAGGCATACATTCGTCATCATTATTCCTGTAGCCGACAGGCCTCAACATCTGCGAAACTGTCTGAACAGCTTGCTCAATCTCTGTCAATCGTTTCAATATGGTGGATTCCAGGATCACAAATTCAACAAAGTATCCGTGATCATTGCCGATGACTCAAAACACTCAAATAGTATTCTGGATAACAGGGAAATCTCTCATTATTTCAGTGATCATGGGCTTGAAACCCTCTACTTTGGCCAAGACGAGCAACTGGAACAGATCGATCAACTGACGAATGAAAAGAGAAAGTCATTGGCAGGGGTATTGGGAAACTTCGACAGATCTGCCTTCTACCACAAAGGCCCATCCTTGATGCGGAATATTGTCTATCTCAAGCTGAATGAGATGAGCAAGCAGGAGGAGAGTCTCCTATTCTATTTTGTTGACAGCGACCAGGAATTTAGAGCCAGGGTCCATTCAGATAATGGCGATAAGGATATCTACGCCATCAACTACTTTTACGAATTGGACAGGGCATTTTCTTCTAATGATATCAGCGTACTGACGGGAAAGGTGGTCGGCGACCCCCCCGTTTCTCCTTCCGTTATGACCGGAACATTTCTTGATGACGTCATTGCCTTTCTGCATCAGATGACAGAATCAGGTGCCGGGCACTCCCCCCCTCTGTCAGGATAGTTGTCCACCCAGTAAAATGGGACTTCAATAACCAATGAGAGTGGGCAGAGAGAGCAATAAATGGG
>JAMJIN010000183.1:0-7576 GCA_036784775.1 Chromatiales bacterium | reverse complement strand
GGCTCCCTACATCTTCCCGATTTCTTTCTCGATGTCACTCTTTGTCGCTGGCTGTTTCTTCTGACTCGCTATTTGCAGCTATTTCATCCGGTTACCGCTGTTCGCCAATTATGTTCGGGTTTTTACCGCCATCTACACTCAAGCAACGCTAAAAGCGCAAACGCGTTGTTTACGGACTGAAATACTGTTTGATGCTGCACGGAGCCCCGGACTCCGTGCAGCATCAGTGGTTTAAAACAGGGTATAGATAAAAGGCGCGACGGCAGACCCTTGGGACAGCACCACCAGAGCGCCAAGCAGCAGCATGATGATGATGATGGGTGCAAGCCAGAACTTCTTGCGTTCTTTCATGAAACCGAAAAGGTCTTTGATTAGGTCGATCATTAGTAGGGGTTCTCCAAACTCTTCTTGTCAGGCGTGTGGCTGTCGATCCGGTAGGACTTGGCATCCGCATCGTACTTGCGCCGCATGGGGTCATTGAACAGCCGCATGATCAGACCTGCCGGGAAGATCACCAGGAAAAAAACGATGCCGAGGATCAGAGGAGTGGTGATCTTGCTCATCATCAGGCCGAACTTCATCCACACCTTGTAGACGGGGCCTAGCGAGTTGGGCGCCACCAGTGCCCAGACGGCCAATACGCCGGCCAAAACCCAGGGCCAAAGCGGGATACTGATATCCAGCAGCCAGGGGAAGAAGAGACCGAAGATGACTGCGATGATGCCGCCCGTTACCAGGCCGAATTCCCGCAGTCCTTTTTTGTCGAGTTCAGGTATTGTGTGTTCCATTGTTACAGATCAATCCAGTTCGAATTCGTCTTTCCAGGAGTCGTCTTTTTCCCACTTGGGCTGTTCCGACTTGGACATCAGGTGGTTTTCAATCACCAGATAGTCCATTTCGGTGCGCATAAAACAGCGGTAGGCATCCTCCGGCGTACAGACGATGGGTTCGCCACGGACGTTGAACGACGTGTTGATGACTATCGGGCAACCCGTCTTCGACTCGAAGTTCTTGATCAGATCGTAATAGCGCGGGTTGGTCTCCGGATGTACGGTCTGCAGACGTGCGGAATAATCCACGTGGGTGATGGAGGGGATCTCAGAGCGCGGCACGTTGAGTTTTTCGATGCCGAACAGCTGCTGCTGCTCTTCGCTCATCGGGATGCGCTTATCCTCATGCACCGGCGCCACGATCAGCATATAGGGACTGACGTGTTTGTCGCTGTCGAACTCAAAGAACTCAGAGACGCGGTCGTGGGCCACAGAGGGGGCAAAGGGACGGAACGACTCGCGATACTTGATCTTGAGATTCATCACCGACTGCATCTTCTTGCTGCGGGGGTCGCCGATGATAGAGCGTCCGCCGAGGGCACGGGGTCCGAACTCCATGCGACCCTGCATCCAGCCGACCACATTTTCGCTGTCCAGAATCCCGGCCAGTTTGGGCATCAGCTCGCTGTCATCGAGGCGTTCATACTTGGCGCCCACTGAATCCAGATAGGCGGTAATCTCATCGTCGGCGTAGCGGGGGCCCAGATAGGAGCCCTGCATGCTGTCGTGCTTATCGACCGTGCGCTCGTTGTCCAGATACTCGTGCCAGACAGACATGGCCGCACCCAGGGCGCCGCCGGCATCGCCGGCTGCCGGCTGGATCCAGATATCCTTGAACGGACCCTCTCGCAGCAGACGGCCATTGGAGACACAGTTGAGGGCCACACCGCCTGCCAGACAGAGGTAATCGGTCTGCAGCTCTTTGTGCGCAGTCTTGGCGAGTTTGAGCACGATCTCCTCGGTGACCACCTGGATGGAACGGGCGATATCCATCTCACGTTGGGTCACCGGGGTCTCCGGGGTGCGGGGCGGTCCGCCAAACAGCTTGTCCATGTTCTCGTTGGTCATGGTCAGGCCGTTGGCATAGTTGAAATACTTCATGTCCATGCGGAAGGTGCCGTCTTCCTTCACATCGAGCAGATTATCGAGGATCAGGTCGACATAGACGGGTTCGCCGTAGGGCGCCAGCCCCATCAGCTTATACTCGCCGGAGTTGACCCTGAAGCCGGTAAAATAGGTGAAGGCGGAGTAGAGCAGGCCGAGAGAGTGGGGGAAGTCGATCTCCCACTGAGGCGTGAGCTTCTTGCCGTCGCCGAGCCAGACAGTGGAAGTGGCCCATTCACCGACGCCATCCAGACACATGACAGCGGCCTTTTCGAAGGGGCTGGGATAGAAAGCGGAAGCGGCGTGAGACTGGTGGTGCTGAGTAAACAGCAGACTGGGTATCTCAGTGGGCTTGCACTCCCCGATCTTCGCCAGTTCCTTCTTGAGAAGATCCTTGAGGAAGAGTTTTTCCCGCAGCCAGACGGGCATAGCCGCGGCGAAAGAGCGGAACCCGCTGGGGGCGTAAGCGAGATAGGTCTCAAGCAGACGCTCGAACTTGATCAGGGGTTTGTCGTAGAAAACCACATGATCGACATCGTCGAGGGAGAGGCCCGCATGGTCGAGGCAGAAGCGAACCGCGTGCTGCGGGAACCGCTCGTCATGCTTCTTGCGCGAGAAACGCTCTTCCTGGGCGGCGGCGGTGACTTTTCCGTCTTGGACCAGTGCCGCCGCGCTATCGTGATAAAATGCTGATATTCCTAAAATGTTCATTCCCGAACTCTAAGATATTAAAATTATAATGATCAGAAGGCTTGATGGGTGGTGATCGAGGCAGTTATGGCTTCCATTGACGGATCGGTGGGTCTAGGCTGAAATTTTCCAAACCTGTAGCGCGCGTACTTCGTATTCCGAAATTCCAAATAGATTCCTTGCCCTATACCCTGGATCACAAGCCCGCGCAGTTTAGCATCTTTCCACTGCATGACAATACTCTGCGCGTGGGATCCTGGCTTGGCCATTCCGTGTTTACATGAGTTTGCTAAGTTGGGTAAAAAGCCACCCTGTAACCGAGTCGTAATTCTGGCCATCAACTCGATAAATAATGTAAGTGACGAGGAATAAAAATCCTATTCCGAGCATTCGCTTCCCCTGAAATCCTAAAACACTACCCTTTTGAATACTGTGGACAGGCTCACATCGAGGACTTTAGAATGGATATTAATATAAGGGGAATCGGTTACGCTGCCATGAGCAATGCGCAAAAAATTGAGGACCCCCCAATGATTCAGGGGGATCTGTTCTATTTGATATTCTCTGATAATCATTCCAACTAATGAAAAATGGCAAACAGACATTCAGACGACTGTTCTATATATACTTGTTGCTGCTTCATATTATTCTGGTCCTGCTCTTTCTCAAGTCGGACTTTATGGAGTCGTATGTAGGGAAACGATTTAAGCAGGAATTGACGCCGTATTACCATGCCTTAGTTGCCTTTCAATCCCGTGTCGATGCGAATCTGAATGCTGGATACACCCTCTTTATCGGGGATAGCCAGATTCAGGGGTTGTGTGTGACATGTGTTGAAGAAAAATCGGTTAACTATGGAATCGCTTCAGATACCACAGTGGGCATTCTGAATAGGTTGCCGGAATATAAATCTCTTGGGAACGCGCGTGCAGTGGTTCTTCAGGTGGGTGTCAATGATCTGTCCAGGCGGGATGATAATGATATCGTCTCCAATTACCAAGCTATCCTGAATAGACTTCCCTCTGATTCGATTGTTGTATTGGCGGCAATTTTCCCCATTGACAGCGTCTTGGCAGAAAACCCATCTCGCAGTAACGGACGCATAAAATCCCTGAACATAAAGCTGAAAAAACTCTGTAGTAATGACCTGCGCTGCCGTTACATTGATAGTGGCGGCAGGTTACAGGATAATAGCGGGAATTTAAGAGCCGATTATCATTTGGGGGATGGCGTTCATTTGAACCCTGCCGGATATCGTGTCTGGATCAATGAGCTGAAGCTGCAGCTGGACTAGCTGGTGGATTCGCCACTCTAAATTTAGGATTGAAATATGCAAATCAAGGATAAGCAGCGCTACTATGAAATTGATTTGCTGCGTTTTCTTGCCGCCGTGGCCGTGGTGTTTTTTCACTTCACGTTTCGAGGGTTCGCGGCCAATGATATGAGCATCTTATCATTCCCTGTATTAGCAGAAGTCTTTAAATATGGAGCTTTAGGTGTAGACTTGTTCTTTATTATCAGTGGTTTCGTGATCTTGATGACCGCGGTCAACAAGGATTACACCGCATTTGTGATTTCTCGAATTACTCGAATCTATCCCGCGTTTTGGGCAAGCGTCACCCTGACCGCGTTAGTAATCGTATTTATCGGTGGTGATAGATACCAGGTTACTTTGTCACAGTATATCTACAACCTTCCAATGATCAGCGGCTTCTTCGATATTAAATTTGTCGATGGTGTGTATTGGAGTCTGTTGGTTGAAATTAAATTCTATTTTTTGATTTTCCTGCTGGTCCTGACCAATACGCTCAAGTGGATCAAGTATTTTCTTGGTTTGTGGCTTGTTTTGGCATTGGTGAATGTCTTCCATGACATGGGTGGGGTGCTTGATTTTTTCTTTTTTCCTAAGTGGGCGGCCTACTTTATTGCTGGGGCGACGTTCTTCATTATTCGGCAGGAGGGGCCAAGCATCTATAAAGTGGCCGTGATCATTTTGTCTTTCTACCTGTCACTTCACTACTCTTTTGAGAGAGCCGATGTAGGAAGCGTGCATTTTAATACCCACTTCTCAAAGCTTGTGATAGGTTTTGTGATTGCAGGGTTTTATGTATTGTTTGGTTTTATCGCTATGGGTAAAACCAGGTTGATTAATAAGAAAGTGTTTATCTTTTATGGGGCCTTGACCTATCCACTTTATCTCATCCACCAAAATATCGGTTTTATGATTTTTTATTCCCTTGGGGAGATTGTGAACAAATATGTTCTTCTTGTTGGTGTGATTGCTTTGGTACTCTACCTCTCTTTTTTGATTAACAAGCATGTGGAACGGCGCTTTGGCAGGCCGTTTAAAAATCTGCTTACTGTTGGTGCTGAAAGGTTGATTCCAGCGGCTGAGAAAGCGAGGTAGGGTAGCGATACTGCGTGTTGTTACGCAAAATTAAGGGGGGCGGATGATAATCATCCGCCCCCCTTAATTTTTATTGAGTATGGTGGGTCGTGCAGGGATCGAACCTGCGACCACCTGATTAAAAGTCAGATGCTCTACCAACTGAGCTAACGACCCGCAATTTGGGAGGGGGAATATTACCCTAACTTGCTATTGGAGTGAAGAGCCAATAGCCTATTTTTTTGGCGAAACTTTTTCGGGTGATTCTGCAGGGAGAATCAGGCATTTGGCGTTGCCGGTGGTGTCGGGGAAGTGGGAATCAGCGCCACTTCGTCTCCATCCTCAAGCAGGGTAAATGACTCGGAAAACTGTTTATTGACGGTGGTCCGGATCAGTTTTTCCTCGAACATGGCGGCATAATCAGATTTACGCACGCGCAATAGTTTGAGAAGCGACTCTATATTGGTGACTGAGGGAGGGAGAATCATCTCTTCGGTCTGTTTGCCCAATTTGCTGACCAGCCAGGAGAAGTAGAAGATTTTGATGCGCCGCTCGGTAGATGGATCGGTATTCCGCTCATAACCAACTGTTTTCAGGCGAGCAAGGTAGTCTTGCCAATTCTGCAGGTGATTCTTTCCCAGGTTGTAGAGAGTCTCCCATGAGAAAATGCCCGTGTCGTGCCCATCGTCGAAGATCGGCCGAATGGCGTACTGACCCTGGGGTTCAATCTTCTCGATATTCACATCTTCCTTTCCAGTAACTGGCGCCGGATCAGCTTTTACCTCGGCTGCAGTGGAAAAAACCCGCAAATATTCACAAGGCAGTTCAAAGCTTGCTCCGTCGGAAAAGCGTAATGTCAGCAGACGCGATTTTTTGTGAAGGCTGATTTCAACAGGATAGGGGGATTCTTTACTCATGATTCTGCCCGGTACGGGATATGTGTTGCAGGGGTGGCGGATGTTGGCACAGATTGGTCGTTCTCTTCAACCTGCCTCTGTTCAGGTTTTCCTGATTCGGTCAAAATACCTGGCGCGGTAGAGTAGGCGCTGCTGCCCATGGTCTTCGAATCCACTCCGGGTGTGTAGTACGTTATTACTGACAAGTCCCTGACCTGCTTGTAGTTTTCCCCGGTAGTGCCAAGCTGTCCTGGTGTTAAGGGTCTGTTTGAGAAAATCAACGGCTTCATCCAGCAAGGGAATCTCTCCCCATTCGATACTGCGGGTACGGTCTGTGTAGCGCATGTGCAGGTGGCCATCCGGGTAGACTGCGAAAACCGGGCCGCTGCGGGCTGGGCGCAACTCTTTCCCTTCTGCAATATTGGCTGGAATCGTCATTGCCTTGGGATGCATCAGGGCGCGAATGAAGTCGGGATTCTTATCACGGATCAGTAGATAGACGATTTCGTGGTCCAGCAGATCATTTTCACCACCTTCCGCTGCAGGATTGACACAGTGCAGCAGCAGGCCGTGGATCTGATGATCCAGCGGATTGTAGTATCCATCAGTGTGCCAGGCGATTGGGCGGGTAGTGTAGGGGATATATCCCTGGTGCAGTGCATCAGACTGGACAGTAAGCGAGGTGATTGCGTCTTCATCCGCGCACATATTGTGGTCCAGGTGCTCCAATCCGAAACGGCGGCCCAAGTCACGAATTATATTCTTGTCAGAGTCGTGCCCGGAGAGGCCGGCCCAGATGGCCATATTAGCCTTGCGGCAGAGACGGTGGATCTCCTGATATTCAGATTCGCTCAGGTTTCGCGGATCCTTTATCTCCACTACCAAATCCCCAAGGGACTCAGGGTAATCCTTGAGTTTTGCCTCCCGCCAAGCCTTGTAAGTGCTCTCCTGATCCAGATCGAATGGATTTTCCGCTGCTATGCTCATAAAAAGCGATTCTCGCAGATTGTACTGACTATTGGTATGATCTGGATGATTGACATCTCCACACCTTACAGTTTGTAGGAAAGCGTAATTATCACATTGAATGAGCACTACTCATGATGCAAACCATAGCGAAACGCCCGCGTCTGCCAAGGCCTCTCTCCCTACCGCTTCGTCTGGTACCTGAGCGTGCGCACAGCCTGGTTTTGGGCAAGATGCTGAATTATCTTTTTGCCACTGAACGTGCAGAGGGTGAATTGGACTTCCTGGAAGACCGGACTGTACGCATTCAGGTGACCGATGCGAGCTTGAGTTATGCCCTCTCGCTGCGGGACGGTCTCATCGCTGGCGTGAACGGAGGTGAGCCTGCGAATCTCACTATCAGTGGGACTGTTTACGACTATATGCTGCTGATTACCGGTCGAGAAGATCCTGACACGCTCTTTTTTCAGCGGCATCTGCTGATGGAAGGGGACACCGACCTCGGGGTGCATCTGAAGAATATGCTGGCCGCCGTGGATCTGGATGCGCTTCCTGTTCCACAGGCATTTCGGCCGATGATGGACCAATGTCTCTCTTTCTATGAAAGGCTGGCCTGACGGTTGTTAGCGGCTGAGTAAAACCGCGCATAGATGGCGAAGGCCGCCTCGCTGCGTCGATACATCCTCCGTCAGAACGTCACATCC
>JAMJIN010000538.1:0-1175 GCA_036784775.1 Chromatiales bacterium | reverse complement strand
ATTTATGCTAACAATCACTTTGATCCCTGTTAATGAATGCCGCGCCGGATCTCTGTTAATGAATAATGTTCTCCCCCGCCGCCGCCGCCGCCGCCACCGCCACCGCCACCGCCGCTGCTCTCTTATGTCCGATGACCTCTGACCCTATTACATGACCCCTTGACCACTTCTTCACCTGAGGGCCTTGAGTGAACAATGCTTACAGCTGGATATAAAGGCTTATCGTTAGATCAAGTCGTTAGGGAGATGGGTTATGGTTGGGGTTAGCTCACCACTAGGGCTCGGGGTAGAGGTCACTCCGTCAGGGTCAGGGTTCACCGCAGACGACATAAGTTTAGGGTTACACAGCCGTCAACATGTTGGGGTTGGAGATATGCTAATCTCCATTCGCCAGGGTGCGCTTCACAGCTGCCACGGGCACTCACGCTACCCAGAAGGCTGTGCGTATGCGCAATAAACCGGAAACGGAAGTCAATCGTGCACATTGTCGCCGGATTTGCTTGGTCAGAACCTTCCGTATACTATTAATGTAAAGCCGACATATTCGACGACGACGATGGCTTTCGTACATAGAGAGTGGTGCGAAGGGGTCAAGAGCGAGCTGGATCTCTTTAGCGTACCCCCGACTCAGACCAGCATCGTCGACAGTGGTGTAATGGAACATCAGCCCATGGCCTCTCTGGACTCGGATTGACCGATATAATTCCTGATACCCGGATCGGGAGATGATTACCTAGATCTCGCCAACACGATGATACACGTCCAGGTGAAGGTGACGCGAGCCAGTGGGGAAGATCTCCTCTTGGCTCATCCCGTGGGACGAGTGAATAACTGGCTGCATTCGTTGTTCAGTGAAGTCGACGTCTACCTGAACGGTACATTCGTGACCCCTTCGACCAAAACGTATGCGTATCGTGCCTACATAGAGACGCTGTTGAGTTACGACACCGATGCCAAGGTCGCGCAGATGACGAATCAACTGTTGTACAAGGACACGGCCACTCCATGGATGCCGTCGACATAGTCGACGGACCCGCGGCTAATGAAGGGTTCGTGGCTCGACGAGGGAACATCGTACGGAGTCTGGTCGTCTACATGATGGGTCGTCTACACGTGGATCTGTTTCTGCAAGATAAATTCCTGATCAACGGCGTCGATGTCAAGATACGTCTGGT
>JAMJIN010000537.1:0-1176 GCA_036784775.1 Chromatiales bacterium | reverse complement strand
ATACGATAGGGGATTATTGTGCGCTCTGCATTGTTGCAGGCTACACTTCACTGATGAGACGGTTGACTGGTCTTGAAGCACGCGAAGAGCGTCGAGGCGGCGTTTTGTCTGCTGACGTCTTGCGAGAGACTCCTTCGGGGATGTCTTCAACGAACGTTTTCTCGCTGTGTAGAAGAGGTGGCGTTAGCACCATCGGCGTCGAGTCATCTGCTGGTGCGTCTGCTTCCGGGTACGCCAATACGTTCGACGCTGTCGCGGCCGTTTGTGCAGGCCTTTCCGGTATCGCCTGTAGGTGTTTCCTGTTTCTCCTCAGCACAGCGCCTTGGTCTGTCTCCACAAGATATGACCTTGGGGTGTTGTACTGTTGTTGCACCTTTCCTGTTGTTCTCCACCCATTTTGACTCGTACCTGATCACTTTTTGTAGGTTTGACAAGGGACGTGCTCCCCTGCGCTTATTGAAGTTCCGTTGATAAGTTGCTTTGTATCGAGCGTCTCGGATGCGTACGTCAGGGTGACTCTTCGGGTACAAGTTTCTCTTGAAACATGGCAGTAGTGTCTGCATCTCTCGTTGCGTCATCATCATGGCGGGACTTCTCCCGGTTACTGCTACCGGCGTTGATCGATACGTCATCAGCCCCAGGGATGGATCGTCCTGAACGAGGATCTTCTTTGCGAATTGGACTGCCCGTTCAGCTTCGCCGTTCGACTGGGGGAAGCCCGGACTGCTTGTATCAAGTACTAGTCGATGACGACAAGATATGTCTTTCCTTTTAGTTCACACAGGTCTGCTGCTAATTGTGACCACGCACGATAGGGGAGTGGTGCCGTCACTAGTGGCTCGCTGCGTTGAGCAGTGCGTCTTATTTGGCAGTGGCTGCAGTTCTCCACCATTGTAGATATCTCATCACTCAGCCCTGGCCACCAGACTAACATTTTCGCTCTCTCATGACTTTTGACGACCCCCGGATGTCCATCGTGTATCCGACTGAGGATTTCCTGTCGCATGGATCTTGGCACAACGATGCGATAGTCATACACAAGCAAGTCTTCTGCGATCGATAGACGTTGGCGAGCTTTAAAGAGTGGTCCTAGCCCCAATGGAATGTCTTGGGCATATCTAAGCCAACATTGCTGCGTGAATTGAATGGCCATCTGCAGCTGTTCGTCGTCTGTTG
>JAMJIN010000182.1:0-7638 GCA_036784775.1 Chromatiales bacterium | reverse complement strand
ACTTTACGGCGGCGGGTTATTCAGCGTGCCGGTCGATTGATCCGTCCTCAAGGTTGGCTGACACTTTCTATGAACGCCAACCAGGCTGTGCAAAACGAGTTATTGCATTACCTGGATGAAATCGAGAAGGCAGCGTAGTCATTGCTGGCCTGTTTTTATGCAACGCTGGGGGTAACCCAACGCACCTTCCGCCACGGCCCGGTCCACCACGTCGTCGTCGCCGTAGGCTGAGAGGAAGATAAAAGGGATGTCGCTATTGTGACGCAGCCAACGGGCGACTTCGATACCGTCTTTCCCAGGCATACGTATGTCGAGAACCACTAGATGGTAATGGTGTTTGCTGCAGAGTTCGATGGCAGTTTCACCGCTGTCCGCCTCCGACACTTCGTAACCAGCGAGGCGTAATCCCTCGCCCAAGGTGGAGAGAACCAGACGGTCATCATCGACCAAGAGGATTTTTGTGCTGCTCATTGTCATTCCCTATCTTCATATCCGTTGAACTGCGGAGGGGAGCCGCTCCCTCATCTTAGAATACTCCTGCCCATTAATAGCAGATTAGTTCATTCTATCGAAAAAGCCTGGAAATAAAAGGGATCTAGTTCCTGTTACGATTCTTTTGTACTCCAGATCACTGGAGGTTCCAACAGCAGTTCCGCAACCACAAACCCCGATTTTGACTCAAGTGAAAGTTTGGCTCCTTTGGTCGGCAGCAGTGTGCGAACGATCTTGAGGCCCGTCCCAAGCATCGTTGCTGTATCGAGATCAAGGCTTTCCGGCAGACGCTTGCTGTGGTTACGTATCCGCAGGCGGACACCGGTATTCGTCGTGCCAAATTCAATCACTACCGGTTGCTTCCCGGGTGGTGGTGAAGCGTGTTTGATCGCGTTGGTAATCAGTTCGTTGATCACCAGAGCAACAGGTATGGACTCTTCCCGATTCAGTTCCATCGAGCAGACCTCGTCGACCTCCAGCACAATGTGTGCGGGGCGTGTGTTGCGGTAGACATTGACGCTGGCCAGGAGAAGTTCGCTGATCTTTATGCGTCCACCGCCGGTGTCGCACTGCAGCCCGTAAACGGTGGCAATGGAGCGTATCTGGGATATGGCCTTGTTAAGGGTCTCTTCGGCAGGGAGACCGCTCTGTGAAAGATTGTGCAGCAGCCCAATTACCCCCTGAAGATGGTTCTTGATGCGGTGGTGCACCTCACGGACCAGCGTTTCCCGGTGGGTTTTCTCCTCGTCCAGGCGTCTCTCCTGGGCCTGCTTATGCTCGGTGATTTCGAAGCTGACTCCCACCAGTCCCGTTACGGCACCCTCGGCGTCGAATACCGGGGTTTTGGTGGTGGAGAACCAGCGGATGGCGCCCGACGGGTCGGGAATCGCCTGCTCAGGTCGGTAAAGACGTGTCCATCATTGATTACCTTATAATCGCTGGATTCGAATTCCTTGGCCGTATTCGGGGGAAAAAGCTCTGCGTCAGTTTTACCGATGATCTGCTCTGCAGGCATCTCCATGAAGGCCAGAAATGCCTGGTTCACCGACTGGTAACGCAGTTGGCGATCCATAAAATAGACTGGTGCGGGAATGGCGTCGAGCAGGCTGCGTAACTCAGCGTTTTTCCGCAGCAATTGCATCCCGGTTTTTTGGATGTCCGTGATGTCGGTGAGTATGCAGTGGGTGCGCAGGAAGTGGCCCTGCCCGTCATGGGCTATACGACCGTTTATCGAAAAGAGTTTTTCAGTGCCGTCCTTGCATTGGAACAGGATTTCGGCCCTGTCGACCAAACCGCACGCTAGAAATTCGGCAAAAGCTTGGCTGAGTTTTACCTCCTGGCCTGGCGCATGGAACTCGCCGATGGATTGGCCAAGAACTTCCTCACGGGTATAACCCAATGTCTCTTCCCAGGCTCGGTTGATGGAGAGAATCCTGCCTTCCTCGTCCAGGCTTTGGTAAGGCAGGGGAGCTTCTTCGTAGAGCCGGCGAAAGTGTTCCTCGCTGGTTTTAATCTCCTCTGGAGTCGAGCGCATTCCTTTTTCCTGTCAAGGGTTCAGGTGACAGTATACTTAACTCTGAGTTTCCGGGCTGGCGGATAATGCGCTAATATATGTTCGCTGTTTACCTCGATCAACAAAGAAAAGTGATCATGAAAAAGACAGGGACGAGTCTTGTTATAGCGCTGTTTATTCTGTCCTTTCTCACCGCTTCGGCGGATGCGCCAAACCTTCTTCTGTTGCCACCGAACCCAACGACCAACCCTACAGTTTAACACTCTGGTGCACCTGTTTTCCCTGAAACCGCCGTACCAGCGCCTTCTCCCCCTCCACCAGGAACAACACACTGGAGGAGACCAAAAGAATGCGCAGCCACACGTCGGCTCCTATTGCAGCGGTGCCAAACAGGGTCTGTAAAGGCCCCGTATAGGTAAAGGCGAGCTGGAACAGCACCAGGATGACCACCGCCGCCAGCACGTAGCGACTGCCGAATAGGCCGCGCCGGTTGAGCACCGGCTCGGTGATGTAGCGGGAGTTAAACAGATAGAAGATCTCGAAGCAGACCAGGGTGTTCACCGCTACGGTACGGGCCACCTCGATATTCGCACCCTGTTCGATCTCCCACACGAAGAGGCCAAAGGTCCCAGCCATCAGTACCAGCGATACGTAGGCGATGCGCCAGAGAAAGTGGCGGCTCAATACAGGCTGGACCGGGTCGCGGGGGGGACGTTTCATTACACCGTGTTCGGGTGGCTCGAAGGCGAGTGCCAAGGCAAGGGTGACGGCGGTGACCATGTTGACCCAGAGGATCTGCACCGGGGTGAGCGGCAGCTCCTGAAAGCCCAACAGCACTGCGCCGAGGATCACCAGCGCCTCGCCGCCATTGGTGGGAAGGATGAAGAGGATCGCCTTTTTCAGATTGTCGTAGACGGTTCGGCCCTCTTCCACCGCGTGGGTGATGGAAGCGAAATTGTCGTCGGCGAGCACCATCTCCGCTGCCTCCTTGGCCGCTTCGGTGCCCTTGTCGCCCATGGCCACGCCAACATCTGCGCGTTTCAGGGCCGGGGCGTCGTTGACCCCGTCTCCGGTCATGGAGACGATCATTCCGCTTTTCTGCAGCAGCGTCACCAGACGCAGCTTGTGCTCAGGACTGACCCGGGCATAGATGTCCACCTTTTGAACCCGCGCCAACAATTCCTCATCCGAGAGGGCATCCAGGGCTTGGCCTGTGAGGGCATTGTCAGTGTTTGCCAGTTTCAGCTGGCGGGCGATGGCAGTGGCGGTATCGGCATGATCGCCTGTGATCATTTTCACCTGGATTCCCGCCTCGCAGCAGCGGGCCACGGCGGCAATGGCCTCCTCACGTGGAGGATCGATCAGGCCATAGAGACCGAGCATGGTGAGATCCTTCTCCACGTCTTTGAACTCCAGGTCCAGACGTCCACCGTGAGCCGGGCGCATGGCTACCGCCAGCAGGCGCTGTCCCTTGGATGCCATGGTCTGCATGTGCCGCTCCCAGCAGTCACAGTCGAGTGGTTTTTCGCCTTCAAGACTGAGTTGGGTGGCGCAGCGTTCGAGGATCCGCTCCGGCGCTCCCTTGATGAAGATGAAATACTGCCCCTTATGACTGTGGTGCAGAGTGGCCATAAACTTGTGGCCTGACTCGAAGGGAATAATGTCGTCACGGGGGTAGAGAGCGGCCCCGGTCTCAGGATCCAGCCCACTCTTCAGGCCGGCTATCATCAAGGCACCTTCCATGGGATCACCATGGACCTGCCAGCCGTGGTCCGAGTGCCGCAGGGCGGTCTCATTGCACAGCAGACTGGCCCGGAGCATCTTCGACAGCACCGGGTGCTTTGCCAGAGTGACCTCCTTGCCCTGATAGGAAAAACCTCCGTGAGGATCATAGCCAGTGCCGCTAATGTCGTAGAGATCGTCGACGGTGGCGATGTTGCGCACGGTCATCTCATTGCGGGTGAGAGTGCCGGTCTTGTCGGAGCAAATGACTGTCACCGCTCCCAGGGTCTCTACCGCCGGCAGGCGGCGAATAATGGCATTGCGTCCCGCCATGCGCTGCACGCCGATGGCCAGGGTGATGGTCATGATGGCCGGCAGTCCCTCGGGAATGGCTGCTACTGCCAGTCCTACCGCAGCGAGAAACATCTCGGAGGATGAGTAGTCACGCACCAGTACACCGAAGGTGAAGGTGAAGACGGCAAGCCCCAGAATGCCTGCGGTGAGCCAGCGCCCGAACTGGTCCATCTGTTGCAGCAGGGGCGTAGTAAGCTGCTCCACCCCGGCCACCATGGCGCTGATGCGCCCGATCTCTGTCTCTCCGGCTGTGGCTATTACCACCCCGGCCCCCTGACCATAAGTCACGAGAGTGCCTGAGTAGGCCATGCAGAGCCGATCCCCTAACGCAGCCTCGGCTGCCACAGCTTCAATCGCTTTCTCCACCGCCACCGACTCTCCGGTAAGGGCGGCCTCCTGGATCTGCAACCCCTTGAGCCGGAACAGCCGCAGGTCGGCTGGAACCTTGTCGCCGGATTGCAGCAGCACTACATCACCAGGGACCAGTTCCTCGGCGGGAATGGATATACGTTGGCCGTCACGCAACACCAGCGATTTGGCGGAGAGCATCTGGCGGATGGCGCGCAGGGCATCCTCCGCCTTGCCCTCCTGTATGAAACCGATGATGGTGTTGATCAACACCACCCCCATGATCACGCCGGAGTCCACCAGATGATCGAGCATCGCCGTCACGATGCCGGCTACCAGTAACGCATAGATCAGAACGTTGTGAAACTGGGCGAGAAAGCGCAGCAGTGGTCCGCGGGGACGTACCTCTGGGAGCTTGTTGGGGCCGTACTCTTGTAGTCGCAGGTCGGCGTTTTCGCCACTGAGGCCTTCTTTGACGGATTCGAAGGCAGTGAGTACCTGATCCGCCTCCATGGCGTGCCAGGGCAGGGTGGATTCAGGGGAGGGGGATGCCTCTTTCTGCGCTGAGGCGTGATGGGTATCCGGCCCAGTGTGAGCCATTACGCTGAAATGGGGCAACTTATGCCAATCGAAAAGATTCCTAGCCATACAAGTACTCCATAAAGCTGAGTTGAGCAGCTCGTCTGCTCAAACGAAACTTATACCCGGAGGGTGCAAATAGCGGTTATCTCTAAATTTAGGCTACGAAATGCTTTTCTTAAATACTATAAGGAGGGTTCTGGTGACAGTATACTTAACTCTGAGTTTCTGGGGTGGCGGATAATGCGCTAAGATATAATCGCTGTTTACCTGGATCAACAAGGAAAAGTGATCATGGAAAAGACAAGGACGAGTCTTGTTTTTGTGCTGTTTATTCTGCCCTTTCTCGCCGCTTCAGCGGATGCACCAAACCTTCTTCTGCTAAAAAACTATCGGCCAGGAATGGAAATCACTGGCTGGCACATGAGTGAAAAGCTCGATGGGGTGCGGGCCTACTGGAATGGCCGGCAACTCACCTCCCGCCAAGGCAACCCGTTCGCCGCCCCGGACTGGTTCACAAAAGATTTCCCGCTTTTTGAACTGGATGGTGAACTTTGGATCGGCCGGGGGCGGTTTGAGGAGGTTGCCTCCATTACCTCACGTGATCAGCCCCACGATGGCTGGAAACGTGTCACTTACAATATATTCGAGGTGCCCAATGCGCCGGGGAATCTGGGTGCCCGTCTGGGACGGTTGCAGAGTTATCTAAAGCAATATCCAGTATCCCGTATCCGTATCATTCCCCAGATTCGTTGTAGTAGCGACGATCACCTGCAGGCTCGGTTGGCCGAGGTGGAAGCCGCAGGTGGCGAGGGTCTGGTTTTGAGGAATCCGGATACACTCTACGAATTCAGCCGCAGTTCCAACGCACTCAAGGTAAAGCGCTTCGATGATCGGGAGGGCAGGGTGGTCGGCTACCGGCCCGGAAAGGGAAAATATACAGGAAAGGTTGGTGCCTTGTGGGTGGAACTGGAGGATGGCAGGCGTTTCTATATCGGCACTGGCTTGAGTGATCGGGAGCGGGAGGATCCCCCATCGATAGGCTCGATCATCACCTTCAAACACCAAGGCTACACCGCCAACGGGATTCCCCGGTTCGCGTCGTTTTTGCGTATCAGGCAGAAGCTTTGAATGGGTGCTGGTTTGTTAAAGGGGCCGGTGACAACTGAATTTGTCACCGGCTCCTTTATGGTTGTTCTCGTGGTAAATCCGAAGATTGATTTACATATTCACACCATCGCCATCCCATATGAAGCTGCCCATAAGGGCATTTCCATCGAGATTAAGTGTACGTGTAACTTCGAGTGTTTCCATGTCAATTTCAAAAAACACACCATCATGGCTTGCAGCGCTATAGAAATATTTCATGTCTGGACTGACTGCTGAAGTGTGCGCTTGTGACTTGTAATCCGGGGAAGCGGAACTGGCGACTTCGATGTTCTTCAACCAGCTGTGATCGGTGGTATCGATCACTGTCATATATGTGTCGTTGTGATTGGTAACAAATGCGAGATCACGCATTGGCGCAAATGTTGTGTGGCCGGAACCAACGCCCGTTTCAATCATGGTTTCAACACTCATTGAATCCTTATTGACAACAAAAACGTGGCCTTCAGTGGAACCAATATAAATATGGATGCCGTCTGGGTGGAAGTCGGCATGATGGGCACCCATTTCAGCTGGATTCAGCATTTCAGGATCATAATCGCTGAGGATAGCCTCGCCGGTTTTTATCATCCTTTTTCTCTTGATATTAAAACGCAAGATCGATGGTGATATTTGCGCTTCCTGATTACCCTCAGCAACTGCGAAGAAAGTGTCGTTATCCACATCTAAAGGTGATTTGAAAATATGGTGTACTGAAGTGGGGGCGGCAAGCGTTGAAAGCAAGTCACCGTTACGGTTCCATAGCTGAATCTGACGTGCTGCCCGGTCGAGCATAAAGAAACGCTGATCATCCACCCAGAGAGGGTGGCCTGTCGCGAGTGAACCACCATAGTCGTGTGGTTCAGAGAGTTCATTATAACCCACAACTTTGGTAACCACGCCATGATCAACACGTATGATGCTGGTCATTACCTTATCACCGCCGGATATCAAAGAGAGACCCGTGTCAGCATTAAAGTTAGTAGAACGGGGTTTATGTTCCAGTTGAATCTGGCCAATATTTTCAATGCTGTAATTGTCGACTACCGTCACAGACTCTGTTTTACGGGTTAAAGCATAAGCTTTGGTTACCCCCTGTTGATCGATGCCATACGGCCCGTCTCCTGTGTCCTCAACGGTTTTTAGCAACTCCATATTATCAACATCGATAATAAACACCCGATTGGCATCCCAGTCGCCATAATAGGCCAGATTTTTCACGCCGTAGATATTGTCACTCACATATCCATCCTGATTAACATAACCGGGATTCTGATGATTTGAACCTGCATGTTGAGGTCCGTGTGCGGCATGTAGATTTATGGTCGTAAAGAACATTGAAAACAGTAGTGCTGTGTATTTGAAATGTTGTTTGTTCCGCATAGGCCCCCTCTGTCAGGATAGTTGTCCACCCAGTAAAATGGGATTTCAATAACCAATGAGAGTGGGCAGAGAGAGCAATAAATGGGTTATCCAAAAGAGCG
>JAMJIN010000536.1:0-1178 GCA_036784775.1 Chromatiales bacterium | reverse complement strand
ATGTATGTATGTATGTATATATATATATATATATATATATATATATATATATATATATATATCCTGGACACCTGTGGGAAAGATATCGATCGGAAGAACAAAAGGGACGTGGCGACGAATGGTGGAGAAAGAGCGAGATGCGTGGAAATCATGGGAAGAGGCGGCATGGTGGAAATCATGGGAAGAGGCGGCACAGAGGTCGGCTGACTGGGTGGAATGGCGGTCTTTTGTACATGCCCTATGCGACACATGGCTCCTAAGGGATCCGTAAGCCGTAAGTAATACGTCTCATGAAAGTCCGAGATTCGATATGCGAATTGTTCACTAGCAACAGCAACGCACTAAATATGCCTTCCCAAGGGTATACCTATCCAACCCTCAGCCCCGGCTAAGCTGGTCGGAAAGACAACCCCCAGGTAATAGAAACACTACCAATATAGCAACCAAGAATTGTGGGCTATTTTTAGTCAACTGCCTAGAAAGGTTTACAATGCAGTGTGGAATAAACATAAACAGCAGGACATTCACTGTGTGCATCGTGGGCGCCGCGCTGGATCTTGGAAATGTTCCAGACCAGTGGTTAATACTGGCGAAGGTGGTGTTTGGGCCCAGGAGAGTAACACCCCTGGGAGCCACCATACAACCAGCTGTGGTGTTTGGGCCCAGGAGAGTAACACCCCTGGGAGCCATCCTACAACCGGCTGTGGTGTTTGGGCCCAGGTGAGTAACACCCCTTGGAGCCATCCTACAACCGGCTGTGGTGTTTGGGCCCAGGAGGGTAACACCCCTGGGAGCCATCCTACAACCGGTTGTGGTGTTTGGGCCCTGGAGAGTAACACCCCTGGGAGCCATCCTACAACCGGCTGTGATGCTGAGAGCCACAGCCGAGTAACACATCTCAGGCTCCGATAAATCGCTTGTCAGAACAGCAAAGATGTCACACGGTAAAAATGGGTGGCAAAGTGTGCTGCGCGAAGGGAGGAAAGGCGCCGCCGATGCATGGTAGTGCTCGTACCGCGTTATGAGTGTATAGGAAGGCACGGACAAATATCAAATTCGGCTGTACTGTGAGGACGTGTCTCAGCATCGATGACAACGACCGAGTATCGCTGGACCTGCTCAAGTACCGGGCATTGGTGTGCTCCCTCCAGGAAGTGAATGGGACGAAGAGAAGGTTG
>JAMJIN010000181.1:0-5826 GCA_036784775.1 Chromatiales bacterium | reverse complement strand
AAATGAAAAACTCAAAAAAAAATTTAATCTGGAATATTATAGAGTATTTTAACTACAATCTGTGAAGAAACGGTTAGTTTATCCCATCACGAATCAGCTTCATTGATGTTCAAAACTAGCGTGTGAACAGTTTAAATAATATGCACAGTCGATTTAAGGTAGCTGGGGTGGCTAACGTGTCAGTTGATTTTTTTATTTTTTCCTCAACATGCTAGGAAATATTGAACTGAACGTCGACACCACAAATAATCACCAGTCACTAACGTCATATTTCGCCAATCCATCCTTTAAAAACCCAGTCCTTTTGTAAATCCCCCTGACTTCTTAGAAACGTTGACGATGTTTCCATAGTAACGACCACGTGTGCACCGATCTTCGAACCAGCTTAATTCCTTTGCCATGAGCATAGAACATATGTCTGGTTGATGTGATTCCAGTACACATCAGTATTATATCTACCTAACTAAATCATGTCCTTAAACCAGCACATATAAGCGCTAACATAGTTTATTGTGCCTTTGAACCTATAAAAACTAATAACGGGCCAATCAGAATGATCGTAAACCAGCCCTACCATGTGTTTGTCAGATGGCTTGTGTAACCTGATATCGTAAACAACAACACGTTATAAATACAGATTCAAGGGCCATTGTTATAGCAAATTAAGGGGACTTCAATATCAGCAATGAAAAACGTCACATTTCAAGCATGATACGTGTATCTATTGACATTTCTATTATCACTAACAACCAAGAAATTATGCTTAATTTACTTTTTTAGAAAAACTACAGTCAAAAATACACTGCCACTTTAAGCTGTCATTCAACTTTTGCTTAATTCATTCACGGTGGGGTAACAGACGTAGTTCGTTTATGTTCACCAAAATCTTCCTTTAAGTTATCAGTGACACTGTTATACTTATATATATGTCATTTATTTCTTTGGGGATTTTCTCAAAACGATATAATTTGGCATTCTGTGGCTATTTTTCACATTTACAAAATCTTGTAACATAATCAAATAAATGAAAAACTCAAAAAAAAATTTAATCTGGAATATTATAGAGTATTTTAACTACAATCTGTGAAGAAACGGTTAGTTTATCTTAAAAACTTCTAATGAAACTACTCAATTCAAGTCAAGCATATAATAGCTACCCTAGCTACCTTGAAATATTGCATACTTTTGTTAAAATCATTGAAAGATTTTTTACTTTGCCTGTTACAGTGTTAAATCGGGTAATTTACGAATGTGTGAATAGCCTTTTGTCATTGTATATAGAGCCAGACTCCTTTTGCCAAATTTTTTCCCAGATTTATTCTGAAATAATTTCAGTTGTAAGATGACTGTCAAAATTCAATAAAAAATGTTGTGTTGCAGTGACCGCGGACATCAACATCAGCCCCACTGGTGAAGAGGAGATCAAGCCTCTCAATTCGCAAACGCTGTGGTCCTGTTTTGCTGATGGCCTGGACAGTCCAGATATTGACCCGCATCTTAAGTGGTTTGATGACGACGGACAGGAGATCATTAACCGATCCGGCAGGTAAGGAGGACAAGAACTGTGAGCACTCTTGTTTAGAACATGTCCTAGAGATACCATGTTCGTAGACGTGGTTCTGTCTTTTTTGGGTGGTACGCGTTTCAGAACTGATCTTGCTTGGCTTTGTGAAATTGGCGAGATGAATAAATTGGCTTAGGCTTTTAAACAGTTTTAGCTCTTTATGTTCTTCTACTGCTAAGAATATTGAGAAAAGGTGGGTGATAATATATAAATCTGGGTATAGATTGGTCTGATTCTAAATGTCATTGATTGAAATCTTGAAAAAAGAAATGCGCATATACTTTATGTAAAAGTGCCACCTAATCTCATCAGGCTGCCACAGCACTATTGCCATGGCAACAGTGGATACCATTGACAGTTTCCAATGTTTTTCTATCTCTCTACTGTATATACTGTTGCACATAGCTTGATCTTAATGATCTTGCTGCTTTACTTTTTATTTGCTTAGCGCTGCACCATAGTCGTAAGTGATTCCTCCAGTTGCTATCATTTGCATTGTCATTTTACTAGTGTTTTTATGATGTTAGCCTGGCATCAACTTAATTTTATACCACTTATCATTGTCATCATGTTAGGTCATCTTTCTATTTAAAAGGACAAATTATAGTAGTACCGTCTGTTTGGTGTCTTGTTTCAACCAGATTTCATTAGTATCATAAAATCATTTTCACTGAAGTTCATTTTTCATTGGCTGTTTTCACACTGTGCCCCCATAGAATTGGTCATTGAAACACGCCCCCTCCCCCGTCCCACCCTGAAGAATTTCTTTCGCATGCATTGTCTGTGTGTATGTCGCCAAAGTTTTACTGGTGATATTTTGCGTCGTACACATGTGATGTTCTTGTTTAGCATTGGTACGGTGTTCTTGTCACCAGGTGTCACATGGGTGGGTGTCATGAGTACACAGCGCGATTCTAGCTAGCCAATGAGCCAATGACATATTGACATTTTGTATGTCTAACAAAAGCAATATTAGTTTAAATTTTATACATTTCTTTGGAAAATATGCACTACTTTCCCATTCATGTTGATGTGCATGTGACTGGTTATGAGTGGCGAAACTTAAATTTTCTGTCATCAGGGTCCATATCATTGTCACCAGTGTCCCATCATGCACTGCAGCTTCCTGTCAGTCTTGCAACAGCTACGCTGGTTATTTACAAATTTCTGTTCAGCTGTGCACTATGTTGTATTCTAAAAGGTTTTAGTTCATATATAGTCAATTCACACCAGTAATTGTTATCCACTTACTGGTTTGAGTTAAACTTTCACTCTGGTTTGAGTGAAACTCTCACTCTGGTTTGAGTGAAACTTGCTCAAAGCAATTGTATGTGGAATTTAAAAATGTTCCTGTTTTTCACAATAAGTTGACTGTGCAGTGGCTGGCATGTTCTGGCGGAAACAAGCAGTTTTATTGAGGCTACATTTACCAGAGCTAGCTAATGAGGCCACACTTCTCAACAGTTGTTTTTTTTATCCTTGTAGCTTGTTTACATGGTTTATATTTCGTTCAAACAGGTCTGTTTGCAAGTGATTTTTTTTTAATTAATTTATTCCTAAGTGCTTCTAAAATAAATATTTATTGTAACATTTGTTGCTTTATCTCAACTGGTGCTAAACTCTAGCCATTTGATCTAAAGTTCCCAGACTAGGTCAGTCACTATGAAGGACTGCCAGTTTGTAATACACACTGTAACAGTGTGAAATACTTCCAGGTGTCATTAGCTTATGACAAATTGTAGAGTTGAGATGACAACATACGCTTTAAATCTAGTCATATTTTACCTGACAAAAACAAAATGCAAATTGAAACAAGCAGATTAACAGAATCCTGGAAGAAATTTCTGCTGTGCAGTAGACTGCTAAATCAGATAAAAACTGATAAATCTGATAAAAACAGATAAAACTTTGCAAGTCTCCAGTCTTTACCCTGTTTATGCATGCTGCATAAGCCTCTACTGGAAGCCAAGAATAAAGAAAACTAACCAGTTAATCCTATAATTTATAATGCAATTCCATTAAGGACCCACCTGACGTACACAATACACTGTACTACACATGTACCTGTCATCTTTCTCCACAAATCTCCTGTCATTTCATAACGTGTGACATGACCTACAACATGAGATATTTCATGTTAAAACACAGTGATGTGCCAGTGGTGTCAGACAGGCATCAAACATGTGTTTTACAGGGATGGACCACAATTAATTTAACCATTGTTTTTGTGACTGTTTCACAATATTGAAGAATTTGTTTAAACATACTTGTATAACATCTGTTAAATACAATTTCAGAGTGATTCGTGAGCCAGTTATTTTTCTTCCCAAAGACTCGGGGTCCACAATTTCTAACATGAAGGCGATTTGAAACACATGAACAAAAGATCAATCAGCACTCCCTCTAATTGCAGGGTCTACCTAGAGTCTGATGGGGTACAGGTACTGAAACTTTACTTCTCATCGATCGAGAACAGTGATGCCGGCACATACACGTGTCAGGGCGAGATTGACGGAAATCGCATCGAGAAGACAATCAGGCTGAATCTGTTCAGTAAGTCACATGCCATCCAGACCTTGCTTAGAAATTTGCTGTTAAAAAATACTGTAGCAATGTTAGTAAAAAACTTGAATAAATTGTGCTGATATGTTACTCATATATCTGTAGCAGTTAATGTGATGTAGTTCTACTATATGGTTTTTTTTATAATGCTGTTTCATACCTTTTATTTCTCTTATGTTAACCTTTTCGTGGCCACATTAATACCAATTTGTACCTGCTGCTGATTTGTATTGTTTCAGTGCACTGTCTCCTAAAGAATCCTATTAAATCATGAAATGACGTTGTGAACAAATCCTATAATTGGCTCGGGTTGCATGAATGCAAATAAATTCACATTTTTCATTTGATAAAAATTGCACAGTAGTTGAAGAACTAACGGCTGAAATAAATAGCAAAAAAATTAGAGAGTTATGTGCATTTACTTACAAAATATGCTTTGCTCAAGTATGAAGAAAAAAATTATTCTCAATAGTTCATTTTTATTATAATTTTCACCAATACTTAGCACATACAGACAGCATATGAAATGTAGATAAATTAATATGTTGTAAAATGCAAAAAGAATTTCATGTCTAGGTAACCAAAACTGAAATCACAGTATTTGTCTTTTTATGATTTCCGTTAACCTATACATGAAACATATCGTTTTTATCATGATCAGCGCCGTTAGAAATATCTTCATCAAGGCTGATGTCGCTGTCATTGTCGACAGTGTCGTGTTGCCTCTGGACGATATCGATGTCAAAACTACCTTCCAAAAATCCCTAAAAATCTTACTCATTCGAGTCTGACATAACGACAACGTTCAGAAATTACAATCAAGCTACGGAAAAACACTACTATATCCCGCTGCGCAATAATATGGTAGTACAAAAAATAAAACGCTCAAAACGTATCATTTACTCGTAGACATCGTCAATGTTTTCATGTTTTGAAACTATGCAGACATTCTCCAAGAGATGACAAGCTTTTATTTTAACCAAAACTGTAGTTTAAAAGTGGTTCCGTTTTCAGTATTATTTCTGATTATCTAAGAGGCTTTGTAAATAAAAAAATCTGATGTAAGTGGATGGATCGATGGTCCACTTGGATAATCACGCAAAAATTGGAAAGGCAAACTTTCTTTTTTTTTCATGTTGAAACTATGCAATAATCGGCTTTCCATTCACTGCATTGGCAATGCATGTACAGTTCAAATGTTTTGGATAGTGGTGTGGGTTTTATTATTTAGATTGCTTTATATTGACAAAATGCCTATACTGAACGTCTTTATTTTAACACTTGTATGTATTTGTTCTCTTCTCTGTGTGTGCGTGTTTTCTTTTCCATGCATTTCTACATGTCTATATCTAATGTGTACTGATGGATAGTAAACGTGATCTGATGGCTGTGTTTCTCAGAGGACATTACATTTGATGACGCGCCCCCGGAGCAGTTCCCACGTATCTACAGTGATGCCCTGATCATCTGCCGTGTGAGTGGCCAACCCACGCCCAAATTGTCGTGGAGGTATCGCGGCAAGAAGGTCCAGCCAAGTACGTCTGGCTACTAACTTCTCCATATAGAATACTTACCACTTTTGCAGCCATTGTAATAAGTATGATATGTTATTAATTAAAATGTTCATAAATAGTTGTAAACAGTAGTGATGTGAAGAACAAGGTTAGTTTTAATAGTAAAGATATTTTTGGTTCCTGGAC
>JAMJIN010000335.1:0-2165 GCA_036784775.1 Chromatiales bacterium | reverse complement strand
TCGTTCACTGACACCCTGATTGTCAGGTGAGGGTCTGTCGTTCACTGACACCCTGATTGTCAGGTGAGGGTCTGTCATTCACTCACACCCTGATTGTCAGGTGAGGGTCTGTCGTTCACTGACATCCTAATTGTCACCATAGTCCAGTAGATACAGTCATGATAAAGTGGCTGCTTCTCTGTTATATGTTCCTGATCTGTGTTATTAGGTTTCTTTGGTCCAATGTAACAGGTCCTCAGGTAAATTAGAGTTATGTAGAATTACCTGGCTCTGGATTATATATAGCCCCTTTGGCACTTTAGAATGTACCACCCATTGTAAAAGTTTGACAGTTCCCCCAATTTGTTTTCCCCAAGTAGAAAAATTATTAGTGCCACTGTTTGGCAACACACAAAGTTCTTGTTGCCATGGTGATCTTCTGGAATTCCTGGCTAACTTCCTGTTAATCAACTATAATTTATTTTAGCTATGTAATGTAATATTTAAAACAAACTTTGCAGGTCAGCTCCAAGTTCAAAATCAACTGGTGCCTAGTACCCCGGGTAAATGCTTTAACGACCAGAGCACAAAGAGTCACTAAAACTTGATGTGCTACTCAGAGCCCATTTGATAAATGAACTGTGTTGTCGATGTCATCTCGCCATTTACTTTACTGTGGCCTCTACCGTAGGTGTCTGCAAGAACATCGGCAGTGACTTCAAATGCACATGCCAGGGTCACTTACAGGGCAAGCGATGTGAGAAGATCTTCTACTGCCAATTGAACCCATGCAAACAGTTCATGCCTCGATGCACTACGTGGGCTCATTTGTACCTGTACCAGTGGCTTCAGAGGTAGGCAGTTCAGCAGATAATGCTATCAAATATACCTGGTGTAACTGCTACTAAATAATTATTTAATTTAAAGTAATTTACCATCCATGGCACAAAATATTTTACTTGTCTTAGTGGAAAGAGCCCCATCGGATTCTTGGATAAAACAACAGGGTACTTCCAAAGAAACGATCACGTGCTTCAAATCACAGTGTAAATTCTTTATTCTAAAGGTAGAACAATTAAAAAAATTACATTTTATTCATCTGGAATATTACACAGATATTTCAACTACAATCTTTGAAAAAAGTATTAGTTCATTTTAATAATTTCTACTGAAAGCTACCCAATTAAAAACAAGCATAGAACAGCTGCTTCAGCGAATCTACAATTGATGACAATGTTTGCACAAGAAGGTTCTGCTTAATCTTCTTGTCAAGTTATTTAGGCCATGAAGAATGTCACTTGATGTTTTGCAGGTGACCTGTGCGAGTATGACGTAGACGAATGCCGTCAAAACCCGTGTCGCAATGGAGCGATATGCAACAACCTCTATGGCAGTTTCACCTGTAACTGCACATCAGGCATTGGAGGCGAGCTGTGTGACGAAGTTGACCTCACTTCCATTACATCCAGCCCTGCGAACATCAACCTTGACGAAATCTTAGGAATTATTGGTAAGACGGGGGAATCTTGGTCATATTAAATAGTGTTAGATTATTTGAAACACTTCAATTTCAAGCAGTATGACATTTATAGTAATTGTTTGCATGACTCGTGTTGAATTGGTTGGTTTTGTTGTTAAGAATACTTTGTGAAACCACTTAGACTTGCCATTGCCATCTTCCCCACTGCCGTTGGTCCTCTCGGGATGGGGGCCACATCACTTAATCTGCCCAATGCCAGAAGAGAATGTCACTAAGTCCAAACGAGCACAGCAAATCACCGACTTCATTTGTAGTTTATTACTTAATATCTTATAAACTGTAAATCTTATGTTAAAAATAATTGAAATTATAGCACTACTACCTCTTACCAAGTCAGACTTATTATATTATCATATTCTGTTTTGTCTGTTTTCACAGCAATATCCTGCGGAGAAATCGTGATGTAGCACCGCCTCGCCAGTGATTAATGGGAAGAAGAAGATATAGCTCAGAAACAATTTTAATTGTTCATATTAAATAACCCTAACACTCATTATTATTTTGACCTTGCAGCAATGCAGCATAATTTTTGTGCATCTTGTTTATTAAAAATAATTCAGTCCCATACATGTTGACACTTCATATGTATTGAATAGGAGAAATACCAATGATGTGGCTAATTATGTATTAGATGATCTTTACACTT
>JAMJIN010000180.1:0-7839 GCA_036784775.1 Chromatiales bacterium | reverse complement strand
GGCCATGGCGGTCTCCTCATTTGGCTTCAGGTTCAGTATGCGCCACCCACTGACTCAATAGCTGAGCCTCAGGGGTAATCAGGAAACGTTTTATGCGTCTGAAGAAGCCCGCCGTGATACCACTGCCGACCCGAAACAGATAGTTACCGGTAGGCACGTTTGCCGCATCGAGCTCAATCTCCCGTTGGATCATTGAAGACCGTTGCAGGCCTCCAGCGCCACGATTTTGTTGCACCACATGAGTCAACTCATGGGCCAGCAGGTGTTTTCCGCTTTTCGTCTCGGAATTGTACTTTCCCGAGTTGAAATAGATGTCTTTCCCGTGGGTAAACGCCTGGGCACCGACAGCCCGGTTCAGGCTGGCAGATTCACTGTCTGTGTGTAGCCGCACATCACTGAAATCGAAACCCAGCGACTGCGACATCTCCGTATGGGTTCGTTTTGGCAGTCTACTGCCGTTTCCCCTGGAGGATTGCAATCTGGCCGCCATACCGGCGGGCGCGGAAGGTGCGACTGCCCGGTGACTCGCCTGACGTTGAATGGTGAAGAAACCCTGCTGTTGCTGTGATGAAGCGTGTTCAGAACGCTGAACAACTGCGGTGGCGACGTTATCGGCTTCCTTCTCATACTGGTCGCCGGGCTGTCCAATCGTCAGTTTTGCCTGAAAGAAAGCACCCGGCTGAGGCCTTTTCCCCGATACCTTGCCGGCATGGGCAAAAAAAGGCTGTTCCTGCCTGTCAACCGTTTGGATTCCACGCCGCCCGCGTGGTCGAAACGCTCTAATGTCCCTGCTCATGATATCGGTATTTTTTCAGATCCTTCCTTAGAAGATAGACCACCTGGACAGGTTCTTGCCAGCCCGGCTGATTGAGGCGGGAACACCTGAAATGATGCAGACGTGGTGAGTGCTTCTATTTGTGAATGAAGAACTACTGGCTGTCATTGCCAAATTGGCAGAAAAAAATTCCTTTATAAAATAATGAAATAGCAGTTTTACGCCGGTATCACCTGCCATCTTGTCAGGTTTTATTAAGCGGCTCGTATTAACCGTCCAGCTAGAAGAATATAAAACAACATATAAAACAATTAAATACCTGTGAATACAGAGTAGTGGCATGCTATTTGCATTAACATCCAGAGATGCTTTTTTCGCACCGGCAATCGTTTACAAAACAATAAAACTTGCCGGGAACGCAGTTCTCAAGTCATTATAAACCAGTACCCGATAGAGCAAGGTTACCCTACAGAACTCGGGACTGCCCAAGGGAGGGCTAGAGCATGTTGAAGCGATCTATAGCTGCGATCCGGCAGTGGATATCCCCTGAACAGGCTGTCCGGGACCTGCCGACGATACAGGATGGCACAGTCAACACCTCAAGGCGGTTTTTTTTTCAAAAGGGCGGCAGTCGGCACGGCCTCCATTGCGGGGGCTGCAGGATTGGCCAAAACTGTAGTCGATTCGACCCCACTGCCCAACCTACAAGAGCGCTACAGAAAAGATGACCTTGCAGGCGAGCAGGCGCTGATGGAACGGGAATTTATACTGATGTCTGACCAGGAGAAGTCGGACATGGTGCAGTCATTTGTTGACGACTATCCCGACAGAGCCTGATGCAGTTGCCGTCAGCACGAATCTGCTATCCAGGACTGATTGGAAACATGACAGGATGGGCGCTCAACTCAATTTCTCCACGACTTCTGTCACACACGTCTTTACGCAGCCCCGTTTCACTCGATTGTAAATCGATCAGAGGATAATCATGTCCAAAGAAGAGACCCAGAAAAACGGGGCAAACGGTGCCTCACGTCGAGATTTCCTTCGCAAAGCCGGCACCTACACCGTTGCATCGCTCTCCGGGGCGGCCATGCTTCTCTCCGACCCCAAACCTGCCAAGGCGACCACGAATGTCACTTGGGCTGAACATTTTCAGAAAAACTATCGCTTGATGACAGATGAGGAAAAGAAGGATGCAGTCGACAGACTTGAGAAGCGCTACTCGGAGGAGTTTGGAAAAAAAGTCACTGTAGACGATGCACCGGCGTTGGATGGTGTTTTATTTGGTTATGCGCTCAATATCCAGAAATGCATCGGTTGCCGCCGTTGTGCCAAGGCCTGCGTCGCCGAGAACAACCAGTCCCGGGGCGAAAACCAACAGATCGAATGGATTCGTGTCCTGCGCATGGAAAAGGGCCAGTTCTCAGAGGAGGACAGAGACAATCACGGCTATCCGGAGAATTATGGCGTGCAGGTTGGCGGCAACGCCTATAAGCCTGCAGGCGTCGTTTTAGAAGGCCAGCACTACTATGAGCCCGATCAGGTTCCTGAAAAGGATGCCTTCTATATGCCCATGCAGTGCATGCAGTGCGAGAAGCCCCCCTGCGTCAAGGTCTGCCCGGTCCGCACCACCTACCGGGATCCCGATGGCATTGTCGTCATCGACTACAACTGGTGCATCGGCTGCCGTATGTGCATCGGTGCATGCCCCTACTGGGCACGACGCTTCAACTGGGGGGAGCCCAATCTTCCATCCGCGGAGATGAATCCCAAGACCCATTACCTGGGTAATCGCCCGCGCATGAAGGGTGTGGCCGAGAAGTGCACCTTCTGCATCCAGCGCACCAGGAAGGGGCGCTGGACGGCCTGTGTCGAGGTCTGCCCTGTGGGGGCCAGGAAGATGGGAAATCTACTCGATCCCGACAGCGACGTTCGCAAAATACTGGCGGCCAAGAAGGTCTTCCGTCTGCGGGCCGACCTCAATACCTATCCGAAGTTTTTCTACTTCATGGACTAAGGGGACACCTCGTGAAACGCTTTCTCCAATTCGTATTTGATTTTATCCGCGCGGGCTTCACCGGGGGTCTCCTATTCTGGGCATGGATGCTGTTCCTGGCATTTTTTATCATGCTCTGGGGCTACGGCGAATATGTGCAGATCGTCAACGGCATGATCGTCACGGGCCTTAACGACCAGGTCAGCTGGGGATTCTACCTGGCAAATTTCGTATTCATGGTCGGTGTGGCTGCCGCGGCAGTGACCGTGGTGTTTCCCGCCTATGTCTACAAGCACCAGGAACTGCACCGGATCGTCGTGCTCGGAGAGATGCTGGCCATCGCTGCGGTGATCATGTGTCTGCTCTTCGTCACTGCCCACATGGGCAGGCCGGACCGGCTCTGGCATATCTTTCCGGTCATCGGGATATTCAACTGGCCCCACGCCATGTTGACCTGGGATGTTGTTGTGCTCACCGGCTATCTGCTACTCAACATTATCGGCGGCTTCTATTTCCTCTATAAAAAATACTCCGGCCAGGAACTGAACAAGCCCTTCTATCTGTCGGTGGTCTTTATCGCCATTGTATGGGCGCTGAGTATCCATACGGTGACAGCCTTTCTGATCAATACCATGCCGGCACGGCCTATGTGGTTTCATTCGATGATGCCGATCAAGTTCATCACCACCGCCTTCGCCGCAGGTCCGTCGCTGATCATCATCGTATTCCTGCTGGTGCGCCGGTTCACGCCACTGAAGATCGCCGACGAAGCCTTCCACATGCTCTCCCAGATTGTCGTCTGGTGTCTTGGAATCGCACTCTTCCTGGCCATGTCCGAAATCGTCACCGAGCTATACCCCAGCACCGAACACTCGGCGGGATTGAAATACCTGATGTTTGGTCACCACGGACTCAATGCACTGGTGCCCTTCTTCTGGACGGCCATGGTGTTGATGATCAGTTCCTTCATCCTGCTGCTGATACCCAAGGTCAGGAAGAACCTGACGTTTCTGCCCTTCATCTGTGTCGCAGTTTTTGTCGGCATATGGATCGAAAAGGGCATGGGCCTGATGCTCCCGGGCGTTACCCCGACACCCATAGGTGAATTTGTCGAGTACACCCCGAGCAGCATCGAACTCATGGTCGTCGGCGGCGTTTGGGCCATTGGCTTCTTTGTCCTGACCGTGCTTCTCAAGGGTTCTATCGGCATCTTGCTCGGCGACGTCAGTTACCAGGAAAACGCGAACCGGCGGGTCCAGGGCAAACCAACCGAAGCGGCTATAAACTGACCACGACTCCACCGATTCCAGGAGAGCAAAGACGATGACACGCTATCAACTGTTTGCACCAGTCATAGGCCTGTGCCTGCTGGCAGCTACATCGGCCGCCCCGGTTATTGGGGAAACAACAGCCCACATAGGAAATGAGTGTTTCGAGAGCAGGAAGGGGTTAAGCCAGGTTTGGCGACATGAGATAGAACCAGGACTAACTAACGTGAAGTGCTCGCCGACAACCGGTGCTGTTCTGTTCTGGGGTGATCCTTTCGATGGAACCATCCCGATGGGTGATATGCCAATCGAAGCGGACTATTCCCACGAAGAGGCCGTGGTCAAACCACGCGAGCCCCAGATCGACAGGAACAAACTGCTGACGATCTGTGCCATGGCCTGCCATAACGGCGAATATGTTCCCTATCCCGAGAGCAAATTGCCACGCCCGCTGAAGATGCATAAGGATATTGTGCCGGATTCCATGGAACTGAAACACGGCAAAGGGGCGATCTGGTGCCTGGACTGCCACCATGCAGCCACTCGAACCAAGCTGATAGATCACTTCGGCAACGAGATCAGCTTCAACCAGCCCCAGCAACTGTGCGGAAAGTGCCACGGGCAGGTCTATCGATCCTGGCGCAACGGAATCCATGGCAAGCGCATCGGCATGTGGAACCAGGGCGGAAAGAAGCGTTGGTGGGTCTGCACAGAATGCCACAACCCCCACGACGTGGAGCAGGGTAACAGGAACTCGGGTTTCGCCCAGCTCAAACCGGAACCGGCACCTAACCTGCCGAAAGGCATGTCCAATGCCGATCATGAACGTGGTCATAGCGGAGATGCACACTAGTATGCCAGTATGGCAAATCGATAAAGATTGGATACGCTGCAGATTGCAGCGGTCATCTTTGCGCGGAGGAGCACGATGACGAGTTTTCAAAAAAAAGAACAAGCCCGGCAAGAGGCGTTCGAGGCCACCTGGGAGTCCCAGATAAATGCGGTGTTTGCCGACGTTGCCGCGACTTACGACAGGGCCAACGATTTTGCCAGTCTGGGGATGCTGAAAGGGCTGCGACGCCGTTTCATTGCCACCATTGACGTCGAACCGGGGCAGCGGGTGCTCGACGTCTGCGCCGGTACCAACGTCATCGGCATCGACCTGCTGAAGAAGCAGCCCGAGCTCGATGTCTACGCTGTCGATCGCAGCGACGCCATGCAACAGGTCGGCAAGGAGCGCGCCACAAAGCTGGGTTTCGAGATCAAGGGGCATATCTGTGACGTGCATGAATTGCCGTTCCCGGACAACCACTTCGATGTCGTGACCCTGCAGTACGCAACACGCCACCTGCGGGTCATCGATGTATTCACTGAAATTAATCGGGTGTTGAAACCGGGCGGGAATTTTTATCATTTTGATATGCTGCGACCAGCCAACAATCTCATCAAGGAGGCCTATTGCCTCTACCTGAAGGGGTGTCTCAAAACGACCGCCTGGGCCATCCGCTCGGGACCCGATGCCGTAGCCTGCTGCGACTACTTCGTCGACGCCATCCGCCTCTTCTACTCCACGGACGAGCTCTCTCGTCTGCTTTCAGAGTTAGGTTTTTACGATATCACCGGGCGATCCTTGCTCGGTGGCACCGTCGCTATGCACAAGGCATGCAAGGTATAGGCAGGGGCTGAGTGCTCACGCACCTTCTTCTGTCCGGCCTTACCTTTGGGGAATAACGCAATGACGAATTACAAGACACTGATTTTGACCCTTGGGGCAATCGCCGCTTCAATGCTGACCCATTCGGCACAGGCACTGGACGCCGCAGAGCTGTTTAGGGAGCGGACCTGCATCGCTTGCCATGGCGCAGAAGGCCGGGTGCCGGTTATGGCCGAGTATCCGAAGATTGCGGGACAAAACGCGATGTACATGCTGACGCAGATGAAGGACATCAAGAGCGGGGCACGCAATAACACCCATGCAGTGGCGATGAAAAATGTAATGCATTTGATTGACGACGATGAGATGGCCGTCGTCGCTGAATGGCTTGCAAGCCTGCCGGAGTAGGCTTCTCACTCTGAGCAACGTTCATTCGGTCCAGAGGGCATCCGTCAAGGCGACAATCTGTTTATAGTAGGCATCCCGATCCAGACCCAAAACAGCGGAACCGAATAGCTCAGCATCATCTGCGGTTGCCAAGTCGCCGTAGTTGACTAATACCGACTGATAGAGGATTAGTGTCGGTAGAACATCAGGTTGATCTTCGAAGCGTTGATGCAGCGAGATAACATAACCATCATCCAGGTTCTCCGAAACAGGCTCAGTCCTGGCAAACAGACCGGGGTCGATACCATCGGAGACGAATTGAATAACAACCGGATAGCGAATGCACCTTCTGTCCTCGAGTATGCGCAGCACGGCAGGATAGTCGATGACAGGGCCGTAGCGAGCGCGGATCTCTTCCGCCTTTTCGATCGCATGCCTGGATACGGCGCTGTGAATCACCTTGCCGGCGCGTTTGTTAACCTTTTTTGTTTTCTGTTCCATAACATCATCGTTATCAGTTTTGGCATGGACCTGCAGGCCAGCCTTTGATGCAACTGTCCTGTTCAAGGAGAAGCGGATACATGATAACCGAATTCGACGCGAAGCACGGATCGCGTCCAGCCGAGGATACCCATGCCGGAATACCAACTAAAATTCACTGAGGGAACCAGTGAAGAGGATGCGTCACGTCAGCGCACACTCGACGAGATCCACGCCTTCATCACCTCGATGGATGGCCGACCCCTGGCGGTCGTCACCCTGGACAAAGTACAGAGCGCACAATGGGACCAGGACGGCGACATCGACTATCAGGATGCGTACGGACGACAGATCGTCGAACAGGTCATAGATGGTATCACCGAGACACTTGTTATCCGTAATTGTGATGGACTTCCTGTAGCCCTGGGGGCTCTGAATGGGGAGGCCGGTTGGCAGGGTCTCGGCATCGACAAGCGACTGCGCTTCGAGATAGCTACCGCTCTGCAAAACGATGAAACCGAATTTGATTAACCCATATCGCTCATACGGATGACGCAGCCCCGCCTCTTTTCACAATTTCTCAAGCAGACTGACGACCCGTTTCTCAAGCTCTCCCGGGCTTTTATGCAGCCGTTTGGAATAGAGCCAGTTCACATGGGTACCGACATTGAGCAGGCCGGTTTGCGCGTTGGCACGGTCACGGGCACGCACTGGTAGATTTTGACTCAAGGATTCGTGCCACTGTATAAGCCTTCCGCGCTTACGCGTCTTTTCACCATCCAGCACACAAAACAGCTGCCGCTCCGTAACAGCAAGCCAAGTACGCTGTTTCACGGTGCGGAACAGCAGCACTCCATCGACGACGGATTCTCCAGTCTCGCAGAGTCCAGACTCGTCTATCAGTTTGCGCACACCGTTCCAGGTATAGAATTCGTTGCCAGAGGCGTTCTTCTCCTTAAACGGCTCTGTATAGATGGGTTGTGTGGAAATGGAGGCAGCGATGATCTCCTCGACAATATCTACCTCTTCGTCCACCAGCTCCTGTCCGCTCCGTTCGCTCTCCAGTTGTTCATCGATGCGCAGAGAAAATTCAACAAGTTTTTTCTCCCATTCATGCTGTGGCAGTTCCGACATAGCCTGCCCCGAATCGAATATCTGAATCTCCTGCAGCCAGGCGGTTTCGCGCCACAGGCAGGTGTTAGCGGCTGAGTAAAACCGCGCATAGATGGCGAAGGCCGCCTCGCTGCGTCGATACATCCTCCGTCAGAACGTCACATCC
>JAMJIN010000535.1:0-1181 GCA_036784775.1 Chromatiales bacterium | reverse complement strand
TCAAGTTGTCAACAGGTGGAGGAATACGCTGGGGAGTTATGGAGGGAAAGGGCAGTTGTAATGTCAAGTTGTCAACAGGTGGATGAATACGCTGGGGAGCTACAGAAGGAAAGGGCAGTTGTAACGTCAAGTTGTCAACAGGTGGAGGAATACGCTGGGGAGCTACAGAAGGAAAGGGCAGTTGTAACGTCAAGTTGTCAACAGGTGGAGGAATACGCTGGGGAGCTACAGAAGGAAAGGGCAGTTGTAATGTCAAGTTGTCAACAGGTGGAGGAATACGCTGGGGAGCTACAGAAGGAAAGGGCAGTTGTAATGTCAAGTTGTCAACAGGTAGAGGAATACGCTGGGGAGTTATGGAGGGAAAGGGCAGTTGTAATGTCAAGTTGTCTACAGGTGGAGGAATATGCTGGGGAGTTATGGAGGGAAAGAGCAGTTGTAATGTCAAGTTGTCTACAGGTGGATGAATACGCTGGGGAGCTACAGAAGGAGAGGGCAGTTGTAATGTCAAGTTGTCAACAGGTGGAGGAATACGCTGGGGAGCTACAGAAGGAAAGGGCAGTTGTAATGTCAAGTTGTCAACAGGTGAAGGAATACGCTGGGGAGTTATGAAGGGAAAGGGCAGTTGTAATGTCAAGTTGTCAACAGGTGGAGGAATACGCTGGGGAGTTATGAAGGGAAAGGGCAGTTGTAATGTCAAGTTGTCTACAGGTGGAGGAATACGCTGGGGAGTTATGAAGGGAAAGGGCAGTTGTAATGTCAAGTTGTCAACAGGTGGAGGAATACGCTGGGGAGTTATGAAGGGAAAGGGCAGTTGTAATGTCAAGTTGTCTACAGGTGGAGGAATACGCTGGGGAGTTATGGAGGGAAAGGGCAGTTATAATGTCAAGTTGTCAACAGGTGAAGGAATATGCTGGGGAGTTATGAAGGGAAAGGGCAGTTGTAATGTCAAGTTGTCAACAGGTGAAGGAATATGCTGGGGAGTTATGGAGGGAAAGGGCAGTTGTAATGTCAAGTTGTCAACAGGTGGAGGAATGCGCTGGGGAGCTACAGAAGGAAAGGGCAGTTGTAATGTCAAGTTGTCAACAGGTGGAGGAATACGCTGGGGAGTTATGGAGGGAAAGGGCAGTTGTAATGTCAAGTTGTCAACAGGTGGAGGAATACGCTGGGGAGTTATGGAGGGA
>JAMJIN010000179.1:0-7842 GCA_036784775.1 Chromatiales bacterium | reverse complement strand
TCGCGCCTCGGCTACGCTGCAGTGCGCACACCACCCATGCCACAACGCCTCCTCAGCATGGCTGAGGCTCGGGGGTAATCAGGATCTCTTTTAACTGGTCGATCATCTCCAGCGCACGTTCGGGCGTACCGAAGAGACCGCTTGTGCGGTAGTAGCGTTCAAAAGCGAAGTCAAGCAGGTCATCGAAATCCTCGGCGGAGATGTTGTCGACAAACTCGTCGATGGTCTGCACGCCACGGGCCGATAGATCCTTGAAAGTGGGAAAGTGCCAGGCTGCCGCCTTAACCAGTGTTGCAGCGCTGGTCAGGTAGCTCTTCATGGGGCCGCGAGCGGCCTGCTTGACCGCCTCCTCGTCCTCGCCAATCAGGGTATGCAGCATAATCACCACATGCCCCTCGCCTGGGTGCCCCGCTGACTTCCACGCATCCCGATAGAGCTGGATACTCTTGCTCACGTCTTCCACGGACTGCCCCAACAGATGAGTCAGGATGCCACAACCCGCTTCACCCGCCATGCGGAAGGTTTCTGGGTTGCCCGCCGCCGTAAGCCAGACAGGCAACTCCTCCTGCACCGGCCGTGGCTGGGTCGTCACCTCCACGTCACCCTTGGGACCAGGAAAGACCACCGTCTCCCCACGCCAAAGCTGCCGCACCTGCTCCAGGGAGTCCATCATCACCTGTTTGGCATTAGCGTGATTTTCCGGCTTGATGGCGAAATCGTTAGGTTGCCAGCCTGCAGCGATAGCAATGCCAACACGGCCGTCGGAGAGATTGTCCACCACCGACCAGTCCTCCGCCACGCGGATGGGGCTGTGCAGGGGCAGTACCACACTACCGGAACGCAGCTGGATATTGTTGGTGACCGCAGCCAAGGCGGCACTGATTACGGCTGGGTTAGGAAAGAGCCCGCCGAATGAGTGAAAATGGCGCTCAGGCGTCCAGGCAGCAGTAAAACCATTGCCATCACCAAATTTAACCGCCTCCATCAATAGATGGTATTTGCTGTGAGTTTGGATATCCTCATTGCTGGAGTAGTTCCAGAAGAAGAGACTGAAATCGATTGACTTGTCAGGATATCGGCTGCTCAATGCCTCTGTGGGCAGATGATCCTCATCTCCCCCATAGAGCACCACCTTGAAACCACGACAGAGCGTCCAGAAGAGCTCCAATACCGAAATATCAAAGGAGATGCTGGTTACTGCCAGCCAGGTACCCACATCAGCACCTATGCGGTCATCCATACCGGTAAAAAAGTTGACCACATTGCGATGCTCCACCATAACCCCTTTGGGTTTCCCAGTGGATCCGGATGTATAGATGATATACGCCAGATTTGATGAGCGGACTCCGGTCTGCGGCGCATCTCCAGGGAACCTCGCTATATTTGACCACTCTGCGACCGGATCAAGCAGTTCCACTTCCAGGCCCTCGAATACCCCCAAGTGTTCCTTCCCGCAGAGGATCAAGGAGAGGCAGGCATCCTGAACCATGTAGCGCCGCCGCTCCTTAGGGTAGTGGGATCCATCGGCACATAGGCTCCACCCGCCTTGAGCACCCCCAGCAAGGCCACTACCATCTCCGGAGAACGTTCCAGGGAGATGCCCACCGGCACATCCGGACCCACCCCTTGCCTGATCAAATATTGAGCAAGACGATTGGCCCGAAGATCAAGCTCCTGATAGCTGAGAAGCTGATCCTGGAACACCAGGGCGGTGGATTCCCGGGCCTGCGCGGCCTGTTGGGCAAAGAGCTGATGGATGCAGTCATCGGCGGCATACGTCTTTGAGGTGTCGTTCCAATCTTGCAGCAGTTGCTTCCGTTCCTCCTGTGTAAGGATGGAATAGGTTCCCACTGCGCGCTCTTCGTTACCACCAATCTGGCGTACCAACTCTTCAAACTGGGCCTGCATCCGGGTGATGATTTCACTACTGTAGACGGTGGTGTCGTAATGCCATTCCAGGACGCCATCCTGATCAGGCACCACCAACGCCAACGGCAACCCATCGGTCAGCAACGCCTCCGCTTCGCCCCCCCGGATCACGGTAACCGGCAGCGGCGGCAAACCAGCAGCGTTCAACCTGCCTTCCAACCCCTTGACGCGAAGAGCCAGATCCCGAGAAAAGCCGTTGTGCTCACGCAACGCCGCCAAGGAGGACTCCAGCTGATCGCAGAGCATACGCACAGACTCCACCTCACGCAGATCCACCCGCCAAGGCACCAGGGGCGAGATAAGCCCCGCAGCTTCCCGCGCTTGAACCTGCAGACGTTGATCGCTATACCCCAGGTCGAACCGTTCATGGCAGGTGAGACGTGCGATATAGTGGGCGAACAGTGCTGCCAAGCGGTCGCCGCCGGGTGCTCCTGAGAGGGTCTGGGAACTGCTTTCATGCGTACTCCCACCTCGTTCTGCCGGTTTATGCCGGACATAGGGGATGGCTGCCAGCTCCAACTGCTGCAGTTTGCGCCGCCAGAAACACTCGTCACGACAGACTGCCTCATCAACCTGCGTCACATCCTCACGCAAGGTGTGGGAGAGAAAGGGCAATCGGCTCCCAACGCTCAAACCAACCGCTTGTACCACTTCCAAAGGATTGCGACCCTGAGCCGCAAAATCACGCAGTCCGGAGATTCGCACATCCCGGGATGCGGTGCTGATGCTGATGCCTTGTTCTCCGATCTCCAGCAGGGTTCCCCCCGGCTGCTCCGAGGAGCTCTGCAGCAGTTCAATATTCTCGGCCACTAACGCCCATTCCCCCAGCCAAAGCTTGGGTACCGCCAGGGGATTGTCGTAGGCACCAAAGTCGAGAGCGCGGAAAGTAGCCTCCAAAGCCTCGGCTTCAAGCTCGAAATCCAGCACCGCCGCCGCCTCAGGCCGCTTGCAGTAACCAAAATAGGATCGATGGCTCAGATCCTGGGGTATTGGCTGCAGGCTTTCTTCCAACAACCCCTGCACCAGTTCCTGAAAGCTATCCAGCCCCGACTCGTAACACTTGGCATTCAGGGAGAGAGAGGTTTCAGTCGCACTGATCGGAAATATGCGCTGAGTGAGAATATCACCCTCGTCGACGCCCCCTGCAATCTGATGCCAGGTAACGCCGTGCTGCGGCTCACGATTAAGGAGTGCCCAAGCCGGGGTATTGAGCCCCGCGTACCTGGGCAGCGGCCCATCGTGGAAGTTGATCGCCATGCGCTGCGCAGCCCCCACTGCAGCTTCGGGCAGTACGGACAGGTTGACAATACTGAAAAGGAAGTCGAAGGGCTTGTGGCGCAGGCGTTCCACCATACTGCTATCGCTGGTGAAGCAAGAAATCTCCTGTTCCTCGCCCCAAGCTCTGACATCCGGGTCCCTGCTGAAGATACCGTATACATCAAACCCCTGCTGTAAAAGATGTTCGGCACAGCGAATTAGAAAGGATTCGCCGCCAATCACATAGCAACTTGGTCGTCCTGGTACTTTCGTATACATGCCTTCCCCCTTTTTTTATAATAATGGCTAGCGAGGTTAACCAAAGCTAAAAACCAACACAAGCAAAGCAAGGCAAATCTGTCCTAACCAGCCTGAGCACTGAGGTTATCCGGAAATAAAGCTGTCTTTCATGCGCAGATAGTCAAACTTGCGACCTATGGCGTCGTTTCTTCACCATCCCAAAGAATCAACTCCTCGATCCGCTGCGTCATTCGTGCGATCTGCGGCCAGTTGTGCGCGACGATATCCTGGGAGTGGGCCAGGTTGTTACGCAGTGACTCCAGCTCCTTGACCACATTCTTGGCCGTACGGCGGCTGTCGAATCCAAGCGATTGCAGTTGACTGTCATCATTGATCAGGATCTTGGCCTTGTCGGAAAATTGCAGACAGTCCAGAAGACGGCCGGACTGGCCTCTGCGGGTGCGCTCCTGCTGCATCTTAAGCGCCTTCGCCAGGCGTGACTCGCTCAACTGCTCACGCCAAAGATCCTCCGGAAAGATTCTCTCGATCCGTTCCGCCAGATTCATCTCTATGATGGTGACCATGCCAAACAGCCACATGCGCACAATCGGTTTCTGTATATGCTCGCGCAAAATAATGCCGGAAACGCCGCCCACCATAGAGACGAAGCAGCTCTCATGCCGGGTCAGGACATGTATCACATCGGAAAGCGATGCATTCTCACGCAGCACCTGTCCCCGGGCAAATGACCGGTGGTGATCCCTGCAAAAGCCGGAGAGCAGATCCTCTTCATGAACATATCCGCTGACCAATCCGTCATCCCGCAGCCCGACTACTGACCAGCCATTTTCCCGCAAGATCTTGCGCACAGATTTTGCCGGTGTTTCCGCATCGAATGAAGCCAGGGGTTCGGCAATATCACGCGCAGAGAACGACTTGGTAAACAGCCGCAAGGCACGTCCCTGTTCAAAATTCTCACCAAAACCGGTACGTATAGGCGCCGCTATTGAGTTTGACACTGCGGCGGGATCGTGGCCGATCTTCTCTTGACAGCGCACCCAGACTTTACGTGCCTGTTTTTTCAACCGCTCATCGCCTTTTTCAAGAACATCGAGCAGCGCCGCCATCTCCGCCAGGTAGACACGTCCAAAGCGGGGGTCATGCTTGCAGATATCCCGGCAGTTGTCGGTAAGATCTGCCAGTTTGATGGTCTTCGCCCGAACCGATGCCTTTGCCGTATGGTCCCGATCGATCGCCTTACGCACCGCCCGGTTGCCGTCACTGGCACGACTGATGTCCGTCAGATCCGACACCAGGGCCGCCACATCCGGACCAAAGGCCGTTTCAATATCGCGCACCGTGGCAGTGGTGTCCTCTACCGTGTCATGCAGCCAGGCCGCTGCAATCATGTGCTCATCATCGGTGACCTCCGACACGATCTCAGCCACCGCCCGCAGATGGACATCGTAGGGTTGGTTGGAATATTTACGCCGCTGATCGATACGTGCATGGGCCTGGGTGGCATAGAGTGCCGCCCGTTCAACCAGGTCACTCATAACACTTACTCATATTCCTGCGTCTGCACATATCTGGAGATCACCAAATCCAACTGTTCCGGCTCTACCGGTTTGTTGATAAAGCCATCCATCCCGACCTCGTGACACTGTTCTATAACATCCTCTGCGGCATTGGCAGTGAGCGCCAGAATCGGCATGTGCAGTCCCTCGGGCTCCTGCTCACGGTAGAGACGGGTAAAATCAAAACCATCCAGATGCGGCATACGAAGATCGATAAAGGCCAGATGAAATTCGTTACCCGTCGCCGCCTCCAGCGCCTGTCTTCCATCAATGGCATGAATCACCCGGTGCCCCTTCTGAACCAGCAGCGTCGTCAGCACCTTTGCAGCAATCGAATTATCTTCCGCCAACAGAATATTTACGCCGCTGTCTTCAGCACGCTGGCCTCCACGCTTGGGATATGCCGCCTCATCCTCACCGCTCGCACTCTCACCACGCAGCGCCCGCACTGCGGCTTGCGCAAGCTGATCGACAAGAAAAGGCTTCAGCAATACCGGGATCGCCCGTGTCGGCAGATTCACCTTGCGCCCTCGATAGCCGGCAAACAGCACCGGAGGTTGTCCGGTCACATAATCATCGAGCTGGTTCAGCACGCTCTCCGGATCTATGCCATTGACCGAATCACAGAGTAGGATCAGCTCCCAGGCCTGCTTCGGCATCTGCGCCAGTGAATCCACGCTGGAGACCGCTGTTACCTCCATGCCCAACTCCGTCACCACCTCGCTGTATACAGCCCTCCCCTTATCGCTGGCTTCAAACAGTAGACAGCGGCGGCCGGACAATGCAGGGGGATTAACCCCAACTTTGCTGCCATCCTTCGGCAACAGGGGGAGTTTTACCCAGAAACAGGTTCCCTCACCCAGTCGACTTCTGACCCCGATATCCCCCCCCATCAGGCGCGCCAAGTCGCGAGCCACCGTGGTTCCAAGGCCTGTACCACCGAAGCGACGGCTGGTCGACACATCCGCCTGCCAGAATATCTCGAATATATTCTCCAGCTTCTCTGCCGGGATGCCGATCCCCGTGTCCTCCACCTCAAGCCGAACATGCGGCACGGTTACCTTATAGTCACCCGGCGCCAGCAAGACACGCAGGATCACCTCTCCCTCATCGGTGAACTTGATCGCATTACCCACCAGATTGAAGAGAATCTGAGAGAGCCGCAGTTCATCTCCCAACAACTCTCTGGGTAGCCGCGCATCCACCTGACAGATCAACTCAACCTGCTTCTCCTGCGCCTCTGTTGCCAAGGTTGAAGTGACGCCACGCAGCAGGTCCCGGACTTCAAAGGCACTGCTTTCCAGCTCCAGCTTGTTGGCATCGATCTTGGAAAAATCGAGGATATCCCCAATCAATGCCCGCAACAGATGAGCAGAAGCCTTGATTGAGTGCAGATACTCCTGCTGTTCTGAATCCAGGCGGGTGGATTGCATCAACCGCGACATACCAATCACCCCAATCAAAGGGGTACGCAGTTCATGGGTCATGGTGGCGAGAAAATCCCCCCGTGCCTTGTTGGCCTGTTCCGCCTCCTGCCGCGCCTCCTGCCGCGCCTCATGCAGCTTGCGCAGCAGGGAGTATTGGTACATCGGCAGCACCACCAGCAGCAGCAGGAAAAAAAAGGCCTCGAAAGTGTGCTGCTGCCACTCATCCAGGGCGACCAACACAACATTGTAGGCGAAGACGCTAAGAATGGAGGCTACCTTCAACAGCCGCTTGCCATAGCGGGTACCGTAGGAGACGAAGATCCAGATGTAGAGCAGATAGAAGGGGCTGATTGCCTCGTTGGTGAGAAATATTGCCAGACTGACGGCAACGATATCGGAAACAACTGTGACGTAGCGACGCGCCGGCATCTTCGGCACATAGTAGATACTGACCAGCAGGCCCAGAAAGACCAGAATGAAGAAACCGAAAAAGAGGTAGTACTGTCCGACATCGACCGCATAGTAGTCGGTCCAGGCGCCAAGCCCGATATAACCGACACTGAAGCCCCAGATCGCCAGCCTCACCCAGGCCGACTGGTACTCAGAATTACGCAACAACTCCCTGGAAAAAAGGCGAGACAACATCTATTTTGTTCCCTATTCATTCTCAATAAAGAGATGTTTTTCTTTCAGATTGATCAAGAAAAACCTCCATCTGCCGAAAGCTAACATAGATTGCTGCTGCTGTCCGTCCAATGCGGGAAACAGACAGCAGCCAGCCCAGGAACAGGCAAGGAGCAGTAAATCAGTATGTATATCAAGAAACCCTTTCAACACGATGAGGACAGACAAAAGACAGAGGATGACCGCCGCCAGATCAAACGGCGCCATCTCATCTACTATCTGCGTGTCTGGGATACCGATTACGAACAGCTGCTTGGGCATGTTGTCGACATCTCGAGCGAGGGATTGATGCTGCTCAGCGACCAGCCGATCCCCAAAGACAAAGAGTTTTCGATGGAGATCCGTCTGCCAGACCTCGAAGGCAACCCGCAAAAGATCGATTTCCGGGCAGCCTGCTGCTGGAGTAGCAACGCTGTCAACCAGTCATTCTATGATTCTGGTTTTAGCTTCCTGAACAGCGCCCCTGAGGCGATCGATACCGTACGGCAGTTGATCAAGGAGTATGGTTTCAAGGACTGAATCCCAGGACTTTTCAGTTTTCCGGCCACAATTGTAGATGGCGGTAAAAACCCGAACATAATTGGCGAACAGCGGTAACCGGATGAAATAGCTGCAAATAGCGAGTCAGAAGAAACAGCCAGCGACAAAGAGTGACATCGAGAAAGAAATCGGGAAGATGTAGGGAGCCGTTGAGAAGGTGTGGTACCGGGTGTATCGACCTCGACAGT
>JAMJIN010000534.1:0-1184 GCA_036784775.1 Chromatiales bacterium | reverse complement strand
CTAAAACTACAACTATTATGATGAAGAGGCGACTTGCGGATGTTGACCATCACGCGAGATTTCGCGAGCTTAGGAGTGTCTCCACCTCGCCAGAGGCTCTAGGTTGATTATGATGATGATAATGAGGCGACTTTCGGATGTTTACCATCACGCCAGAGATAGCGAGCTTAGGGGTGGTGCGTCCACCTCGCCAGACGCTCAATCGATGTACGATGTGCGATAGTAGAGTCTACCTTGTCGCAGCTGTTTAGGGCCAATCAAACACGCAGCAATCGTTAGCTACTAAATCGCTGTAGAATAGGTTGATAAAAGTTCTCATCGGAAAGCAGTTACAACGAAGCAATATATAAGCTATGCAATATTGTCCACACACATAAGACAGAGGACTCTGTAATCTCTTGCTATTATGAGTCCACTCGGAACAATGTTCGTTCACGAAGGTGCGGAACGCAGCGTGTCGTGGCGGCAGGCCGTACGAGCAGAAGTAATAGCAGCGTCCGTCGGCGTCCAGTTACAGCGTTATCCAATGTTCGCCCGGTTCGTCACCGTCGTCGATGTTGCACACGAAGGCCGCACGCAGAGCGCCGTCTATCGTCGTCGTCGTAGGCATTCCGTCTTTGGGTACGACACCGCGAAATATCGAACAGGTGCGCGGGTCCATCGCCATTAGTCTGGCGATCTGCAGGGTGTCCATCTCATTAGTCGTATATGACGTTGCGGTTCTTATCGGTTTCCAGCACGGACTCGAATTCGGTGTAGGCGATGACGTTCACGGTGGTCGGTAACGCGTTACAGAAATGCAGCTCTATGCACAGGTTGCCCTTTTGTACCAGATGGATGCAAGGGCCATCGCACTGGTCATGTCAAAACCGAAGAAAGTGTAGCCGTGCCGGAAATCGCTGCGAGTCTGTCCGTTCCCTCTTCCCTCCAAATCTTGCCGGTCGAGGTGAACAGGCTCATGTTGCTCCTGATGAAGATGTTGTCTTCGAAATTGGGCTGGAAAGGTTTGAAGTGTATCTGTCGTCCGTCCACGTACACTGCAAGGAAGGTGATGGCGTAGTTCTTGGCGTGAAATGGATTCTTGTCGTACGCACCGTTGTACGCATCGTTATCGATGCAGCACAACACCAGACGTCAGACGGCATGGTGCAGATGAACATGTTCCCGTGCGTGTGCGACCGAGC
>JAMJIN010000533.1:0-1185 GCA_036784775.1 Chromatiales bacterium | reverse complement strand
CACTGTATTTAACTGAACCCATTTGTGATATATTTATTGGAGCCAATACCTTCAGATCTGTAGTTCAAAAACATTTCTATATATAATGCTGTCTTAGCTTGCTATGTTAGTAATGTCGGTATTGTGTGGTTTTATACCCTTATTATAACTATTGTTCTTACTGTTTTTATTATTTATTTGTATTAATTGTTCTTATATTTTGTTATCAGTCCTGTTACTGGGTCTTTGGACCTGTTGGAACTGAATAAAATACAATACAATAAAATACAATGTTGGGCAAGTTGGAGAATGTACATTGTCCTATAACGAGAGATGGACTGGTCGCTAGAGCTGTCAAGCAAATCCAGCATGAGGTGAAATACCAGACACAATCCAAACATCGATCATCAATGTGTCTGCACATCCGTCATACCAAGTTAAAGCGCATGCAGAACGACTTTGGTTCAAAATTAAACCACTGTCCAGAAGATCGATACCTGAAGTGTCAGCTTGATCCAATACCAGCTACTCGTAAAGGAAAAAAAGGCCAGCTTCAGCAACACCAACAGCTGTAGTTAACCCAGTGGTCACAAGGAGTCACCGCAGAAAGACAACACTGCCACCTGCAAACAGGGCAGATCATCTTTATTCATTGCGATCAAGAAAGTCTACTGATCACAATTATGCCAGCAGGGAGTAGATTTGACACATGTGAAACAAACAGAAAACAGAACACTTCTCAATCATTTTAACTTTCTATTTTCCCCTACTTTAGTTTCATCAGACAGACAAGCGACAACAATACATCAAGCCATCAACAGAAAATGAACTATGACTGGCACATTCAGCCATCTTGTGAGCTATACATCAATCGTCATGCCATGACATCACTTACCAGGGGCTGACTGACACCTGTGAATAAGATTGACTATGGCAGACGACACTTTGAAACTTCTGAAGGATTCAAGACGTCTCGAAAAATGTAAGTTTTACTACTGCATTGAAATACCTTGAATTGCAACATGCCCTTTGGAAATGGTGCATGAAAAAAACATACAATTTGACTAACACAATACTGCCTGTTGTTAATGATTGAAAGTGGCTCCATAGAGATGTGATTTGTTGTAAGACAGAGGCTGTTCTGTAATCAAATTCTATATAGCCAGTTGTTTTTTATACTGAAAATTATAATAATTGTTTTACGTT
>JAMJIN010000178.1:0-7860 GCA_036784775.1 Chromatiales bacterium | reverse complement strand
TATATCAGAGTGATCCACCGTCGTTGAATCGCCTTTCATATCCTGAACTGAGGCCATTGACAGAGAGAGAGAAAATGAAAATTATTGCTAGTAGTTGACAGGTCAATCCATATCAGGAGCGGCGCCCTCGCCGCGATTACCCGGTAGTTTGATAGATCGCGGCGAGGGCGCCGCTCCCACGCTAATCAGGAAAGTATTGTGTTACTAATCCCCGCAATCGATTTGAAAGATGGTCAGTGTGTGCGCCTGCGCCAGGGCCGCATGGAGGACGACACCGTCTTCTCCGACAACCCGGTTGAGATGGCAGGCCGTTGGGTTGAAGCCGGCGGTCGGCGTCTGCACCTGGTCGATCTCAACGGCGCCTTCGCCGGAGAGCCGGTCAACGGTAGCGTTATACAGGGTATCGCGGAAGCCTATCCCGACATGCCGATACAGGTGGGTGGCGGCATCCGCGATGAAGCGACCATCGAGGCCTATCTGAAGGCGGGTGTGACCTACTGCATCATCGGCACCCAGGCGGTGAAAGAACCCGAATTCGTGGCTCGCGCCTGCAAAGCGTTTCCCGGCCATGTCATCGTCGGCCTGGATGCCAAAGAGGGGATGGTGGCGATCAACGGTTGGGCGGAGGTCACTGATCAGGAGGTGACCGAGCTTGCGCGCCGTTTTGAAGATGATGGGGTTTCTGCCATCGTCTACACTGACATCGGCCGTGACGGCATGATGACCGGCCCCAATGTGGAGGCCACGACGGCGCTGGCCAATGCCATCAGCATTCCTGTCGTGGCCTCCGGCGGTATCACCAACATCGGTGACATCGAAGCGCTGTGCAAAGCTGATACCACCAACATCACCGCCGCCATTACCGGCCGGGCGATCTACGAGGGCACCCTAGATTTCGCCGAAGGCCAGAGACTGGCGGATGAGTTGACGGGGTGAGTTTTCACCACGAAGGCCACGAAGGCCACGAAGGGTTTAAGTTTTTCTTTGTGTTCTTCGTGTCCTTTGTGGTTAAGCAAAGGTAGATAAAGCATGCTAGCCAAACGTATCATCCCCTGTCTCGATGTGGACAACGGCCGTGTGGTCAAGGGCATCAAATTCGTGGAGATCCGTGATGCGGGCGACCCGGTGGAGGTGGCGCGCCGTTATAACGAAGAGGGTGCGGATGAGATCACCTTTCTCGATATCACCGCCAGCTCCGATAATCGGGAGACCATCGTCCACGTCGTGGAGCAAGTGGCATCCGAGGTGTTCATTCCCCTGACCGTGGGTGGCGGCATCCGGGTGGTGGAGGATGTGCGTCGCATGCTCAATGCAGGGGCGGACAAGGTGGCGATCAATACCGCGGCGGTTTTTAATCCGGAGTTCGTCAAAGAGGCCACCACCCGATTTGGCTCCCAGTGCATCGTGGTTGCTATCGACGCAAAGAAGGTGAGCGGCGAGGGAGAACCCCTGAAGTGGGAGATATTCACCCACGGCGGCCGCAAGCCCACCGGTATCGACGCCGTCGAGTGGGCGAAGAGGATGGCGGACTACGGCGCCGGTGAGATCCTGCTCACCAGCATGGACCGGGACGGCACCAAGATCGGTTTCGATAATAAACTGACCCGGGCCATTGCCGAGGCGGTGCCGATCCCGGTGATCGCCTCCGGTGGCGTGGGTAACCTGCAACATTTGGTGGATGGGGTGAAAGAGGGCGCGGCAGACGCCGTTTTGGCCGCCAGTATCTTCCATTTCGCCGAGTACAGCATCGGCGAGGCCAAACGCTTCATGCAGGATCAGGGCGTCGAGGTCCGTCTGTGAGCTGGCTCGACAGCATCAAATGGGATGAGCAGGGCCTGGTGCCCGCTATTGCCCAGGAGAAAGGGACGGGCACTATCCTGATGGTGGCCTGGATGGACCGGGAGGCCCTGCGGCTGACGCAGGAGACTGGTCACGCGGTCTACTGGTCCCGTTCCCGCAAGAAACTCTGGCACAAGGGCGAGGAGTCGGGACACCAGCAGATAGTCAGCGCAATCCGGGTCGATTGCGATGCGGATGTAGTACTGCTGGAGGTGGAACAGAAGGGCGGCATCGCCTGCCATACCGGTCGCCACAACTGTTTCTACCGGGAACTGCAGGATGGTGAGTGGGTCGAAGTGTTACCTGTGCTGAAAGATCCTGAACAGATTTATAAGTAGTAGGGTGTGCCGCGCGCACCAATGGATGTGTCCTGCGCACCATGATGGCTTGAACTCCGAAACCTGAGTATCAAGCCGCTTAACGAATCCGGCGTGAATTGAGATTGATTGATGAGTGATGTTTTGGAACAACTGGCCCAGGTGTTGGAGGAACGCAAGCAGGCGGAGCCTGACAGCTCCTACGTGGCTAAACTCTACGCCAAGGGGCTGGACAGCATCCTGAAAAAGATCGGTGAAGAGACCACTGAGACTGTGATGGCGGCCAAGGACGGGGTGCCGGAGAAGATCATCTACGAGACTGCGGATTTGTGGTTCCACACCATGGTACTGCTGGCTCATCAGGGTCTGGGGCCAAATGATGTACTGCAGGAACTGGAACGCCGTTTCGGGCTTTCCGGGTTGGAGGAGAAGGCCAGCCGTGGCAAATAGTGTCACTGGAATTCAGCCTGAGTGACAGCGGTGCTTACCGCCGAGGCATAACTGGGGTATTATCCCCGCATCGATGGCCGAGGTTTCCTCTGGCCGGTACGAAAAAGATAGATAGACATCCGGTTTGAACCGGGGAGCGGAGAAGATTATGGGTATTGGTGGTATCAGTATTTGGCAGTTGTTGATTGTTCTGGCGATCGTTCTGTTGCTGTTTGGCACAAAACGGCTGAAGAATATCGGCTCTGACCTCGGCAACGCCGTCAAGGGCTTCAAAGGCGCCATGACTGACAGTGAAAAGGCCGAGTCCAGCGAAAAGCGCGAACAGATCGAAGAGTCTGAGTCCGGCACTGTAGTGGAAGGGGAAGTGACTTCCAAAGAGAAAGACAAGGTCTGATTCCTTTACCCCGTCTCGGGGACAGCTTGAGATCCAACCATGTTTGATATCGGTTTCTGGGAACTGGGCATTATCGCGCTCGTTGCGTTGGTGGTCATAGGTCCTGAACGCTTGCCCAAGGTGGCCCGTGTCGCAGGCCATTGGCTTGGCCGCGGCCGCCGTTTTGTGGCTAACGTCAAGGCGGATATCGACAAGGAGATCAAGGCGGATGAGCTGAAACAGATCCTCGAAAAGCAGATGTCCAACCCGTTGGAGGAGATCGTCGAAGATACCCGAAAAGATCCCTACGATGTCGAACGCTCTGCCTCCAAGTCGTTGAATGACGCCAAGAATACCCTTGAGGATCGCGAGATCCCCGGTACTGACAAGTAGGTTTCCTTTGGCTGAAAATCCCCAGGCTACACCAAGTTCCGAACAACCGCTGGTCGCTCACCTTCTCGAATTGCGGGATCGTGTGCTGCGCATGGTCCTGGTTGTACTGGCGATCTTTCTGGTGCTGTTTCCTTTCGCCAATGACCTCTACATCATGGTTTCAGAGCCGTTGAGAAGCGCGTTGCCGGAAGGCAGCACCATGATCTCAACCAAACCGATCGACCCCTTCCTGATCCCGTTCAAGCTCAGCCTGCAGATGGCTGTGTTTTTGGCTATTCCCTTTATTCTCCACCAGTTCTGGGCCTTTGTGGCGCCGGGGCTTTATAAGCACGAGAAACGACTGGTGATACCGTTGCTGGTTTCCAGCACCCTGCTCTTCTATCTGGGCGTGGCCTTTGCCTACTTCGTCGTCTTTCCGCTGGTTTTCGCCTTTCTTACCAGCACTGCGCCCGAAGGGATCGAGATGGCTACCGATATGGGTAGTTATCTCGATTTTGTCATTACCCTGTTTTTTGCCTTTGGTATCGCTTTCGAAGTGCCGATCGCAACCATTATCCTGGTTTGGATGGGGGTGACGACACCGGAGAGCCTGAGATCCAAACGTCCCTATATCATCGTCGGCGCCTTTGTCGTCGGCATGTTTCTGACGCCGCCGGATATCATCTCCCAGACTCTGTTGGCTCTGCCGATGTGGGTGCTGTTCGAAATAGGTGTCTTCTTCTCCGCGAGTTTTGTGCGCAAGAGAGAGGATGACTCCGAAGACGCGGGTGTCGAGCCTGCGATGGCGACGGCCACAGCCACAGCCGGTTCTTCATCGGCAACCCCCGAGCCTGAGCCTCCGATGGGTTCAGAGATAGACCCTGCGATTGACTACGTCGACCCTGATCGTTTCGTGCCCCTGACCGACGATGAGATGGAGGCCCAACTCGATTCCATCGAGGATGAGGAAGATGAGGACGATGGACCATCGGTGGAAGAGAGGTTTCGTCAGGTTCAGACATCCCGTGACGTCGGTGATGTAGAGCAGGCCCGCGAACTGCTCTATGAGATTCTGGAAGAGGGCAACGCCGACCAGCGACGGGTGGCCAGAAACATCCTGGCCCAGCTGGATACGCCGTAGGTTGCTGCGAAGTGTTCGTAGGAGCGGCGCCTTCGCCGCGATTTACTTATCTACGGAGCCATCGCGGCGGGGCGCCGTTCCTACAATTTAACATCCCGTTCACTTGCGGCGGCGTGGTTTATCGATAGCGCATCCGCGTACCGTGTACCAGTGACAGGGAAATCTCTTCCGGTGCCAGCTCTTTGGGAAAAAAGGCCCCGGAGATCTTTGCGCCGTTGATGCTGGTTCCCTCCATTTGTGTTTCCGATAGATTCAATCCACGCAGGTCTGCCTGACGTAGATAGGCTCCGCGAATATCCAGACCCCGTGCATCCAGTTCGCGTAGATCCAAACCACGCAGATCCGCCTGTTGTAGATTGCAGGACTCTCCATCCGCCTTTCGCTGATTGAACTCGGATATCTTCTCATCCCTCAGTAACTGATACATCGCGTCCTGCTTGATTTCGGGTTTCTGCATGTTTCTCTCCTATCTGCCCAGCGTGGCATGAAGCGCCTGCTGAGTTGCATAGACGGCTGCCGCAACAATGATGCCGGTAAAAATTACGCCTATGATGCCAAGAAGGATAGCCAAAAATCTGGATAAGGGCTTTTTCGGCGTGAAATCACCGTAACCAATGGTCATTGCGGTGATGAAGGACATGTAGATGGCGAGGTTGATGGGTAAGAGTTCTTGCCGGGCAATAACAGCTGCGCTAAGCAGGATAAGTGTGACAAGAAACAGGAGAATGGGGGCAGTATAGAAAAGGGCCTCGGAAAATATCTGTAAAAATTGCAGTGTCGTTTCCATGGTGTCCTTTTGTCTCTTGATGTTACTTCCAGTTATTAAGGCTAAGCCGACCTTCACCTTCAATCAAGTGTGGAGTGTGGTTTCATTGTGCAGGTAAATAGTTTTTTTATCTTGTATTGGTTATTGTGGGGATATAAATCGATCCCTGATTGACAGAAATTCATGGAGCACCCATGGCTTCCACCCCTCAAGTCTATTACAAACAAAACCGCCTAAAGCAGCTGCGAGCTTTTTGTCATGCTGCCCAGACGGGTTCTATCAGCGAGGCGGCAGAACGCATCTACCTCAGTCAGCCGACCGTATCCTTGCAGATTCAGGCGCTGGAACGTGAATTCGACACAGTGCTGTTTGAACGTCGCGGTCCAAAGATCAAACTGACGTCGGAGGGGGCGATTCTCTACAAGCTGGCGCAGCCCCTGGTGGAGGGGATGGACAAGTTGCGGGAGACCTTTTCCGCTGCTTGCGGCAAGCTTGAGAGTGGTGAACTCAATATAGCGGCTGGGGAGTCGACGATACTCTACATCCTGCCGGAGCCATTGCGGCGTTTTGCCGAACGCTTTCCAGGTATACGCTTGAAACTGCACAATGTGACCGGGCGCGACGGGATGACGATGCTGCGCGCTGATGAGGCCGATTTTGCCATCGGTTCCATGCTGGAAGTGCCGGACGACGTGACCTACGAACCCATTGTGAACTATGGCCCCGCGTTGATAACTCCGCTGGGACATCCGTTGGCGGACAAGTCGAGGGTTACCCTGAATGACATCAGTCCGTATGGGCTGATTTTGCCGCCCCACCATCTGAGTACCTGGCGCATGGTCGACCTGGTTTTTGAACAGCACAATGCCAGTTACAAGGTCACCCTGGAAGCGGGAGGCTGGGAGGTGATCAAGCGGTATGTCGAGAATGGCCTGGGCATATCGATCGTTACAGATCTCTGCCTGACCGGGAATGAAAAGGTCGTGAAGATACCCCTCGGGGAATATTTCCCGGATCGCAGTTACGGCATTGTGCTGCGACGCGGTAAGTTCATTTCACCTCAGTCAAAGCGGTTTCTTGAAATCATGCGGGAAGTGTTTGGTGGCAAGGAAAGTCTGGACGCCGATCCGGAGTAGGAAAACCGCTCCTGCCATCGATGGAATCGGCAGGAATAGGATTACCCCGTGAAAACTGTACCGCTAATCTTTGGCGAAGTGCTTTTTGACTGTTTCGAGGACGGCAACCGGGAATTGGGTGGAGCCCCCTTCAATGTTGCCTGGAATCTGCAGGCGTTTGGCGCTGCCCCCCTGTTCATCAGTCGTGTCGTAGATGATGCTTCGGGGCGGCGGATTCGGGACACTATGCAGCAGTGGGGGATGAATGATGCGGGGTTGCAGCTCGATTGCGCCCATCCGACAGGCACGGTGAAGGTGACCCTCAGAGAGGGTGAGCCTGATTTCGAGATTGTTGCTGACCAGGCCTACGATTTTATCCAGGATTGCACAATTCCGTCTTTTGATGCGGCACTGATCTACCATGGCAGTCTGGGTTTGAGGCGTCCTGAGGCGAAAGCTGCTCTGGAGTCTTTGAAAGCGAGCCATCCCGCCCCTGTCTTTTTGGACGTCAATCTGAGGCCGCCCTGGTGGGAGGCTGAAGAGGTGAAACGGATGCTGGATGGCAGCACATGGGCGAAACTCAATGAGAATGAAGTAGAGACGTTGTGCGGGGATCGGGGAGATCTGCGAAGCAGTGCGGAGAATTTGCTGCATGACCACGCGTTGGAACTCATTATTGTGACTCGTGGAAGTCGGGGCGCCTTCGCCCTGAATCAGCACGGCGATTATGAGAGGGTTGTGCCGCAGGCTGAAATTTCCGTGGTGGACACAGTGGGTGCCGGGGATGCCTTCGCCAGGGTATGCATTCTGGGACTGCTACGCCAGTGGGATCTCAAAACCCTGTTGTTCCGTGCCCACTCCTTTGCCTCGGCACTGGTCGGCCGGCAGGGTGCAACAGTGCTGGATCCCGGTTTTTACCAGCAACAGCTTAGGAGATGGAGAGTCTGATTCGTATTTTGGTACGTCTACTGGGAGCGCCTGAAATCCCCTGCCAGGATGTTTTTCTGAATATCCCTTATCGGGCGCACCCACGCCTGCAGTCTCTTCAGGGATGGATTGAGGCGTTCGATGGTGGCGGTGGCCTCTGCCCTGCTTGTATAGTCCCCGAAGACTACCCCCGTCCAAATATCCTTTTCTCTTGTAAAACGGAACAGTAGCGCCTTCCCCTGAAGCTTATGTTGTTGCACAAAGTGGACTGCGGTCTCAGGCGCCTTGGCGGAGAGGAAATGGATGGTGTAGTGCTCTGCCGGCAGGGTAAGCAGGCGGCTTTCGCTGCGGAGGGGTTCACGTTGCCAGTCGGTCGTTATCCGGTCATAGGCAATCGGCTCGTCGAACTCCATGAGCTTTCTTGATTAGTACGAATGTTCAGCAGTGACTCACGGAATGAGCCACTGGTTGTTGCAAGATGATGCCACGATCCACAATAGGAGAGCGGACATGGCACAGAATCCAATCCAATTTCAGACAGGCATGAGCTTGAGCGATTT
>JAMJIN010000532.1:0-1186 GCA_036784775.1 Chromatiales bacterium | reverse complement strand
TTCAATAAAATTGAACAACTAATGGTAACCAAGAGCAACCAACAACAATATAGATTAAGATATTAACTATGATAAGCCCTTGATAATGAACAAATAGCAGCGTTAAGCTTCAATAGAGCTGGTACGTCAAAACCTATTGTGTCTAAATGTGCTTAAGAATGCCTATATAAGCTTCTTATAATTTATTTGATTTGATTTTTTTTTACGTAGGTCTATAGTGATACGGAAATAAATGTAACGTTTTAACTTAGCTTCATTTGATGCGTCGCCGTGATTATCACGTAATTAGAAAATCGCCACCCGCTTGACATTACGTAACTTTCACGTCTTCGCCGCAAAGCATCACTTCGCGTAAATGCGGCTAAGTTAAGCCGTAAGGCCCTACGTATACTAAGACACGCTCTGGTGATCGCGTGCAGGCCTGTTATTTATAGCCGGAAATCCACCTCACTCGCGATAGCTCAGTTGGTAGAGCGGAGGACTGTAGTGGTAAATTTCGGTGATCCTTAGGTCGGCGGTTCGACTCCGTCTCGCGAGAGACCATACTTTTGTGTAGCAACAACATCTACTAGCGTTTTCTTATGAGGGCCGCGTACTAAATTAAAACATCGGTCAACGTAGTTGATACAACTGTGGTTGACCGATATATGCAGGGCCGCGCGTCTGAACTTTCACTGAACTACTATTGTTGAAAAAAACACAAAGCTTTAACATCATTATCGGAGATAAATATTTAAAACATATTTTGATGGTTCATTTATTTCTGTCTGTTTGTATGCATGTGTGTCTGTCTGTCGGCCCCTCTGTCGGCCTCTCCGTCTATTTCCGTCTCTCTGTCCGAAACTGCCACGGCTGAAATGTCCGTCGATCTAGCCCGTCAGATATATCTGCCTAATCTGCCTTTAAAATGTTCTCGCTGGCAATGGACAATGCTGTTTTACTTTTGTTTTAATCAAATACGTATTAAGAGAACATTAATATAAATTCAATAAAATTGAACAACTAATGGTAACCAAGAGCAACAAACAACAATATAAATTAAGTTATTAACTATGATAAGCCCTTGATAATGAACAAATAGCAGAGTTAAGCTTCAATAGAGTTGGTACGTCAAAACCTATTGTGTCTAAATGTGCTTAAGAATGCCTATATAAGCTTCTTATAATTTATTTGATTTGATTTTTTT
>JAMJIN010000334.1:0-2174 GCA_036784775.1 Chromatiales bacterium | reverse complement strand
TAGTCAAAAGCCCTTGGCGTCGCTGATGAAGTAGAATGGTACATTGTAATTGTCAACGGGCACAATAGCGAGGCCAGATTAGTTTTAATTAACTGTGCACGTTCGGGAACGGGTACACCGGTGTTAAACCCGATTCAGTCGTAAACGTTACAATGTTCGCAGTGGCCTGCGGATGCGAATTCGAACTAACCAGGCGCCAGTGCTACATACTCGTGATGCGGAGAAGATCGTTGACACATTAACGTGCAGACATTGGCTACGTGTGGCCGATCTAAGGGATTTAGATCTTGTCCTGGAATAAGGTGAACATGTTAATGTTAAGTCATCAATAATTGGACGACATATCCATGCCCTGATTGCTTTATCAGGCGCGCCCAGTGGGATTTGCAATGATTGGAAACTAGTCAAATGCTAAGAATCTGCTTATGCGTTATTTCAATTTAATTCTGTCGAAGGAACTTTTTGTCTTTCCACGTTTGAATGCTGACTTCAGATCAGCGGAATTAATGTTCCTCCAGGTGGCTGCTGATGTTGTTGATCTACCGTAACCTGGGCCTTCCTCGCGGTCTCTTTCCCTCCAGGTGGCTACTGATGTTGTTGATCTACCGTAACCCGGGCCTTCCTCTCGGTCTCTTTCCCTCCAGGTGGCTACTGATGTTGTTGATCTACCGTAACCTGGGCCTTCCTCGCGGTCTCTTTCCCTCCAGGTGGCTACTGATGTTGTTGATCTACCGTAACCCGGGCCTTCCTCTCGGTCTTTTTCCTCCAGGTGGCTATTGATGTTGTCAATCCACCGTAACCCGGGCCTTCCTCTCGGTCTCTTTCCCTCCAGTTGGCTGCTGATGTTGTTGATCCACCGTAACCCGGGCTTTCCTCTCAGCCTCTTTCCCTCCAGGTGGCTACCGATGTTGTTGATCCACCGTATCCCGGGCCTTCCTCTCAGCCTTGTCAACTTCAAACTTAGGGCCACTTTCATGACATAATCATATTCTCGTTTCATCACGTGACCATTCCGTCTCAATGCATTCACCTCGATCACTTCTACAATTGGGGCGATCTTGCTCTGCCTGTAGAGGTGATCATTTCGTTGCATGTTACATTTGGTGACACCCCGTACCATTCCAACAAGGCCAACGATGTAAATACTGTTCGTCGTTTGAAATCTTTTATTAATACATCTTAAATCCATGACGTTGTATCCCCTTACATTGATTGCTGGATGTATTTTATCATTGTATAAAGTCCGGTGCCCAGTCTTGGCAACACTGTTTGTCAGGTCCAGTTCCTTCAATGTCCAGATAGCAGGAATGATTGATCCGAGCACGTGCAATGATCGACCCGAGGGTATCAATGTCATGTACGTGTCGTATGCTTATAAAGATAATGCCGTTTTTTTCTTCGGATGTCTGTTTATGAGGATTCTCGTCTTTGTCTTTTATGTCGGCTTTGCTATCAGATCAGAGTCTGCCAACATTACAAAGAGATACGACTCCAAGGCGTCACGTCGAGGGACACGTGTCGTGACTTCTGACTGTTTGGGGAAGTTCCCATTAAGATAGGCGATACTTTGTTGCACATTATCGTAAAGGAATCAGATGGCTGAGCCAATGCTTCAGGAATGTCACAGTGGTGGAAGATTAAATACACGAAAGATCGAGTTTAATGTTTTTTGAAGTCAGGGAATGGAATTGCTCATCGACGTTGTTATTCTCTGATCTCTTTGAAGATATATCTGATGCACGATCTGGTTTTCTCTGACATCGCTTTCTCTTGGCCTGAATTTGTAGTGTATTTTGTCGAGTAGGATTATATTGCATACCTTGACACAATTAATATGAGTCTGATCCCCAGATAACCATTCATGAACGTTTGGTCATCTGGGCATGGGGATGATTGAATGGATAAGCCACTAGTTCTTATAATGGCTACTGATGTTGATGATGGCTACTGATGTTGTTGATCCATCGTAACCTGGGCCTTCCTCTCGGTCTCTTTCCCTCCAGGTGGCTACTGATGTTGTTGATCCATCGTAACATGGGTCTTCCTCTCCGTTTCTTTCCCTCCAGGTGGCTACTGATGTTGTTGATCCACTGTAACCTGGGCCTTCCTCTCGGTCTCTTTCCCTCCAGGTGGCTACTGATGTTGTTGATCCATCGTAACCTGGGCCTTCCTCT
>JAMJIN010000018.1:0-32639 GCA_036784775.1 Chromatiales bacterium | reverse complement strand
CCTCAGAGCCATGCTACCTCGTTTGCTTCGGGCTGCTGCAACGACTTCACCACGTCCCGAGACATGGCTGCGGCTTGCTGAACATTCGTGCTAATCAAGTCCCGCAATGGGAGGCTCTGATAAGGGCCTGGTCAAAACAACCGAAGCGTTATCGCGCGACATGCCCACATTGCGGCAACCTGCAGAACCCGGCAACCTACAACTGGCGACAGGCGGCAGGCGGCAGGCACAGGCCGTTTCTTTCTGTTCGTGGAGAACATCTTTCCCCAGGAGGCGCAGCCTTCAAAAGCACTGCTCAAGGCACTACAGGGAGATGATGACAAGGCTTGGTGCTATTTTTATATTCAGGATGACTGATCCGCTCATTGGGTAGTCGACAGCGATGAGGCTCAGGACACTTCGCAGCAGTTTTTCCCTTTACCCTTGGCCGTGTAGAGCGCCTTGTCAGCGCGATCGAATACAGCCTCGACCGTGTCACCCTCCTCAAAACAGCTGATGCCGCAGGAGATGGATACCTGGACTGCCTTGGTGCCTGAATGAAATCCGCTCGCGCCGACCGCCTCGCGCATCTCTTCCGCCACGCTCAGAGCCTTTTCCTGATCTGTGCCACAAAGTAGGGTGACGAACTCCTCTCCACCATAGCGGGCGATAAAATCCGTTTCGCGAAGCCTATTCTGGAGTGTTTTCGCAATAATTCTCAGGGCGCTGTCTCCCGCCTGATGGCCATAACGATCATTGATTTTCTTGAAGTCATCCACATCCCAGACAAGCATGGATAGCGGCTCTCCAAACCTTTTCCAGCGCGCAAACTCCTGGCTGACCCGCTCGTCATAGGCCAACCGGTTAGGCAGCTCTGTGACCGCGTCCTGCAGCGCAAGATGATGCGCCTCCACCATGCGAAAACGGATATCATCCGATTCCTGCTCCATCTCCCGCAAACGTTCCCGCAGGGCACGCTCCTCGGTTTCAGCATTTTGGTAACGCTGCTCTTCATCCACGAGAAACTGATCCATACTCAGCTGGATGTGGTCCAGACGCTCCGCAACAGTCCGCTTCAACTGCCCCAGATCCGTCGCTTCCCGCACTGAGGATTGGATACCATCCATATTGGAGGCAACCGCCACATTCAGCCGGCGCCCACTCTTTATCGCTGCTTCCCGACTATCATGGCCATTTCGAAGATGGATATCGAGTTCCTGCAACCGTTGGGTCAACTCTTCGAGAAAACTTTCCGTCTCCTGAATCTCTGTCTGAGCATCACCATAGAGGCGGGAGGTCAACTCCAACAGATCCCGTAACACCCTGACCCACTCATCCGCTGCAGGTTTATCCGCCAACCGGTTTTGAAAGCCGGAGATGTCGGTGCTCCAGTGGCCAGGCCAACTGGCGCGATCCAACAACTCCATCAGCATATGGTTAGGCGTATCCCCCTCACCGCCGCGCCCCTTTCCGCTGCCGAGAAGACGCCCAAACAGACCGTCCTTAGGCGGGACTCCTTCAGAAACCGCGTGATTCAACAGCGCCGCCAAGCGATCCAATTCGGTTTCCGCCACATGAGCTGGGTCGCTCAACAGATGACTAAAAAGCCTTGAGGCCTCGGACACTTCGCGCTTCGGCAGCTGAAGACGCGAGATCAACTGATCACAGATCCCCAGCGACTCTGGCTCTGCAAAATCATCGTTGTCCGACTGATGAACCAGACTGTCTGAAAGGGCATTCAGCCGCTCATTCAGGGTGGGTTTAACACCGTTGCGAACAGCGTCACGAATACTTTTTAGATGAGGGTCAAGATTGGGATCCATCCCGCTGGTGGCGGCTGTCAAACGGGTAATGGCACGCACCAGAAGACCTTCGCTTTCGGCACGGGAATCGAGCGACTGCTCATGTTGTAGCAGCAACGCCTGGTATGCCTGTTTCCAGTCCTTTTCGTCGGCCATCATGAAATACTTCGGTTGTAATCCAGGGCCTGCAACAAGACCCTCATCAAACAACTTATCAATAACCCATTGCATGCAGGATGCGGCTCACAAGCTCGCCAACACCCTACGCCCAGTTGTTTCTGCCTGGCAGCGATATACCTGCCGACACGCTTTTTCCCTAGATTATCAGCGCAGGGAAGAAAAGCAACGTATCAATCAGGCTGCCTTGGCAAGCCTTACGTTCGCCGGCAATTCGATTTCCAGACTGATCGGCAAATGATCAGAGTGGGCATAGTCCAACACCTCGGCCTTGGCGACACGCAGGCTTGGAGAGGCCAAAATATGATCCAGCTTGCGATTGGGTCGCCAGCTCGGAAAGGTTTTGAGATCACAGGAGGTTCCCTGCAGATCAGTATTGTCCATCAGGAAACGGAACTCCTGGGATCCACAACCACAGTTAAAGTCCCCCATCAGTATCAGGTGGGAGTAGTGGGACACCAGCTCACTGATATAGGAGAATTGCCGCATCCGCGCACGCCGACCCAGGGCCAGATGCATAATGCAGACACCCAGCGGTTTTTCGCTGGTGGCAAACTCCATCAACATCGCGCCTCGACCCGGAAGCCCCGGCAGACGATGTTCCACAATGGTGCGGGGATGCACCCGGCTAAGGACGCCGTTGCTGTGCTGGGCCAGTTTACCCAGGCTGCGGTTTATCTGTTTGTACCAATAGGGGAAACCCGCCTGCTGAGCAAGATATTCCGTCTGATCCAGAAAGCCACTGCGCAGACTGCCTGAGTCCACCTCCTGCAGTCCTACCAGATCGAAATCTTTGAGTAGGCGGGCAATACGATTCAGATTTGCCAATCGGTCGCGATGGGGCAGAAGATGCTTCCAGCTATGGGTGACATATTCCCGATAGCGGCGGGTATCAACACCGGTCTGAATATTATAACTGAGCAGACGCAAGCGATGGGCGTCCGTCTTGCCCACACCATGTCTCTCCATCTGTCTCTGCATCTATTTGTTCCCCATGCCCTGCCCCGCCAACCGGGATATGTTCCGCTCTATCTTCAATATTACGGCATCTAGTGGAAAAAACTTGAATCTGGGTCGAAAACCACGAAAAAAGGCGGCCGAAGCCGCCTTTTCCACCATTCGTGACATGAATTTACTTATTCAGACCCTGAATATACTGAGCCACTGCTGCAATCTCGGCATCAGTCATGCGGGCAACGACGCCTTGCATCATTTGGCTGGCATCGTTGGCGCGGGCAGCAGAGCGGAAATCCTTCAATGCCTTTTCAGTGTAAGTGGCATGCTGTCCAGCGAGTGCAGGAAAGTTTGCATCCGGGTTGCCTGCGCCTGAAGGACCGTGGCATGCCATGCAGGCCGCAACGCCGGTTCCAGCGTTGCCGGCCCGATAGAGGGACTCACCTGACTCCGCTTTATCTGCAGCTGCGGTACCCATGGTCTTTTTCTGGCTGCTGAAGTAAGCAGCCAAATCAGCGATATCCTGATCAGCCAGGGGCGCTGCCTGAGCCGTCATCAGGGGATCTTTGCGGGCGCCTGACTTGAAATCCCTGATCTGTTTTTCAATGTACTTGGGGTGTTGACCGGCCAGTTTCGGCCACTGCGCATTTAGACTGTTACCATCAGGACCGTGACATGCCATGCAGGCGGTTGATTTCCCCTTGCCGGCCTCGGCATCACCCGCAGATTGGGCGCCGCTTGCAGCAAACACAAGTGCGATGGAAACAGTTACTAGCCATTTATTCATGTTCAGTCCCGCTGTTTTCGTGCCTGGATTCAGTTCTCAACAGGTCCCAACCGGAAACACCACAGTTAGTGGTTTGATCCCAACCGAACCCGATAACCATAAAAAAGCTGTAAAACTATACCAGAACCTTCTAATTAAAGGTCAAAATATCGGGACTCACCTAACGGTACTTGCCTTGGCCTGGAGCCACAGCGTATGTTTGGACAGCTATTTCGAGGAACCCACATGCAGCAAGATCCTGATGCCCACATCGTAAACAACTGTTTTGCCATTGTTTTCACACCGAGCCGGCGCCGAAATCGTTTTCCTGAAAACTGTGTCGATGTGGTGGCATCCGCTGAAGAGGCGATGGATAGGGCAGATGCAGTCAGCAATACCTATGCGGCCCAGGTAGTTGGGCCATCCCGGTCTTCTGAGGGAGTCCGGCTCTACTATCTGGACCAATGGCTCGACAGAAGGTAATCCGGAAGCTCATTTACAGCTCAAAGCTGTAACTTCACCAACTCAGCGTCGATGACAGCAGCATCAAGATTGTCGTAGTCCGCCCGATTGGTTGTCGTTACGCCGCCAGCCATTTCATACCAGGCATAACCGGTGGTCCAGGGGGCGTGTTCATAACTCCCCTGTTTTCTGCGGGGCAGGCAATAGAGGCAATCGGGGCGGTAGATCAGATTGTAACTAATGCCTTCCCGGTGTAATTCGTTCAAGTAGGCCCAAGCCTCAGGTGCGGAGCCAAAGCGCAGGCAGTCCACCGGATAGGGAGTCTCACCTCCGTTGTGTCCCCACTGCCCCGCTTCCAAAGGAAGCGGCTGTTCCCGCACAAACATCTGGAAGTGCAGATGATTGACAGAAGCGAAGGCACCGTAACTGTTATAGCCGAAACCGACCCCCGGCAGGCATCCGCCCAACTCTTCGGTCAGATTCCAGATATAGAGATGATAGAGATGTGAAAGATACTGCGGCTCCCGTTCCCTCCGCTCCGGCACCAGCAGGCCGTGAAATTGGGCGAATGGAAACTTGTTGTAGAGCAGTTCGACCTCCAATCCGTGCAACTCCCCCTCCCAAAACACCTCTTTACGCAAAAAGGGTTTGTTGAAATGGAAGCCCCGGGGATCGAAAGGACGATGTATTCCGGTAACCTTTTCTCCTGTCATCCGCGCCGGACGGAAGGCCCGGATATGATTGAACTGTAGTTCCCACTCGTCTGCCCGGCGGAACTCTGTCAACGCCACCCCGTCAAAACCAATCGCCATCAATTTAAGGAACACCACCAGATCGTCCGGGGCCGCGGGAACCTCCCGCCCCCCGGAGAGGCTCTCCCGGCAAATCTCCGCCAGCTGTTCGAAACGATATTGGAGGGGCGCTTTTAGTGTCGCATGGATCTCGGGGTCGAAAGTCGCATTAGCGAGACCCAGGATAAAAACACCGAACCCTGGCCGTTCAAGGAGATCCTCGAGCCCAGCAAGAAAAGCCTGACGAAAAGTCTCGATGGATAAAAAAGGGCTATTCGACATATCGGATCCGGCACTGGCCAACTGAGTCGGAGGTGCCTAGGGCCTGTTACATGTGCGACATTTTCTTCATGTGCATACGGATCTTGCGCACGGGTACTTGCATGGCCTTAGTGGAGCCATCCTCAAACAACAGTGTGACCGGTACATTCTCTCCCGACTTCAGTTTTTGTTTCAGGCCGATAAGCATGAGATGCAGCCCGCCAGGCTGTAGTTTGACCTCCTGACCCACCGGCAGATCGACCTGCTTCACGGGACGCATGCGCATCATGCCGCCCTCCATGGTGTGAGTGTGCAACTCCACCACCTTGGCGACGGGGCTCTGCGCCCCCACCAGGGCATGCCCTTGCTGATCACGGTTGGTCAGCCCCATGAAAGCGGCGGTATTGGGCTGCCCCGGCGGCACCCCGCGCACATATGGGTCATCGACATCGACCATACCACCGACATCTCCCGCAGAAACCTGCGCCCCAACGGCAAGCAGAAGTACGCCAGCCAGCACACCAAACAAATTCAATCTCATCACTCTCTCCAAAAATATTTGTCGGCTTGTTTGAACATGACGCCGCCCCTTCGTTCCCCAATAACTTCTTGGATCATCTTTCTACTTTGTCACATCTCCACAGACAAAAAAACAGGGGGGTGGCGGTTTCCACCGCCACCCCCCTGTTTCCAACGCTATGCGGTGACATCAAACATTACACCACCGTCATAAGGCGTATCCTGCGATTACAGGGTACTCAGCCACTCAGCAATCGCCTTCATCTCATCATCAGAGACCATAGCCATAATGCCCTTCATCGCAGCGGTCTGCCCATTGTTGCGGGCACCGCTCTTGATGTCTTTCATCTGATTGAAAGCATAGTCAGCGCTCTGTCCGGCCAGTTTGGGGTACATGGGCATGATCGGAGTCTGGGCATCCTGACCATGACAGGAGAAGCAGGTCTTTGCCTTGAAGAGTGCGGCGCCATCGGCGGCGGCAGCGGAACCAATCATTCCCAGGGACAGGACGGCTGCGCTGGCGGACAGCACCAAAGTTTTCATCTGCATAATGAGTCAACCTCTTGTTTTGAGTTGGAAAAACTTTTTTACCTGAATCCTTGGAAACAGGCTGTAACCTTGGTCGGTGTAAATCTTACCCCGCACCTTGACACGGTTGGAGGGTATACTACCATCGAGCAAATCGTCCATACAAAGGGCATTTATCAATCAACAGCCTCTCAGCGGAGTAGGCTATGCCCCTGTCAATGGCTGCCTCCCTTATCCGCCATGTGGGAGAGGTAGAGTGCCAGCCCGAGCAGCGCGATACCACCGGCAAACTGCAACAAATCCATAGGGGTAGTGAAATCCATTCCCAGGGCAAATTCGAAATAGCGCACCACCAGAATCATCATCACCACCTTGGCCAGGCGACTTTTGAGGTCGTCCAGACTGGTGATCATCAGTACCTTGGAGGCCCCTTCACTGTTCTCCGCCTGATCGATCTTGCTGATGAAGAGCTCATAGAGACCCAGAGAGAAGATCAGCAACACCGTCGCCAACAGATAGCCATCCACGATCTCCACTACATGAGTCACAGTAGAGGAGCGCAGTTCGATCCGGGCTTCAGTTGTCAGATCAGGCGAGGCGTAGTGCGCCAGGTGCCCGATCATATAGACTGCATCCACCGACGCCATATAGAACATGGCCAAGGCCGCAGCCAGACTTGCCACCACTGCGGACAGCACCACCAGGCGACTGTTCCAAAGGAAGTTCTCAAACATTTTTTCCAAGGTTTTTTTACTCCAAAAAATCGATGCCCTATTATTCAGGCATCTCCCTCAGACTCAAGTCCATTTTTCCAAGAGATCTGCGAATCATCTCTGGTCAGCCCGCATCACCTTCCACCTACTTCCCGTTACCTTGTAAGCAAGCCTACCCCCCGCCATCCCTGGCGCCACCTCCGTGTTCTTTAGCTCACCCTTTCGCCTTCCGCCTTCTGCCTTGTAGAATACCCGGCTTTTCCACTCTCAAGACCCTAGCTTAAATGATCGAATTCATCCCAGGCCAACGCTGGATCAGTGATACCGAGTCTGAACTCGGCCTTGGCACCGTGCTGAAAATAGAGGGCCGCACCGTCACACTGCTCTTCATGGCAGCTGGAGAGACGCGCGTCTACGCGATGCAGAATGCCCCCCTGACGCGAGTGCAGTTCCATATCGGCGACAGCGTGGAGAGCCATGAGGGTTGGATACTGTGCGTCTCCGAAGTGGCTGAATCCAACGGCCTGCTCACCTATCGAGGAGTACGTGAGGATGGCAGCGAAGCAGAACTGACCGAGGGAGAACTAAGCAATTTCACCCGTTTCAACAAACCGCAGGACCGCCTGCTGGCGGGACAGATCGATCCGATGAACTGGTTCGACCTGCGCTACCACACCCTGAAAAAACTCGGGCAGCAGGAGAAATCCCCCACCTACGGCCTAGGCGGTGCGCGCATCGACCTGATCCCCCACCAGCTCTACATCGCCCATGAAGTGGCTACCCGGCCTGCACCCCGGGTGCTGCTTGCCGATGAGGTGGGCCTGGGCAAGACCATCGAGGCCTGCCTGATCCTGCACCATCAACTGCTCACCGGTCTCGCCAGCCGGGCACTGATCCTGGTGCCCGACCCCCTGGTCCACCAATGGCTGGTTGAGTTGATGCGCCGCTTCAACCTGAAGTTCAGCATCCTCGATGAGGAGCGTTGCCAGGCTATCAGTGAGTCGGGACAGGGAGACAATCCGTTCCACGCCGAACAGCTGGTACTTTGCAGTCTCGACCTCTTCAGCCAGAATCCCGACCGACTCTCCCAGGCACTGGAGGGAAGCTGGGATCTGCTGATCGTGGACGAGGCTCACCACCTCGCATGGTCGGAGGATAACCCCAGCGCCGAATATCTTCTGGTGGAATCCCTCGCCCTTAACACGCCGGGCATACTCCTGCTCACCGCCACCCCTGAACAGCTTGGGCGGGAGGGCCATTTCGCTCGCCTGCGGCTGCTCGATCCCGACCGTTACTTCGATCTGGCCGCCTTTCTCGAAGAGGAGCAGGGCTACCAGCCGGTCGCCAACGCGGTCGAAACCCTGCTGATGGATGGAGACCTCTCGGCGGAGTCCGGCGATCTGTTGCTCAATGTGCTTGACGACGAGGAGGGAACAGCGCTGCTGCTGCAGCTCCAAGACCCCGCCACCGGCAGCGACCACAAGGCGCAGGCGCGAGAGACTCTGGTTGAACTGCTGCTGGACCGCCACGGCACCGGCCGGGTTCTGTTCCGCAATACCCGTACCCGCATCGAAGGTTTTCCCGAAAGGGAGCTGCACGCCTATCCCCTGCCGCTGCCGGAACCCTATGAACTCCCTCTTGCTGAGCCACTGTCTGCGGCCCAACGACTCACGCCGGAACGTCTCTATCGCGGTACCGGCACCAAAGTCTGGTGGCGAATCGATCCACGAGTCGACTGGATTCTCCGTTTCCTGCAGGAGAACCCCACCGAGAAGGTGCTGCTCATATGCGCCCATGCCGATACAACCATTGATCTGCAGGAGGCACTGCGACAAAAGGCGGGCATCGGGGCAGCGCTTTTCCACGAGGGGATGTCCATTCTGGAGCGCGACCGGGGTGCGGCCTGGTTTGCCGATCCGGAAAACGGCGCCCGCATTCTGCTCTGCTCCGAAATCGGCAGTGAAGGGCGAAACTTCCAGTTTGCCCACCATCTGATCCTGTTCGACCTGCCCCTCGATCCGGATCTGCTGGAGCAACGCATCGGCCGGCTCGACCGGATCGGACAGACAGAAACGGTCAAGATCCACGTCCCCTACCTCGACCCCGGCCCTCAAACCGTGCTGCTGCGCTGGTATCAAGAAGGTCTCGACGCCTTCCGCCACAATGTGCCGGGGGCTCACGGCATTCTCTCCCAACTGCGCCCGGTAGTGACCCAGGCGCTGGAAGAGGATGATGAAATCGAGGCACAGGAGCTGCTGTTGGAGACAACCCGCAAGCTCCGGGAAGAGACCTTCGAAAGGTTGCAGCAGGGACGTGACCATCTACTCGAACTCGGTGGTTGCCGTGAACCGATGGCAAGTGAGCTGGTGGCAACCCTGCACAGCCAGGATCAGGCACCGGATCTGCAGAACTATATGAACCGGCTGTTCAACAGCTATGGCCTGGAGAGTGAGGAACTGGGGCTCGACAGCATGATCATCCGTCCGGGAGAGCAGGTCCTTGCCGGTGGTTTCCCAGGTCTCCCGGAAGAGGGTTTGACCCTCACCTACAGCCGCGCCACTGCGCTGGCCCACGAAGACCGGCAATTCTTCACTTGGGAACATCCGCTGGTGAACAGCGCCATGGAAATGGTGATCGACCAGGAGACAGGCAACAGTTCAGCGGTCGGCTACAATGATAGCCGGATCGCCGCCGGTCAACTGCTGCTCGAAGCCCTCTACGTGGTCGAATGTATCGCCCCCCGCAGCCTGCAATCCGGGCGCTTTCTGCCACCCACCCTGATCCGCGTACTGGTCAATGCCAAAGGGGAGAGACTCGACCATCAGATCAGCTGCAATGAACTGACCGACCAGGGCAAACCTTTGGGCGCCCGCACAGCCGCACCGGTAATCCGGCAGTTTCGCAACGCCATCCAAAAGCTGGTGAAATTATCTGAGCAGAAGGCACAGCAGCAGGTACCCGAACTGATCGACCAGGCTGCAAGCGAGATGATGGAGAGTTATACCAGCGAGATCCAGCGCATGGTGGCGCTCAAACAGTACAATCCCAACGTACGCGACGAGGAGATCGAAGCGCTGCAGGCTCAAGGATTGGCGCTGCATCAGCATCTGCAGGATTCGCGACTGAAGTTGGACGCGGTTAGGTTGGTGGTTACGTTATAAAAGACAGGAAAAAGGATAAAGGTTAAAGGAGATTTTGCCACAAGATAGGCCGATCGCTGTCGTTATTACTACCGCGTGCTGGACTTCTGATTCTGGCAAAACTTCGATTTAATAATCTTTTCCTGTAGGCCTGATCAAGCGTAGCGGATCGGGCATTCGACCGATTGAGGTTGCCGGTTCCACTGCGCTTGAACCGGCCTACGGCCCTTCAGCCACCAACGGCAGTAGCGACAGCGTTCGACTTACCCGGTGGCACGGCCACCTTTAGCCTTTTGCCTTTCACCTTTTTCCCTCAACAATTCATCCAAAGGAAAGGGTCTCCTGATCCCATACCCCTGGGCATAATCGACTCCGATTGCCTGTAACTTTTCCAGAATCCGATCGTTTTCGACAAACTCCGCGATTGTCCGCAGCCCCATGATGTGACCGATATTGTTGATCGCCTCTACCATGGAATAGTCGATCGGATCATCAGCCATATCCTTGACGAAGACGCCGTCGATCTTCAGATAGTCTACCGGCAGATGTTTCAGATAACTGAAGGAAGAGAGGCCACTGCCGAAGTCATCGAGTGCAAACTCGCAACCATAATTCTGCAAGGTGCGAATAAAATGTTCGGCTGATGAGAGGTTGGCGATCGCCGCCGTTTCGGTAACCTCAAAACAGAGCATGCTCTGATCCAGATTTAATCTCCCAAGCTGTTCGAGTATGCAATCCAGTGTCTCATCCCCATTGAGGGAACTGCCGGAGAGATTGATAAAAAAGCGGGTTTTCCGGGTAAAGAAAGTCTCACGATGGAGATCGATCAGAGCAGTAATCCTGCGTACAACCCAGCGGTCGATCGCGGGCATCAGATCGTAGCGTTCCGCGGCGGGGATAAAAGCGCCCGGCATGACCAGACCACCGGACTCATCCAGCATACGGATCAACACCTCAAGGTGTTCTTCCCCATCTGCTTTAACATCAGTAGGACGGATCGGCTGCACGTAGAGCACAAAACGATCCTCTTCGAGAGCGCTGCGAATCTTTGTTACCCATCGCACCTCTCCGTGCCTCTGGGCGGCAAGGCTTTCGTCGGGACGATAGACATGCACCTGATTGCGCCCGGCATCCTTGGCGGCATAACAGGCGGTGTCGGCCAGACTCAGAATCTGTTCCACGCCCTCGCTCTCATGATCGATGCCCACCAGTCCGATGCTGACACCCACATTGAAGTGCTTGTCCCCCCAGGCGAATCGAAAGTCCTGTATCGAAAGACGAACCTGATTGGCAATCTTCTCTGCCGCATCAATAGGGCAGCTTTCCAAAAGAATGCCGAACTCATCGCCACCCAACCGGGCCAGGATATCGTTGCTACGAATCGACTGTTTGATCACCGCAGTGATCTGGCGCAACAACTCATCTCCGGCAATATGCCCACAGGTATCATTGACCACCTTGAAACGGTCGAGATCAAGATAGAGCAAGCTGTGTTCTGTCTGCTCATGACTGGCCTGCTCCAGCAGTCGACCCAATTGGCTGTCGAAAGCGACACGATTATAGAGGCCCGTCAGGGCATCGTGGCTGGCCTGCCAGCTCAGTTGAGCGGCCAGTTTGCGCGACCTGCTGACATCTCTGAACACGATGACCATACCCTGCATTTCGCCGCGCTCATCCCGCACGTTTGCCAACGATTTTTCAATCGGAAAGCATAGGCCGTCCCGATGCTTCAGCATCAGCCCCTTGCTTGAGGTGGTTATCAGCTTTTGGAGTGGAAGATAGACCTGCTGCGGATCGACCGAACCACTCCCCTCACACTCCTCGTAGACCCTAAATACCTCATCCAGTGGCTTACCCTGCACTAAATCACCGGAGTAACCGATCATGCCTTCGGCAACCAGGTTGATAAATTCCACCCGCCCCGCTTTATCCGTCGCGATTACGGCATCTGCGATGGAAGAGAGCATGGCACGGGCTCTCAGCTCACGCTCGCGATGCTGGATTGTCTGCTCCCGCAACATCTGATCCCGTGAAACAGCGGAAGTGACATCGAAGACTTGCACCAGACAAAAACGGCTATCCAATATCAGTGGTTTTACCTTGATCATCTGGCTGATGCGGATATCCGCAGCCCGGTCATCCGGCGTCTTATAGAGGGGGAGGATATGTGGATGAAATTTCTGAGACAGCACACCCGGCATACCCTGTTCCAATGCAGTCTTCACCACTGCCTGCAACCGGGAACCTGCAAGTTCAGGGAACAACCGATCCATCTTTTTGCCGGCAGCAGCCGCGAAGGAGACTCCAGAGACCACTTCCAGCCAGTGATTCCAGGCAACGATTTTTCTGTCGGCATCCAGGACGAACATACCGATATCACTCGCTTCGAGCACCTCATGCAGCAAGAGGGCGGGCAGGATTTGATCATCTGCCGACAAGCTATGGTTCTGGCGGTTCGCGCTGTATCCCATATCCTGACCTTGCACACTCATTCAGAACCCCAGCGAGCTCACGCCATTTCCTGCATAAACTGTTCAATTTTGGCAATGAACGTCTGTACTGAGTCAACATCCATCATGAGCGTAAGAAACCCTCCCACATTCGTCTTCTGAAGCGTGAAATCCATGTGCAGAATCAATACGGAGCCGCCACCTTTATCGTCTGCCAGGATCATGCCACAGGCACCATGGGCAAACTCTGGCATCTCGTAGTGCAACTCATCACCAAAGGTATTTGCCAGACTGCCCAGGCAGGCATTGAGGATGATGTTACCCACCTCGGTCAGCGCCTCCTGTTCCATTTCGGAGAGCATCACCAGCGTCATCTCCTCTTTCAACAACGCCCGTACCAATTCCACGCTGCTGCCCTCAGGAAAAAGGAGCATGGCATCGCCCCAGAAGGAGCCGGTGAAATGTTCACGTACCGCCGAAACCTGGTCATCTTTGTCCAGCCCTATCGCCTGCGCTGCCCTGGTCGGGGTACGATAGTCACACTGGGGACTGAAAGCATCACCTCTTCCCCCACCATCTGACTCAAAGCCGACGCAGCAGTCCCCATGCCGATATTGAGCAATTCAGATATAGCATCTTCCTGTAGTTCAGAGAGTTCCATTATGGGCATCCACAAACGCAGCAATCTTATCTTCGGTGATTGGTTTCTGAATAAAACCGACACCTACAGACTCCGCCCGCTGGCGTATGGTGTCCTGAATATTAGCCGTCAGCAAAACGATGGACGCATCGGGAAAACGCTGGCGCATATGCTCCGCCAGAGTCAGTCCATCCATCCCGGGCATGTTGTAATCCAGGGTCATGATGTCCACCGTTTCAGCCTCACTTTTTACCAGGGCATCCTCACCGTTTTCTGCTTCGATGATGTTCCAGTCACCTTGGACCTGCTTGACAATGGCACGGACCATCATGCGGGAGAGTTTACTGTCATCAACGATCAGCATTGTTGCTTCTGACATTGAAGGTCTTCCTCATTATTGTATTGGGGTGAAGCCATGCAATAGCATGTGTCGTTGCCTCTCCCGCTATGAGCGGCTGGCAACAGGAATACTTTAGGAAAAAGAGGCGCTTTTACCGGAAAGAATCCCTTCAATCCCCATGGAAACCGGTCTATCGAGTCACCACCTCAATCTCTTGCAGTGAGAGGCGCCGATAGGCACCCGGCGCCAAATTTTCATCCAGTTCAAGGTTGCCGATAGAAACCCGGTGCAGGCCAATCACCCGGTTACCTACTGAGGCAAACATTCGTTTGACCTGATGGTAACGTCCTTCGGTGATAGTCAGGAGACAGATTCTCTCTGCGAGAATTTCGAGCATCGCCGGTTGGGTGGGTTGCGGCTCGTTGCGCAGCAACACGCCCTGCCGCAGTTTCTCCGCGTCTGAAGCCGTCAATAGGTCAGCAAGGGTGACGCGATAGCGCTTCCGGCACTTACGGCCCGGCGCAACGATACGGTGGGACCATTGGCCGTCACTGGTGATCAGCACCAGACCGGTGGCATCGATATCAAGCCGCCCCGCAAAATGAAGGTCGCCGGTTATTACCTCATCCAGCAGATCAAGCGCAGTGGGGTGTTGGGGATCCCCGGTGGAGCAGACATAACCTTGCGGTTTGTGCAGCATGAAGTAACGAGGACCAGGTTGGCCCGTCTCGTTACCATCCAGGATTACCTGTGTTTCCGGCACAACGCTCCGAGACGTGCTTTTTTCTGTATCTCCGTCGACCATTACCCTTCCCGCACGTATCGCTTTTTGTGCCTGCGAACGGGAAAGCCGGGTTACGCTGCTTAAATATTTATCGAGTCTCATGTGAGGTGACAGTTGGGTCGATAGCCATGTAAATCTCAGCGGCACAAATAAAAAAGATAACCTGAAACTATTGTATTACTCCGTAGCCTATCCTGCTCATTGCCCCCTGAAGTTAACAATCGACTCTGTCGTCCGGTTGATGTAGTATCCGCGCCTCTGATGCACTTCGGTCTGCATCCTTTCTGTGTGATTACACTCCGTAATCCGATTTTTCCAAAGATCATCCCTGGACCGTAGCAAGGCTCAACGCCCTGTTTGTGATGATCCGGAGCTTTTCCCAATCATGTCTTTTGATACTCTCGGCCTGTCGGCCGAACTGCTGCGTGCCGTGTCTGAATCCGGTTACAGCGAACCCACCCCCATCCAACGTCAGGCAATTCCCGTTATTCTTGAAGGCCGCGACATTATGGGCGGCGCCCAGACGGGTACCGGCAAGACCGCCGGTTTCACCCTGCCGATGTTGCAACTCTTGAACCAGCACGCTCAGGGCAAAGGGCAGCGCCCGGTACGCGCCCTGGTGTTGACACCAACCCGTGAGCTCGCCGCTCAGGTAGGTGAGAGCGTGGCGACCTACGGCAGACACCTGCCGTTGAAATCCACCGTCATCTTCGGTGGCGTAAAAATAGGTCCTCAGATCAATACGCTGCGCCATGGTGTCGACATTCTTGTCGCAACCCCGGGCCGCCTGCTCGACCATGTGCAGCAGAAGACCCTGGATCTTTCAAAGGTTGAAATTCTGGTGTTGGACGAGGCGGACCGGATGCTCGACATGGGCTTTATCCACGATATCCGCAAGGTGCTGGCACTGCTGCCCAATCGCCGGCAGAACCTGCTCTTCTCCGCCACCTTCTCGGGTGAGATCAAGACCCTTGCCGACGGCTTGCTGAATTCACCCACGCTGATCGAGGTGGCGCGCCGCAACACCGCTGCCGAGACAGTCTCCCAAGTGGTCTATCCGGTAGACAAAAATCGCAAACGCGAACTGCTCTCCTACCTGATCGGCTCCCGCAACTGGCGGCAGGTATTGGTCTTCACCCGCACCAAGCACGGCGCCAACCGGCTGGCCCAGCAACTGGAGAAGGATGGCCTCAGCGCCACCGCGATCCATGGCAACAAGAGCCAGGGGGCGCGTACCCGGGCGCTGGCCGGTTTCAAAGCGGGCGATGTCCGGGTGCTGGTGGCGACTGACATTGCTGCCCGTGGTCTCGACATCGACCAGTTGCCACATGTGGTCAATTTCGAACTGCCCAACGTGTCGGAAGACTACGTGCACCGTATCGGTCGCACCGGACGGGCGGGCAACGAAGGCGAGGCGGCATCCCTGGTCTGCATCGATGAGCACAAGTTGCTGAAGGATATCGAGCGTCTGCTGAAGCGTTCGATCCCACAGGAAGTATTGCCGGGTTACGAACCGGACCCAAGCATCAAGGCCGAGCCGATCCGCAATGGCCGCAACAGCACCCGTCACACCCATGGCAGGGCCGACAAGCCACGCCGCAAAGAGGGGCGTCCCGGTCGGAGTAAAAGGGCTTCCGGCAACAGGCAGGAGAGCAATGCCCAGCAGGAGCGGAAAGGCGGAAACAGGTCTGACAGTAGCAGTAAACCGACCAGTTCCCGGCCAGCCAACGCCAGGCAGCGCCCAGCGAACAAGCCCGTCAGGCGAAGCGGCAAGCGCAGGCAGGGGGGCGAGACGCCTTCACTGCTGGGTTAGCGCAGTTTGTTGGGTTACGGCCAAAACGACGGCCTAACCCAACCTACCCAAGCATTCGACTCCGCCCACCTTGGTGGATCAAATCTCCTTGTAGATCTCCGCACCCTTCTTCAGAAACTCCTGCGACTTCTCATTCATGCCCTGCTTCAGGGCCTCGATCTCTGAAATCCCCTTTTTGGCGGCGAATTCCCGCACCTCCTGACTGATCTTCATGGAGCAGAAGTGGGGGCCGCACATGGAACAGAAATGGGCCACCTTGTGGGAGTCATGTGGCATGGTCTCATCGTGGAAGTCGCGGGCCTTCTCCGGATCGAGACCGAGGGCGAACTGGTCTTCCCAGCGGAACTCGAAGCGGGCCTTGGACATGGCGTTGTCCTGTAACTGGGCACCCGGAAACCCCTTGGCCAGATCGGCAGCGTGGGCCGCTACCTTGTATGTGATGATGCCTTCCCGCACATCTTCCTTGTTAGGCAGACCAAGATGCTCCTTGGGGGTGACGTAACAGAGCATGGCGGTGCCGTACCAGCCGATCTGCGCCGCACCGATGCCGGAGCTGAAGTGGTCATAGCCGGGGGAGATGTCGGTGACCAGCGGACCGAGAGTGTAGAAAGGCGCCTCGAAGCAGTCGGTCAGCTCCTTATCCATATTCTCCTTGATCATCTGCATCGGCACGTGGCCTGGGCCTTCGATCATCACCTGCACGTCGTGCTTCCAGGCGATCCTGGTGAGTTCGCCCAAGGCTTCCAGTTCACCGAATTGGGCTGCGTCATTGGCATCGGCCAAACAGCCGGGGCGCAAGCCGTCACCCAGAGAGAAGGCGACATCGTAGGCCTTCATGATCTCGCAGATATCCTCGAAGTGGGTGTAGAGAAAGTTCTCTTCATGATGGGCCAGACACCATTTGGCGAGGATGGAACCACCCCGGGAAACAATGCCGGTAACACGATCGGCCGTCAGCGGCACATGACGCAACAGCACACCGGCATGGATGGTGAAGTAGTCGACACCCTGCTCGGCCTGCTCGATAAGGGTGTCGCGCATGATCTCCCAGGTAAGATCCTCTGACTTGCCGTTGACCTTCTCCAGCGCCTGATAGATGGGCACCGTGCCGATCGGCACGGGGGAGTTGCGCAGGATCCACTCGCGAGTCTCATGGATGTTCTTGCCGGTGGAGAGATCCATCAATGTGTCGCCACCCCAGCGGGCCGACCAGGCCATCTTTTCGACCTCCTCATCGATGGAGGAGCTGATGGCGCTGTTGCCGATGTTGGTGTTGATCTTCACCCGGAAGTTACGGCCGATAATCACCGGCTCCATCTCCGGGTGGTTGATGTTGGCGGGGATGATGGCGCGTCCTGCAGCGATCTCGGCGCGAACGAATTCCGGGGTGATCTCATCAGGAATATTGGCCCCCATCGGCTCGCCGGCATGCTGACGCAGCAGCTTGGCATAACGTGGGTCGGCCCTCATCTCCTGCAGACGGCAATTTTCGCGGATTGCGACGAACTCCATCTCAGGGGTGATGATGCCCTGACGGGCGTAGTGCATCTGGGTGACATTCTGCCCCGGCCTGGCCCGGCGCGGCGCACGGATATGCTCAAAGCGCAGATTGGCCAGTTCCGCATCGCCTTGCCGGATACGACCATAGTCGGAGCTGGGACCTTCGAGCTGCTCGGTGTCATCACGCTCGTCGATCCAGCCGGAACGCAGGTCGGGCATACCTTTCATCAGGTCGATCTTCTGCTCAGGGTCGGTGAAGGGACCTGAGGTATCGTAAACCGTGATCGGCGGGTTCTCTTCTGCGCCAAAGCTGGCTGCTGTGGGATCCTGTTCGATCTCGCGCATCGGCACCCGAATATCCGGGCGTGAGCCCTCGACGTAGATCTTCTTCGATTTAAGAAAGGGACGAGTCACCTCTTCTGAGAGGCTGGCGGTCTTTTTGATGAAATCTTCTGGGATGGCGCTCATGGTGGCTGCTCTCTAACTATTTCGGAGGAAAGCGAGCGCGGTGGGCGTTCAGCTTTCCTACGCCGGTATTAATCGGATCAGGTTCGAAGGGTCTCTCTCAGCCCGAGTTCGTCAGGCGCCCCTAGCTGGGTACTGTTTCACTATCGTAGATAATCTTTCGTCGCCTTCCATGGCGCTACTTCGGTGGTTCCATTCACCCCCGGCCCCGCCGTCCTGGCGGGCTTTACGTTGAGAACAGTATAAAGGAGGGACAAACGAATGCAATTGATCCCATCAGCAAAATACCAACCCTGCGGACAAGGTAGACCAGACCGCCCAGCCATCGGGCAATGGACAAGAGAAGCACGCTTCTGCCCCATCTGATCCCTTGCCTACGGAGAGTAAAATACGTAGGCTAGTTCTCAATAGGTATTTTTATGGACTCTAAAGGGGATCTACCAGTGGTGGAGAACGGTTTTGAGCAGGCCCGTTTCAACATGGTCGAGCAGCAGATCAGGCCTTGGGATGTTTTCGATCCACAGGTTCTGGGACAGTTCCTGACCCTGCCTCGGGATGCCTTCGTACCCAATGCCTACAAGGGCATGGCTTATGCCGACATCGAGATTCCTCTGGCACACGGCCAGTCGATGATGTTTCCCCGCATGGAGGCGCGGCTGATCCAGATCTTGGCAATTCAGCCGGAGGACCGGGTACTTGAGGTCGGCACCGGTAGCGGTTTTCTCAGTGCATGCCTGGCCAAACTCGCCAACCGCGTTGTCAGCATCGATATCCATAAAGATTTTACCGAAATGGCGGGGCGCAACCTGGATGCCCAGGAGATTCGCAACGTGCAGCTACGCACCAGCGACGCCATGGCCGCACCCAGCCTGGATGGGCCATTCGATGCCATTGCGGTAACCGGCTCTGTGCCGACAAGCACCCAGGCTGAGATCTTCCGTCAGCAGCTCAAACCCGGCGGCAGACTTTTTGTCATTATCGGCACGGCGCCGGTCATGGAAGCCTGGCTGATCACCCGTGAGTCTGAGACGACGTTCCGGGAAGAGATAATCCTGGAAACAGAACAGGTGCCTCTGGAGAGTACAACACAACCGGAAGCTTTTGAGTTCTAGCTGCTCACACAGCTGTTTCACTGAACAGTCGGGCAACTATATCCATCAACCGCTGCATGGCGCCGCGATTCTGTTCCACCAAGTCGCGGCCTCTTTCCCCGACCAGGCTCCGTTCGCTGGCATCACTTAGCCAACGGGCAGACACCTCTGCCAACGTCTTGACAGTCACCACCTCCCGGGCTGCACCCCGGTCGAGAAACAGGCGGCTGATCTCAGCAAAATTGAACATATGAGGGCCAAACACCACCGGCACGCCCTGCGCCGCCGCTTCGAGAATGTTGTGCCCACCGTGGGACACCAGGCTACCCCCGATAAACGCCATGTCGGCAGCTCCAAGGAACATGGCCAGTTCACCCATACTGTCACCGAGAAACACCGCTGTCTCAGAGCGACAGGGACACTGCTCGGATCGGCGCACCAGATCAAACCCTGCACTAATTGCCAGTTCAGCCACCCGGTCGAAACGTTCGGGGTGACGCGGCACCAAAACCAGCAGACTCTCCGGCAAGGTCTCGCGCACCTTCGCATGCGCCGCCAGCACCAGCTCATCCTCCCCCTCATGGGTACTGGCAGCCACCCAAACCGGACGAGCCTGACCCCAGTCCCGGCGCATCACATCCGCCTGCTCCCGCAGGCTGGCCGGCAGCTTAATGTCGAATTTGACGCTACCGGTCACCTCCACCTGTCCAGGCCGGGTACCCAACACCTGAAAACGGTCTGCATCCATTTTGCCTTGAGCGGCGATCAGCGAAATTTTCTGCAGGGTCTCCCGTGTCAGCCCGGCCAGACGGCGATAACGAAGCGCCGAACGGGTCGACATGCGGGCGTTGGCCAGTAGCGATGGAATATTCCTCTGCCGACACTCATGCAGCAGATTTGGCCAGATCTCCGTCTCCATCAGGATCAGCAACCGGGGCTGAAGTCTGTCGAAGAAGGTTTTTACCACCAACGGAGCATCGTAAGGGGCATAGTGGTGGAACACGTCCTGGCCGAACAACGATTCAACCTGTTTCGCCCCGGTCGGGGTCGTGGTGGTGATCACCAGCGGCAATCCTGGATAGTCGGCAAGAAGCCGCCTCACCAGCTGGGCTGCCGCCTGTACCTCACCCACCGAGACCGCGTGCAGCCAGATACAGCCGCCACTGACCGGCGAGTCAAACCACCCAAACCGCTCCAGCCAGCGCTCCCGATAAGCGGGGCTCTTGAGGCTGCGCCAGTAGCGGCGCACCACTACCAGCGGCATAATCAGGTAGAGCAGCAGGGAGTAGATGTTTCGCATCAGGTCTCGCCCAGTACTGCTTCAAGTGCGGCTACATTGGAGCGAAGATGTGCCGGATTGATGGTGCCGGCAATCATGCTGCTCACCCCGGATTGGGAGAAGATAAATTCCATGGATCGAGACACACCTTCCGCACCTTTAACGTGACCACTCATCAGCCCCTTCTTCACCAACACGCCTTTGTTGGCCTTGGCCGCCGCTTCCAGCACCGGCAACTCGTCGTTGTAATCCAGATTGCAGGTGGCCATCACCAGATCGCACTCCTGCACCACCAGCAGCCCCCCCTCCACCGTCTTGCTCGACATGCCGATGGCGCGCACCAGCCCCCGGCGCTGAAGATCACGCAGGGTCTCCAGCACATCCTCCTGCCGCAGTATCTCCAGATCTCCGCCGTGGGAGTGGATCAGCACCACATCCAGATAATCCATTCGCAGAGACCGCAGGCTCTGTTCGATACTCTCGCGGGTGGCGCGGGCGGAAAAATCAAAACTAGAGCGGCCCTCTTCAAAAGACTCGCCGACCTTCGTCACAATGACCCATTCATCCCTGGCCCCCGGCAGCAGCCGCCCCAGGCGTTGTTCACTACTGCCATAGGCGGGGGCGGTATCTATCAGGTTGATACCAAGTTCACGGCTTAGAGCGAGAAGATCCCGCACCGCATTGTCGTCCGGAATCTCGAATGAACTGGGGTACTTGACCTGCTCGTTGCGGCCGAATTTCACCGTCCCCAAGCCAAGTGGACTGACCTGGATACCGGTACTGCCGAGGGGCCTCAAAACCATTGTCGTTCCTGCTCCCAAGGTAACCTTGTCACCGGCGGCCGGGGCCAGCCTTCGGGAATCTTCAGTTCGCCCTTTGAAGGGGTTATCCCATCCTGTTGCATTCGATCGATAACCTGCTGCGCCAGACGCGGGGCAAACGCCAGCTTGGTCGGCCAGGCCACCATCACATCCTGCAGCTGTTCGAGAAAACTGCTGTCCGGCCGTTTGCCGCCTGGCTGGCGAGGCTCCGCCCGATCAACCTCTAGTGTCGACCATTCGACGGCAGAAAGATCCACCCAGGGCATCAGTGCCTGTAACTCACGTTTTGCGGCACTAACCTGTGCCTGCGCGGAACGCTCCACTCCCTCTTCTGCAATATCTCCCCCCAGGTACCAGACGTGATCACCGCCCGCCAGCGGATAGCTGGTGATGGTGAGGCGCGGGTTGGCACCGGCGCCAAGGCAGTGAGCGAAAAGTGGCGGCAATTTTCCCCGCAGCATTACCATCTGTAGCGGCCGACGTTGCATGGCGGGCTGTTCCAATCCAAATTCCCGCAGGAGCGCTTCATTCCCGGCACCTGCTGCCAGCAGCGTTCTGCGGCTCCTGATCTGCAGCTTTTCACCCTTGTCTCCCAACAGCACCCGTTGATTGGCCGCATCGAATTTGATGCCATCAGGCCAGTCGATCTGCAGCGTATATCTACCATACTGACGAAACAGTTCCTTCAACAGCGAGGCTACATCCAGCACCGGCTCCTCCAGCCGATAGACATGGCCTTTGAAGGCCTTATCCTGAAACAGTTTTGGACAATTTCCCCCTTCGACCTTACCAATACGACTCTGCATCACCTTGCCGGCAAAGAAGCCGGTCATGCGGGAGACCAGCCCTGTGGTGGACCAGAGATACTGGTGATCAGAGAGGATACGCACTGCCGAAAGGTCGAGTTCCCCATGACCCGCCAGTGCGTCACGCCAGATACCGGGCATCGCCCGGATCGCCTGGGATGATCCGGTCAGCTTGCCGGTCAGCGCATACTTGGTGCCGCCGTGAATGATGCCCTGGGAGGCGGGTGTCTGAACCCCGCCGATGCAGCCGGATTCAAGTAGCAGGCAGCGGTAGCCAGCCTGGTGCAGACGGCCCAGGGTCCAGAGTCCGGCGATACCGCCGCCGAAGATGACTATGTCGGTTTCGAGGGTTTTCATTGGTCGTTTGTTTGTGCCGCTGCATGGCAACGCAAAACCCTACTGCTGCCGAATCGACTCCACAATCTTCGTCGTCGAAATCCCATCCACATAGGTCAAGACTCTTACCTCGCCACCCGCCTCACGGGTACAGGCCGCACCAGGAATCTTATCCGTATCATTATCCCCACCCTTCACCAAAAAATCAGGCTTCAAGCGACAGATGAGCCGCTCCGGCGTCTCTTCACTAAAGGGCACCACCCAGTCGACACAGGCGAGCGCCGCCAACACATGCATACGATGATCCAACCCGTTGATCGGCCTGCCGTCACCTTTCAATTGACGCACGGTTTCATCCACATTTACCGCAACCACCAGGCGGTCTCCAAGACGGCTCGCCTCTTCCAGATAGGTGACATGGCCCGGATGCAGGATATCGAAACAGCCGTTGGTGACGACGATCTGCTCTCCCTGCATGCGGGCGATGCGCATCAACCGCACCAATTGATCTTCACCCACCACACCGCGATGGGTGACGTGGTGCTCCATCAGGGCCATCTTTAGCTCATCTTCGGTTACCGAAGCGGTACCCAGCTTTCCAACCACCACACCGGCAGCCACATTGGAGAGGTGCGTTGCTGTGTCGAGAGCAAGTCCGGCCGCCATACCTGCGGCCAGCACAGAGATGACTGTGTCACCGGCGCCGGTCACATCGAAAACCTCACGGGCGTGGGTCGGCATGTGGCGCGGCTCTAACCCCTGCTGCAACAGGGTCATGCCCTGCTCGCCACGGGTAATCAACAGTGCATCGAGTTCATAGCGTTGCAGCAGATCATGACCACGCGCCACCAGTTCATCCTGATCCTCGCACTTGCCCACCACGGCTTCAAATTCGGAGAGATTCGGCGTGACCAGGGCCGCGCCGCGATAGAGCTCATAATCCTCTTTTTTTGGATCGACCAACACCGGCTTTCCGGCTTCCCTTGCCAGCGCTATCAATTCACGAATATTGTGTAGTGTCCCTTTGTTGTAGTCGGAGAGCACGAGCAGATCAACGTCAGCAATCAGTCGGCGACAGCTCTCCAGCAGCACCTCGCTTCCGGTTGCAGGAAAGCCATCTTCAAAATCGAGCCGGATGAGTTGCTGATGCCGACTGATCACCCGCAGTTTGGTGATCGTCGGAAACCCATCCAAAGGTTCAAAACAGCAGGTTACACCGGCAGCATCGAGGATATCCGTCAACGCCCGCCCCGGCTCGTCGTCTCCGATCAACCCGGCCAGCACTGCACTCCCACCCAAAGCTGCGATATTGAGCGCCACATTGCCGGCACCACCTGGGCGCTGTTCCTCTTCACCGACACGCACCACAGGGACAGGCGCTTCGGGTGAGATACGGGCAGTATCGCCGTGCCAGTAGCGGTCGAGCATCACGTCCCCCACCACCAGAATACGGGCCTGATCAAACGCTGGAATATCTATGGACATGGAGCTGAAACCGAGTTGTGTAAACAGGCGCATCATAACATAGCAGTATCGCCGTTCTGGTGATTAACCGGTGCGGCGGGTAAAATCAGCCACTTACCAACCATACCTTTTTCCATACCGTCCGCAGAAGGTTCTCCTGCGGCTGTTTTCAGGAGACCCGATGACCGGCAACAAGCTCTATTTCAGGCTGTTGAGCTACGCGAAGCCCTACCGCCGGATCTTCGTCCTGGCCATCTTCTTCACTATTCTGCTGGCACTCACTGAGCCGCTGCTGCCGGCACTGCTGAAACCCCTGCTCGACGGCAGTTTCGTGGAGAAGGATCTGGATACCATCAAGCTGATGCCCTTCGCCTTGATCGGCCTGTTTGTGGTGCGCGGCTTCACCTCTTACGCGAGCACCATGGCCATGACTGCGGTCTCCACCCGGGTCGTCATGGATCTGCGCAACGAAATGTTCCGCAAACTGCTGGTGCTGCCCAACCGTTACTACGACAACAACCCCACCGGCGTTGTGTTGTCGAAGGTTACCTATAACGTGGAGCAGGTCGCCGCCGCCTCCACCGAAGTGCTGGTGGTACTGGTGCGGGATTCGGTGTCTATCCTTGGACTGCTGGGGCTGATGCTCTACCTGAATTGGCAACTGACGCTGTTCGTCTCCGTGCTGGTGCCGATCATCGCACTGATTGTGAAATTTATCGGCAAACGCATACGCGACATCAACCGCTCCATTCAACAGACGATGGGGGAGATGACCCATGTCCTTGAAGAGGCGATACAGGGCAACAAGGTGGTAAGACTTTTTGGCGGTCAAATCTATGAGTACGACCGTTTCCAACAGATCAGCAACTGGCTACGGCGCTATAACGTAAAGCACCAGGCCACTGCCGCCCTCAGCTCGCCAGTGGGACAGTTCATTCTGGTACTTGGTCTGGCTGCGGTAGTCTATTTTGCAGCCCTGCAATCCCTGGATGATAAGGTCACCGTTGGATCTTTCGTCTCCTTTATCGCAGCAATGGCAATGCTGCTCTCTCCACTGAAAAAACTCATCGGCATCAACAGCGTCCTTCAACGAGGACTGGCTGCTGCGGAAAGCATGTTCGAGCTGGTGGATGAAACACCCGAAGAGGACAAAGGCACGACCAAGGTCAAACAACTTAGCGGCAGAGTCGACTTCGACCACGTCACCTTCACTTATGGGGGCAGCGACCGAAAGGCCCTGGACGACATCTGCCTGACCATCGAACCTGGAGAGAACATCGCCCTGGTCGGCCCATCAGGGGGCGGCAAGAGCACCCTGGCAAACCTGATCCCCCGTTTCTATCATCTCGACAGAGGCCACATCCTGCTGGATGGAGAGGATATCCAGGAGGTCACCCTTGCTTCCCTGCGCAGCAACATCGCCCTGGTCAGTCAGGATGTCACCCTGTTCAACGATACCGTTGAGGCGAACATCGCCTACGGCGAGATGCGCGGTACCGATCGGGAATCAGTGGTTAGCGCAGCGACCAACGCCCACGCCATCGAGTTCATTGAGGAGATGCCCCAGGGACTCGACACCCTGATCGGCGAAAATGGTGTACGTCTTTCAGGGGGACAGCGTCAGCGACTGGCCATCGCCCGGGCTTTGCTCAAGGACGCCCCTATCCTGATCCTCGATGAAGCAACCTCAGCCCTGGACAATGAATCGGAGCGGTTCATTCAGGAGGCACTTGCCACCCTTACCCGCAACCGCACCACGCTGATCATCGCCCATCGTCTCTCCACCATCGAACACGCCGACCGAATCCTGGTGCTTAGCGAGGGACGCATCGTAGAGTCAGGAAACCATCAGGAACTGATGGCGATGGGAGGAACCTACAAAAAACTCTACGACACGCAGTTTTCCATTGCCGGCGGTACTTTCTGAGCAGTACCGTACAAACTATCGAGAAAAAGACGACTCAGGTCGACTGACCCACGACTATATTTTTGCCCATAGTTTCAGATTATTCCTACAAGGGGCGCAGATTTTCCTGATAGCTGTTCCCAGACCTCGGTAGTATATTAATTCCCAACAAGGACGACCGATGAACTTCGGAGGGGGCATGGAAGTCCCGCCTTGTTTTAAGGTTACAGACAGGGATGTGATCTGTTGACCAGGCACAAAGGAAGGTGTCGACCTCGAAAGCCCGCTCCAGGGATTGGTGCGGGCTTTCTTCTTTTATAATCCATGAACGCGCAGAGATGCGTAAACAGCCCTGCACCGGAGAATAAGAGAAAAATTTGGAGCCGGCGAGAGAAGTCGAACCCCCGACAAGCTGATTACAAGTCCTATCAAATCAATAAGTTACAACAACCCACAGAAAAAGACAACTGCAATATCAATGGGTTATCTGATTAGTTAACTTGTGGTTTATTGTCGATTATTGCCAGAATTTGCCCCGCAGTGCCCCAAGAGTGTCCCACAAGAGGGATCTTTCTTACGGATCAAGTAACCCCTTCCTCTTCGGCAAATATGCGGGCGCAGTATATTTGAAAAAAGCAAAGGCCAGACTCTGGGCAATCCACGCCTTTTGTCTGGCCTTTACTGTTTCTGGAAATAATGACGTTTTCGCCCGCATCCTCCAGTGGAAAGGTACACATTTCCGTGTACCTTTTTCTCAGCTCGATCATCGACAAAACTCGCGGGATCAGTGACGTCCACCACCACTCATTGTGGGAAAGCCCTCGGAAACGCCTCTTTGTTTTAGACGCTCTGCCTCATCATGCAGGATAGGCCACCCAATCATCCATCGGATGATTTCACCTTTCGCAACGGTTACCCCCGCGATGGCTTGATTGTGAGCGCAGTAATGGAGAAACCCGCCCATGCCAATTGAGTGAGCTTTATGTTCAACATCAAGCAAACATATCGGGCAGAGTCCTCGTTTGTCTTCCGTTTCCATCTCAAGTATTCCTCATCCGCCAGTTGTCGAGCTGGCGGGCGGCTTCACGGCCAAGCTGTGCCTCAGACTGTTTAAACCCGGCCGGGTCTATCGGATTGTTGATGTTGAGTGTGAGATTGACGGTGCCGGTTCCACTGTTGTTGCGATGGCGGGGGTCGTTTTTGGTCAAGACCTCTTCACCACGCTCCAGGATGGCGGGGACTTCGTTGCTACGCAGCCCTGGAATGCCGCCTGAATGATAGCGTTGGGCTCCGGCGAAAGCGAGAGCAGGCACCGCACGGGATGGAGCTCCAGCTCCTGCGATACCACCCTGGTGGAACAGACTTCCGATCCAGCTAGCGGCACTACCGATCATGCCGCCCATATTTCCCGTTTTACCAAAATCACCTGTCAGGGATTCCAGCAGCTGTGACGCAAGCAGATCCGCCACCATGCGGTCGAGGGTCGATTTGAATCGGGCGCCCATGTCGTCAAAATTGCCCTGCATAATGTCGAAGAACTCACCGGAGAGTGCGCCCTCCATGTTGTGTGCAGCCTGGACAGCAAACTCGCTCATTTTATCCGCCGTTTCTTTACTCTTCTCACCGACCCCATCCATTTCATCGGTAACCTGGAGCATTGCCTCGCTGTAGGTCTCCCAGGAGATTTTTCCTTTCTCCAACAACAGATCCAGCTCTTCCATCTGGCGCTGGAGTGAGTTGACCGGGTTGATCTGATCGCGCCAGGTCTGGGCCTGGTTTTCGAGTTCTTGGTTACGTGCCGCTACTGCCGCTGCCATTTCAGCATCAGCCTTCTTTAGATCACTAAGGTCATCGATCTCCTGCTTTCGCTGATCCGCTGCGGTTGCCGCATCAAGCAGTGCTTTTTTCTGCTGATCGCTCAGGTCTTTGAACCGGCCGTTCTGGACTTCCCAGAGCGTTCGTTCATGTTTTGTTGTTCTATCCAGCATGGCGAGCTGGCGCTGCATGCCTTGCAGGGTTGTCTCGAACTGTTTTTGAAGTCGATCCGGTTGCTTGCTTCCCGCGGGAGGCTTGCCACCAGTATCAATACCGTAACCAGCACCGGTTGGGTTGTCCGGCGTTAACTGCAGTTTCGGCTTGATGAGGCTCTTGCCGCCACCAAAGGAAACTTTTATCAGATTCTCGAGCCTTGCGATCTGAGACGCAATCTCGCCTTCATCATAGACTTCAATTAATCCATCAGGTCCAAAAACACGGGTACGATTAAAAAGCGATGTACCTTGTAGGCTCTGGAAGAACTCAAGTCTTTTTTGTAACTCAGTCAGTTCGTCTTGTGCACCAACAGCAGCTCGTGCTGCAATTTCCCCTAGTTCTTTAACACCGATAACAATCTCGGCGATATATCTCGCAGTTGCACCCGCCATTGTTGCTGATCCAGCGATTAGAGTATTCATCCCCTCAGCGGTAGCCGGATCTTGCAACGCGGCTGTCAGCTCTTTGATCGAGTCACGGGCATCATTCAATCCGCCCTTCTGTTCCAACAGATCCCCAAACGCGTTTCCGAGCTGATCAAGCGCACCACCAAACGTATTGGCGGCGGCCTCCGCTGCTCCACCAAATTCAACTTGCAGCTCCTGGAGGATGACCCTTTGTGCATCAGCAACCTTTCCTGACTCCTGAAGCGCCTTAATCTGCTCCTTCTGGCTCTCGGTAAATTGCACACCAACACGGGAGAGCGCCGTCAGTCCTTTAACCGGGTCATTCAGCGCCTTACCAACAGCCAGCGCCGATGTCTTGAGATCCTGTCCCATAGCCACCGACATATCGAGAATAGTTCGGGTGGTGTCCTCGAAAACTCCGCCTCGGATATTGGTAAATGTCAGCAACAGAGACTGCATCTCCAACACTGCTTCATCACCAAATGTGGTGAGCTTCTGCAGTTCAGCAGCAAAATCAGATATTCCAGCGGAACTCAGCCCGGCAATACCACCCGTCGACTTGATGCGCTGCTCAAGCTGGGCCATTGCCATTTCTTGCCGGCGCGTTGCCTCGATGACTGCATTGAACGTAACCGCTGAACCAAGAGCAGCCAGTGCACCACTGACACGGCCAATACTCGATTTGAATGACTTGAGATTCTTCTCTGCGCTCTTCAGCGCCAGCTTGGTGCGGTCTTCCGCTTCGAGGATATATTTTGCTTTACGATCAGGCATTGTTTTTCACTCAATCAGTTTGTTCATTTGAAATGGCTGAAATAAGAGCCCGGCACCCACTTGTATATCAACCACCTTCACAGTTATCTACCCATGGATAAATACAAGCGTCCGGAGCGGGGACATTGGGTGCCAGGCGTAACTTGTTGGACTAGCCCGTTTCCCCTGCATATCTCTGTGCTACCCGCGCACTGGACTCTGACCACATGCGATCGATCTGGCGTTCAGGGTCATCATCGTACCCATCACCATCAGCGTGAATTGCGGAATTGTCATTCTGCTCCATGTGCTTTTCAAACTCGGTTTTCTCACGCCGCCGCCCAGGCTTTTCTTTTGGCATAGAGGATAAAAACTTACTCGCCACATCAGCCACCATATCCGTGTCAAACGCAACTGTCATGGCCTGCTCTTGCCTGCCTTCTGCCTCTTCACAGGTCAAGATTGTTTGGATTCTTTTTCGCTCAGTCTTTGCGCCAAACGCAGCTCCTTTATCTTTTCCCTCAGCTAATCCATTTTTCACACCCGCATCGAATCCATGCTTTTCCAACGCTTCAAGGTTTGCGATCGTAAGCACCCGAGTTTCATGTGCAGTGATCTTCCGTTTACCCATAAACTCCACGATTGCATGATCTGTTACTTGAGCCATTACGAAGCCTCCTTGAGGTCAAGGGAAAGAATGATTTCAGGACGTGAATCATCACGCCGAGGAATGGTGATGTTAAATGATGCCGCTTCCAAAATAAGCCGCTCCTCTTCGATCTCCAGACACTCAATCTCTTCCTTGACCACTGCAATCAAGTCAGGCCGTTCTTCTATCGAAATGCCTTCTTCATAGGAGGAGTCACGAATGGTGTCGGCCAGGCGCTTCTTGATCACATCAGCGAAAAGGAAGCAGAGCATTGGACCCAAATCAGTTTCAGCCACAACAAGCGAGGTGTCATGGTGGGAGCCTTGCACGCTTGACTGAAAAACAGATACATCCTTCCGGCTGGGTTTTGGAAAACGCAGTGCTGAAATCTCGTACATAGGATTAAACTTTCCGGCTTGGTCATCTACCCAATTACATACACGCCGGATGAATTCGTCTTTCGTGACACCATGCTCAATGAGGGAGTGGAGTTGATCGTTAAGGCCGGTGATTTGTTTCCGTAGCCCTGCGACTTTTGTTTTAAAGTCTTTGGCAGGACCTTTAGATTGGTGCTTTATTCATTTGTCACTATCCCTCTGTTATCAAGTGAAGTATTGCAGGGAATGACCAGGTGTCTTCTCCGCTGCAACCGATGGTCTACTCGCTACAATAGACAGATCTTCCCGCCACCCCTGATCACGAGCCCACTGTTCACATCGGCTTGCTGTTGCCATCAGGTCATGAAATTCATCCCTGCGATTTTCAAGCTCCTGAAAGATGCGATCAACTTCCGCTTGATTCCTACTTACTACCGCCTCATATTGAGGGGCAGGAGGTCGCTCAACACCGCCGCTATGAATCCAGCGTTCAGAAATCTGCTGGGCTTTTAAAAGATCGCTTCTGGCTTCACGATGCCGCTCACTGAGGTCGGAAAGCACAACACCTGCCTGTTTCCGTCGCTCCAGTAGTGAACGCAACTTGCCCACATCGAATGAAAACTGTTTATTTGCCATGAGCATTGATTCCTAAGTTGTGATCTTAGATACAGGATCGTCCATTCTTCAGGACATGAATACCCACCCTTCATGTCCCTAGAGAACAAATTCTTCTTAGCTGCCTACTGCTGCCCGGCACCCCCACCCCAACCCTAAAAACCTCGTACAACTTCAGCTTGAGCAAATCAGTTACATGCCCAGGTGGCGACTCCAAGTGCTGCCAGCGTGGCCATACACGTGTTTCAAAAGCCTGTATCTTGTTGCCCAGCTCACTCACTGATCCACCGCAAAGGTGGCAGGCCTGCCTAATCAGCTCATCCCGCTGCCAGGTCAAATACATCGTTATCGGCTTCCTCCCGCGACCACCAGCCAACCCGAGCGCTTCATCCAAGGAAACATCTGTATTCAGGTACTCGCGTACACCATACCTAATCCAGTCTTTAACCAGATCAGGCGGAAGTCTGTCATTAGCAACTGCATCAGCCAGCGTGAGGAGATACACGGCAGAATCAGAGTTTGCATTTTTGTTGCGACAGCTAGACATAGTTACTGCCTATCGAAGAAACGAAACTCATTATTAAAGACTATGACTAGACCGGAACTGGGCATCGAATAACCCGCAGTGACAGGGACGAAAGAAGGACCCAATTCAATTTTCACTACCATCGACCTCCATGCCGCCAATGAAATCAATCAATGCATGATCGATCAGCTTGTTCTGCCCCAGCAAGGCGAGAGCATGCTGCTCCCCCATGGTCCCTACTATGCCCCAGTCCATAGATTCATCTACGCCATCAATTAGCGCCACAGAATAAACCAGCGTGGTAATACCGCCCGTCTCAGCTGTGGCTAATAACATTTTCAGATGTTCAATTATTTCTTGCTGCTTATCAGTTTTCATTTACTTTGCCGTCCTGATGGCATAGTCGACTGCTTTCTCTATTTCTCTGGGCCAATGCTTATCTGCTGATTTACTGGCGACAGTATGAAACTCGAATATTGATTGGTATTTTGGTGCCCTCATTGTGTATATGAGGGCCGGCCGAACCTTGCGACCTCTACGCTCCCAAATACCATGAGTTCCTTTGATCTTCCCAGAGAAATAACTGGTACCCCTACCATGCGGGGTGTTCTGATGAGGATCGTTCTGCGCTCGGACATTGGACAGTATTTTGTTTATCTGTCCTTTGGATACGTTTCCAAACTTATTCCTTCTAACGCCCTGCCCTGGAACTATGTAGGAGTTGGTCGGCAACAAGCCACTTCTTCGAAGGTGCATTTCGGAGCGCTTTAACGATCTCGCTCCACCGTAAATATTGGGTGATAACCATTTGATGGGCGGTATACCCTTGAACGCCTCATCCGCAATATGTACATCAGCACTTAGATTTGCCTTTGTGGATTTTTTATAGCGGATTGAATTCAGTGTGTACCTTGTTGGGTTGTCGAATGCCCGCTTCATTTCTTGCTGCACATCCTCGCGCACTTTGAATACTGTTTTATTCATTGCAACAGAAGTGGCAAATCGATGCTGCTTCTCCAGATTCTTCAGATAATCACTTACCAGCTTAACGCCCCTGGTGGTCACTTTTACGTTAATCATTTTCCTCTCCTGATATTGATGATTGATGCGATAGCCACAGCTTTCCCGGACAACAAAATCTACAACTAGAAATTGTTTGTCCGGCCATGCCCCGAGGCAATACATCTGAGCTATCTAGCTGCTCCCATCCTTGAATCCACTCATCAACAGAAAGTAGATCACCCTTCTGGTGTCTTATGAGAAATAAGGCCGGAGCTCCTCGCGGGACAGACGGGACAGCCCTAAAGGCTGCTGTCCTGTCCGTCCCGTCCTTCGTGGGCTTGCTGAAAACGGGACATTTCATGATTGTCCCGCCTTGTCCCGCGTGTCCGTTAACCATGACCAACCCTCATGTTAGCGGCTGAGTAAAACCGCGCATAGATGGCGAAGGCCGCCTCGCTGCGTCGATACATCCTCCGTCAGAACGTCACATCC
>JAMJIN010000177.1:0-7876 GCA_036784775.1 Chromatiales bacterium | reverse complement strand
CGATCGACCAGCAGACCGAGTCGTTCCTCAAAACTCAGTTGTTCGATCTCCGGCATCGCCATCTGTTCAGTCAGGGCCTTGACCATGCCGCTGAACTTCAAGGTATTCAGTTTATCCAGGGTGGGATGATGCAACATATGATTATCCTTTTGTCTTAGTGGTAATAGTCTGGACCACGAATATTGTCGTGATCCTCGGGTAAAACGAGTTCCTGCTGTTCGGGCACAGACTGTTTGTCCAAGCCGTGCTTCAGGATTGATTCGATGCTTTTGTAGCGGTGGGTACCCAGTAACAAGGCTCGCTGGCAGGCAGCTTCCAGGCGTTCATCTCCATAGGCTTTACCCAGTCGCAGAATGCCCAGGCAGGCGCGATAGCCTTGTTGTGGGTGACGTCGGGATGAAAGGATGGCGGTAATGACATGGGCCGTTGATGGCCCAAATTTCTCCGCCCAACGGATAAGCCGCTCGGGTGACCAGTCACCATACTGACGATGGGACTCGGTCATATGCTCAGGCAGTGTGGTATGGCGTCCCTTCAGCCAGGATCGAGGATGGCTGGCTACCCGTTGGCCTTTGTGGAAACACTCCAGGGTGTTGTCTGTCAGGCGGGCATCAAGCTGTTTCTTGGTCAGTTGATAGGGTACCGAGTAGTAGTGACCCTCGACCTCAACGTGGTAGTCGATATGGACCCGGACCTTTTTCCATTCAGCATAAACGTAAGGGGTGGCCGGCAAGGGATTCAGGGCCGGTGCATCCAGTGTTTCAAACAGTGCCTTTCGACAACCCGGCAGCTTCTTGAACGGCCGTTCATTGAGCCGGACCAGCAGTTGACGAATAGCCTGGTTCAACTCGCTCAGAGAGAAGAAGGTGCGATGGCGCAGCACGGCGAGTATCCAACGCTCTACCACCTGGACACCGATCTCGGCTTTGGCCTTATCCTTGGGACGGCGCACACGGGCAGGCACTACAGCTACACCATAATGGCTGGCCAGTTCCTGGTAGGTGGGATTGATATCGGGCTCGTAGCGATGTGCCTTGCTTACGCCAGCAAGCAGGTTATCCGGCACCAGGATCTCAGGTACACCTCCCAGATACTGGAAAGTGCGCTGGTGCGAACCAATCCAGTCCGGCAGACCCTGGCTCCAGGTTGCCTCGGCATAGGTGTAGTTGGAAGCCCCCAGCACTGCAACAAAGACCTGTGCCTCACGAATCTCACCAGTGCGTGGGTCCACCACGGGTACTGTTTGACCGGCATAGTCCACAAACAGTTTCTCACCAGCCTGATGGTACTGGCGCATCACCCGATCACGCTTACCCAACCAGTAGCGGTATCGCTCGCAGAACCAGCTGTACTGGTAGCCTTGTCGATGATCTTCCCGATACTCCTGCCAGAGCAGGAACAGGGTCACTCCTTTACGTTTCAGCTCAAAATTGACACCGGGCCAATCCGGCAAGCCCCGCTCCTGGGCTGTCAGATTGGGTGCGGGTGGAAATAGGCGGCGTTCCAACTCGCCATCATCCAACGTCACTGGCAAGGGCCAAGTCAGCCCAGCCGCCTCAGCACGCCGCAAATACTCATCCACTGTCGGACGGGAAACATTACAACTTCGGGCGATCTTTCGTTTACTTAGTCCCAGGCCCCAGCGCAGACGCAGAACCTCTCTTATTTTTCGCATGGACAACCTCTGTGCAGGCATCTGCGTCGCTCCTTTCCAATGAAAAAGCGCACAGCTTACCGTGGGTTTGTCCCGCGTCGATCACCTCGATATCCACCCGCTCAGGGGGTGGCAGGTTTCACCTGGAATAGGTGGCAGCCTTCGTGTGGAATGGGTGGCAGGCTTGCCGTGGAATCAGTGGCAGGCTTGGACTGGAATACACATTCCCAGAAGTCAGGACAAGCCCTTCAATCAGTCCGGTTTGGATTGTTTTCTTTTTCGTCGCCATGTTTTGCGCTTCGAGCTGTTCAAATAGTTCATTAAATGCCACCCGATACCGACGAGCCAGCACGACCGCACGTTGTCTGTTGTCAGTAGACAATGAGCGCCGTATCTCCCGCTTGTTAAGTGGGAAGTGGAGACGGAGTTGAGTGGGGATCACGGCGCGGAAGTACCAAATGCCGTGACGGTTTTTCCAGAGATAGGCGGATGTCTTCACTTTTCTGACCTGAGTGGATCACTACGGGCCAGAAAAGTAAAAAGTCCTTATCTATCAATGATTTGGTGGAGGCGGGCGGATTCGAACCGCCGTCCGCGAGTCCTCTGCCTGAGGTTCTACATGTTTAGTCCGGTCTATTATTTTTAGCTGGCTGCCACCCGACGGACAGGGTGTGCAGATGGCGATTTCGGTTAAGTTTTAACGAATCCGCCCCGAACAAGCTTCATCGCGATCCTATGAGATATGACGCCTGATTGATCCGAAGACCCTGGACGCATAAGCACGGCTCCAGTCAGACGGCACCCTACTGGGGTTTAAGCAGCGAGTGCGTAGTTGTCGTCGTTGGCAACTATGAAGTTTGCAGCTGGTTTTACGAGGTTATCTGCCCCTCGACATGCACCTAAGGTTTTGTAACCCCCGTCGAAGCCTACGTCGCCCCCAAGGAGGAACTTTTCTCAAGTTCTCAAGGGTAGACAGTATAGAGCAGCGGGAAGTTCCGTGCCATGCCGAAGTGAGAATGGATTAGCCGCGTTTGAAGATTCGCTCTTTCTCCCGTTTCCAGTCACGGTCTTTGTCACTGGAGCGTTTGTCGTGCTGCTTTTTACCTTTTGCCAGTCCGATCTCCAGTTTGGCGTAGCCTTTTTTCCAGTAGAGGGCGGTGGGAACCAGGGTGTAGCCTTTTCGCTCCACCAGGCCGATGAGTTTGCTCAGTTCGCGGCGATGCAGCAGCAGTTTTCGGCTGCGGGTCGGATCGGTCGTTACATGGGTGGACGCGGTTTTGAGGGGGGTGATATGGGCGCCAAAGAGGTAGGCCTCACCATTCTGTATGATGACGTAGCTCTCCTTGATCTGCACGCGTCCCTCACGCAGGCTCTTGACCTCCCATCCCTGCAGGGAGATGCCCGCCTCGTAGCGCTCCTCGATAAAAAAGTCGTGCTTCGCCTTCTTGTTGAGTGCGATGGTCGAGCCGCCGGAGGATTTCGCTGATTTTGATTTTTTTCCCATCGGCGCATTCTATGCGAGTGGGCTTCTATCGGCCAGTCCTGCCTTGTTATAGGGGCTGATTTCACGGAGAATAAATCGCTTTCGATCAAGCGCTTTAGGGGAAACAGTTTTCGCATGACAGAACGGACATCCATCCACGGCCAGTGGTCATCCAGGCTGGTCTTTATCCTGGCCGCTACGGGCTCAGCGGTGGGATTGGGCAATATTTGGAAATTCCCCTACATCACCGGTGAGAATGGCGGGGGTGCATTTGTCTTGGTCTATCTGCTCTGTATTGCCGTGGTGGGTATCCCGATCATGATGGCGGAGGTGATGCTGGGACGGCGTGGCCGCCAGAGTCCGATCAACACCATGACTGCGCTGGCAAGGGAGGAGGGCGCTTCGTCTGCCTGGTCCCTGGTTGGCTGGAGTGGTGTGCTGGCCGGTTTTATTATCCTCTCTTACTACAGTGTGATCGCAGGTTGGGCATTGGCCTATGTCTTTCGGGTGGCGGGAGGACTTTTCAATGGTGCCGATGCGGCGGGGGTGCAGGCGGTTTTCACCGGTCTTACCGGTGATCCGGAACGCTTGATTGCCTGGCATACCCTGTTCATGTTGATGAGCATGGCAGTGGTGGCGCGCGGGGTGCGGGCTGGTCTGGAAAAGGCGGTGACCTACCTGATGCCGGCGCTGTTTGTGCTGCTGTTCGTGATGCTGGGTTATGCGATGAGTACCGGGGCTTTTATCGATGGCCTGAAATTTCTCTTTGAACCCGATTTCGGCAAATTGTTCTACGCCTGTGAAACTGTCGCAGGAAGCGAAAGTTGCGAGCTGTCCGGCAGTCCCGTTCTGGTGGCGATGGGACATGCTTTCTTTACCTTGAGTCTGGGTATGGGGGCGATCATGGTTTACGGCTCCTATATGCCGAAGGGAACCTCTATCGCCCGTTCAGCGGTGTTGATTGCGCTGCTGGACACCCTGGTTGCGCTGGTTGCTGGCATGGCGATATTCCCCATCGTGTTTGCCAATGGTCTGGAACCCGGCTCCGGCCCAGGGCTGATCTTTCAGACCCTGCCGATTGCATTCGGCGCCATGCCCGGCGGACAGCTCTTTGGCACCCTGTTTTTTGTTCTGCTGGTCTTTGCCGCATGGTCCTCGGCTATTTCCCTGATCGAACCGGCGGTCGCCTGGCTGGTGGAGAATCGGGGGCTGACTCGTGTGCGTGCCTCTGCCTTGATCGGTATGACGACCTGGGTTTTGGGCCTTGGCAGCATATTCTCCTTCAATATCTGGTCGGGAGATGAGTATAAGCTGTTCGGTATGACATTCTTTGATCTGCTGGATTATCTGGCGGCCAATATCATGTTGCCGCTAGGTGGTTTGCTGATTGCACTGTTTGCCGGTTGGCTGATGAAACGGGAATCGAGTGTTGATGAGTTTGCCATGCATGCTTGGCGTTATGGACTGTGGCGGGTGCTGATCCGCTATGTTTCGCCACTGGCAGTTGTTGTCGTCTTTCTTAACGCTATCGGAATCTTCTAAGTATGCCGATAGTGAGTAAAAGCGCCCTGGTTCATCACTCTGCGGAAGAGATGTACCGATTGGTGTGTGACTTTGAGTCTTATCCGGAGTTTCTCCCCTGGTGCAGTGCCAGTCGCCTGATCTCAAAAACCGAGGATCAGATCTGTGGAGAACTGGAGGTTTCCCGACTTGGTATTCGACAGCGTTTTTCAACCTGCAATGCGTTGGTCGCCAATGAACGGATGGATATACAGTTGCGTGATGGACCATTCAAGAAATTGCACGGTGGCTGGCGATTCACTCCCCTCAAAGCCGATGCGAGCAAGGTGGAATTGGTACTGGATTTCGAGTTCTCGGGAAAATTGATCGATGCTGCTTTCGGCAAGGTTTTTAACCAGATTGCCACCACGATGGTAGATTCGTTTTGTAAGCGGGCGGATGAGGTGTACCGTGACTGATAAAGATATTCTGGTGGAAGTGGCCTATGGGAAGCTTGATGAGCAGGTCATTCTGGTGGTCAAAGGCGCCTCCGGCATGACGGTGCGCAACGCCATCGAATCGTCAGGTGTTCTGGAGCAGTTTCCTGAGATAGACCCGGACTCAGTCAAGGTGGGTATTTTCGGCAAACTCACCAAGCAGGATACGGTATTGAACAGCGGTGACCGGGTGGAGATCTATCGGCCACTGATTGCTGATCCCAAGGAGGCGAGAAAGAAGCGCGCTGCCGAGGGTAAGGTAATGAAAAAAGGTGGCGGTACGAAAAGTTGAGTAGGAGCGGCGTCTTCGCCGCGATTACTCCGTAGGCAGGTAAATCGCGGCGATGGCGCCGTTCCTACAATCAGTCATCCTCGATATCGAGACCGGCTTTCTGCAGTGCCTTGTCCACGATGCCCAATTCGCCGGTGTAGTCGGGTACGCTGACAACGAGTTCTTTCTTTTCCTTCTGTTCAGCAATGTTTTCCGCAGGTTTGATGTCTCCACTGTAACGGACCATTGAGTCACCGTCGAAAAAGATGGAAAAGTGCTTGATCTCCAGAGGATCGTTGCGCCTCTTTATGCTGAAAAGGTAATCCCATCGGTTCTGATGAAAGACATCCACCAGGAGAGGGGTGCCGAGTAAGAATCGCACCTGCTTTCGGCTCATCCCCGGTTTGAGTTCAGCCACCACTTCAGGGGTGACGATGTTACCCTGCTGGATGTCGGGAATATGAACCAGGGAGAAATCCTGCCAGCTTGAACAACCGCCTAGGATGAGGAGAGTGCTGACCAAAAGAGAGATGAGAATCTTTTGCATTACGAGTACAATTCAATAAAAATCAATGTTGGATGATACCTCATCTCCTTCTGAAAAACACGAAGGCGGAGTAGTGATAAGTGGATAATCAGGAAATTAGAAAAGCGGGCTTGAAGGTTACCCTGCCAAGGGTAAAGATTCTTGAACTACTTGAAGCGAGTGTGCCACGCCACGTCAGTGCTGAAGATGTCTATAAGATGCTCCTGGAAAAAGGCGAAGAGATCGGTCTGGCGACTGTCTATCGGGTGCTGACCCAGTTTGAAACGGCGGGTTTGGTTACCCGGCATAATTTTGAGGGGGGACACGCGGTATTTGAATTGGATCGTGGAGAGCATCACGATCACATCGTCTGTGTGCTCTGTGGGAAGGTTGAAGAGTTTATGGATGCCACCATTGAAGAGCGGCAAAAAGAGATTGCTGCGGAGCATGGGTTTGAAATGGAGGACCACTCTCTGATTATCTATGGGCGTTGCATCAACCCTTCATGTCCGGGTCGGGAATAGTGACTATCTTCCAGCGCGTCTCGCCGTGTAAGGCGTTGTGATTCACACGCTCAACCAGCACTACTACCCCTGATTCCTTGCGGCAGAGACAATTTTCAGACAGGTGGGTGATCCTGTCTCCGGGGATGATTGCTGTCTCTTATTGCAGCAGATAACCTTTGGCGTTCCGGTCAACCCAAGTGTGAGCATGGATGTTTGGACAGGCGGGGTGATGTCCGATGAAAGCACCCCTGAATCCTGGTGGTGGATGAAGAACTCGGTCCAGGTGGGCTCCAGTATATCCGCTACGACAATCAACATGCGGGTTCTCAGAGGCTGTCCTTTGTCTCCAAGCGCAATATACAAATCGAGCAGAGCGCCAGTGATGCCTGCCCCGTCATTGAGACGTAAGTGGAGATAGATTCGCTGCACATGCGAGCGCAGGTCGGAAGGCTCATGCGTGATCTGCCGGGCCAGATAGCTCGAAGCCTGCTCCCACCAGTTGCCGGCGTTCAACCAGAGTTGCTTTGCATCAGGAATACGAAATGCAGCCTCGATATCGGGATCGATCTCCCGAACACGCTGGAGTTGATGCTCATGGTCAGAGTGGGTGATGAGTCGCACTTTGCTTTGCCAGAGTGTACGGTGCCGGTTCGTTGCCAGTTATAAGGGCTCCAACGCCCGTTCCGGCAAGTCTACCACAGATGCGACCTCTCTCTGACATAGATCAATATTGACAGTGAGTGAATACTTTATGCCATCAAATGGCGATATCGAGGTCTTGGATCAAATCATTTTGATGATGTTTTCCGTTGCACGCTTTACGTCGAGAAAGATTAAACCCAGTTTTGCTGTGGGTTTAGCCAATACAGTGACTACCGCCTCCTCGCCGGCGTGCATCATAAGCACGTAGCCTTTGTTGCCTTTCACCAGAACCTGTTCGAGCTCTCCGCGGGCAAGTTCCTGGGCGGTACGGTCTCCCAATGAGAGCATGGCAGCACTCATCGCGCCAACCCTGTCTTCATCCATTCCCGCAGGCAGTTGTGACGCCATCATCAAACCATCCGTGGAGATAACCCCGGATGCTTCGATATCAGCGGAAGTACCGTTAAGATCACTCAATATAGAGTTCAGCATGTCTGAGCGCATGTTTATGTCCCCAACTTTCTAAAATTGTTGTAGATTTCTGTTGTTATCATTACTTTACTTGATTAGCACGAAAGTTCAGCAAGCCGCAGCCATGTCTCGGGACGTGGTGAAGTCGTTGCAGCAGCCCGAAGCAAACGAGGTAGCATGGCTCTGAGGTCGAAGCGGCGGTTGAATCGGTACTGATACTCGGCCAAGTATCTGTGGGCATATTTCTTAAATCGAAAGGCATGGTATGTACCGGCAAGCGATGTTTTCAGATTCCCAATAAGGATATTGACCCACGCAAAACAGGG
>JAMJIN010000176.1:0-7991 GCA_036784775.1 Chromatiales bacterium | reverse complement strand
GCAAAACGAGTTATTGCATTACCTGGATGAAATCGAGAAGGCAGCGTAGTCATTGCTGGCCTGTTTTTATGCAACGCTGGGGTTATTAATGCCTGCTTTCGACACAATGCAGACCTTCAGCCAACGGAAAACGTGGTGCGTCACTTGTAATTCATATAAATCGCGCTGCCACCGTTTCCTTTTCCTGTGATAGCATCAAACGGTTTATGGTATCCATAATGAAAACAAAATAGAGGTCGACAGCATGGCAATGACATCCCAGAAGCGTGTCCACTATTTCGGCAAGACGAAATCCGAGGGCAGCAAGGAAATGAAGGACCTTCTTGGTGGCAAAGGCGCCAACCTGGCGGAGATGACCTCTATTGGTCTGCCGGTGCCACCAGGATTTACCATTACCACCGAGACCTGCGCCGAGTACGACGCTATCGGTGGAAAGTCGCCAGATGGCCTGCTGGATGAAGTTCACCGCAATATGGCGCTGCTGGAGGAGGAGACGGGTAAGAAGTTCGGCTCTGATGACAACCCGCTGCTGGTGTCGGTTCGTAGCGGCGCTGCAGTCAGTATGCCCGGCATGATGGATACCGTGCTCAACCTCGGCCTTACCGACAAGGCAATGGACGGCCTGGCCAATGTTTCGGACAACCGTCGTTTTGCCCTCGATGCCTATCGCCGCTTGATCAATATGTTTGGCGATGTGGTGATGGAGGTGCCGCATCACAACTTCGAGGATGAGTTTGACCGCATCAAGGATAAGTATGGTGTCACCGAGGATACCGACCTCAACGAAGCGGGCCTTGAAGAGCTGATCACTGCCTATAAAGCAGTCTATAAAAACTCTACTGGCGAGGGTTTCCCCCAGGACCCTTATCAGCAACTGGAGAAGGCGATCGAGGCGGTATTCAAGAGCTGGAATATCCCCCGCGCCGTGCGTTACCGTGAGATCAATGAGATCACCGGACTGCTGGGCACGGCGGTCAATGTACAGACCATGGTGTTCGGCAACATGGGTAACGACTCCGGTACCGGCGTTGCTTTTACCCGCGACCCCTCAACCGGAGAGAACAAGTTCTTTGGCGAATTCCTGATCAACGCCCAGGGCGAGGATGTAGTGGCCGGTATCCGTACGCCGCAGAACGTTGACGAAATGGTGAAGTGGCGCCCCGAAATCTATGAACAGCTGCTGGATGTGAAGCGCATATTGGAGAACCACTACCGCGAGATGCAGGACATCGAGTACACCATCGAAAAGGGTAATCTACTATTGCTGCAGACTCGCACCGGAAAGCGCACCGGCCGGGCGGCGGTGACGATTGCCGTGGAGATGGTGGTGGAGGGGCGCATCACCCAGCAGGAGGCGCTGTTGCGTGTGCCGGCCAACGACCTCAATCAGCTGCTGCTGCCTACCTTTGACGCCAAAGCTGAGCGTGACATCCTAACAGTGGGACTACCCGCCTCTCCAGGCGCCGCCTCAGGCAAGATCGCCTACTCCGCCGATGAGGCGGTAGATCGTACCCATGAAGGCGAATCCGTCATTCTGGTACGCAAAGACACCAGCCCGGAAGATGTCAGTGGCATGCACGCCGCCGCCGGCATCCTCACTTCGACCGGTGGCATGACCAGTCATGCGGCGGTGGTAGCCCGTGGCTGGGGCAAATGCTGTATCGCCGGCGCCGGCGAGGTGGTGATCGATGAAAAGAATCGCACCATCACCGTCAACGGCCGCAGCTTCGGTGACCAGGATATCATCAGCATTGACGGCTCCTCCGGCGAGCTGATGGCCGGCGATGTAGCCCGGGAGGAACCCAAACTCTCCGAGGAGTTCAAGTCATTGATGGAGTGGGCGGATAGCCACCGCACATTACAGGTCTGGACCAACGCAGATACCCCGCAGGATGCCGAACGTGCCCGTAATTGGGGTGCCCAGGGCATCGGCCTGTGCCGCACCGAGCATATGTTCTTCGAAGGTGACCGTATCACCGATATGCGCGAAATGATCCTGGCCGATAATTTAGAGGCGCGCCAGGCTGGACTCGATAAGCTGTTGCCACATCAGCGAGAGGACTTCAAAGGGTTATTCACAGCCATGCAGGGCTTGTCAGTGACTGTGCGTCTGCTCGACCCACCGTTGCACGAATTCTTACCCCACGAGGAGCATCTACAGCAGGAGCTGGCGGATCGCCTGCAGGTGCCGCTGGCGAAGATCATGGCGCGCGTCACCCAGCTGCATGAAACTAATCCCATGCTCGGCCACCGCGGCTGCCGTCTCTCCATCTCCTACCCTGAGATCCTCGTTATGCAGGCGACTGCCATCACTGAGGCGGCTATCGAATGTAGACAGGATGGTATCGATGCACGCCCGGAGATCATGGTGCCGCTGATTGGCACCAGCAAGGAACTTTCACTGCTACGCAAGCAGATAGAGACGACTATCCAGAGCGTCAAAGAGGCCAAGGGTTATAATGAACTCCATATCCCGGTCGGCACCATGATCGAGATTCCGCGCGCCGCCCTGACGGCAGACGAGGTTGCAAAACACGCCGACTTCTTCAGCTTTGGCACCAACGACCTGACCCAGATGACCTTCGGCTACAGCCGTGACGACGTCAACTCCTTCCTGCCCAACTATATTCGCCATGAGATCCTGGAACGCGACCCATTCCAGTCTTTGGATACCACGGGTGTAGGCCAACTGGTAGCGATGGCAGTCAGCAAGGGGCGTAATGAGAAGAAGGGTATGAAGATGGGGATCTGCGGTGAACACGGCGGTGACCCTCTCTCTATTCGATTCTGCCACCAGATCGGGCTGAATTATGTCTCTTGTTCACCATTCAGAGTACCCGTGGCACGACTGGCGGCTGCTCAGGCGGCGGTGAAAAAATAGGGCTAATCTCCTTGCTGCTCCCTGCTACTCTGTGGTGAAAAAGCGATGTCAGACAAAATTGAACGGAAGGTTATTTTCCTTCTATCAGATTCCACCGGTGAAACTGCCGAGATAATAATAAACGCCGCGCTTACACAGTTTTCTAATGACAAAGTGAAGTTCCGGCGTATTGGCCACGTTCTCTCCGAGGATCAGGTTCTTGACCAGTTGAGCAGAGCGAAAAAAGAGCAGGCGATGGTTTTCTACACCTTCGTCAATCGTAATTTAGCGATCTTTATCGATAAGGAGTGCAGTAAACGCGGTTTAGGTTCCCTTGATCTCATCAGCCCGGTATTACACAAGCTGACGCTCTTCTTCGGCCATTCACCGCGAGGAAAACCGGGACTACTGCATGAAGTGGGTGATGAGTATTTTCAGCGTGTGGAGGCGATGGAGTTCACCCTGAAAAACGATGACGGCCAGACCCTGCACCATCTGCACGAGGCCGATATTATTCTGGTCGGCATCTCCCGCACCAGTAAAACGCCGCTGTCGATCTATCTCTCCTGTCGCGGATGGAAGGTGGTGAACATACCCTTGGTCAAGGGTATCCCTGTTCCACCCGCACTGTTGGAGGTCGATTCAAAAAAGGTAGTTGGGTTGTTTCTCGATGCCGGACGCCTGGTAGAACGCCGGGAAGCCAGGGTGAAAAGCTATGGCGTGGATCGATCAACCGACTATATCGATTACGATGAGATCAAGCAGGAATTACGCTGGGCCAGGGGGCTTTGCCGCGACCATGGTTGGAAGGTGGTCCATGTCGCCGGAAAATCGGTGGAAGAGACTGCTCACGAAGTATTGGTGAAACTGGGTAAGAAATAACACGACTTACTGAAAGACGAGTCGTGAGAAAGGGAGTTTTTACTCTGACCCCAAACTCGGTCTGAAAGCTTGGCAGGCCAAGCGTATGGAAGTGTGGTGTTCTTCCACTGCACGTTTTGCCGTCTCCTTGCGTCGAGATGGCTTCACCACTTTTTCTCAAGTGCCTCCTGAACGATCTCTGCTTTCAGACGCTCTTCGGCATACATCTTTTTCAGGCGATTATTCCACCATATATAACCGATTACCCCTTTATATTCATTGCGTTAACTGCTTTTTAGGGTCGACTACGTAATCGCATGCATGCTTCGCTAAAACGGGATACACTGGTAAAAACCAGCCGTGAATCCATCATTCGTCATACTAAATCTGAGTAAATGCCGATGGGTGACGCTTTGTCGCGGGTTATATCAGTTACCAATAGCCGCGTAACCAGCATTTCGCCATGGACAGCCCCCCTTCCGGTGGATTCTCTCGAAATGGCTGGGTTATGCTTCCTAAACCCGGGCCACTTCTGTAGCGCCTAGGATGGAACCCCATACCAACCTTGTGGTCCATTTTTTTGCCGACACGCTCGGAGAACCCGAATGACAGAGCCTCTTTCACGAATCTTAGATGCAGAAATGGAGTGTATACACTGTCCTATTCGCCGAATGGCGTTGTTCAAACAGGTGCCGAAGGAAAAACTGGAGTGGACACAAAATTTCCGTAAGGGTCAGTTCACGCTGAAGGCACGTGACCACTTATATCTCGAAGGTGTAGCGCACGACTACGTCTACACCTTGTTCGACGGTCTCGTGAAGCTCTACAAAACCCTCAAGAGAGGTAAGATGCAGGCCATGCGCTTTGCCTCTCCGGGGGACTTCCTGGGCTTTCAGGGCGACCTGTCCGCGACTATGCACCACGGGGCTCAAGCCATAACCGACTGCGTGGTGTGTGTCTTTCCGCGGGAGCAGGTGACGCGCATGCTGTGTGAATACCCCGAGATCGCCACCGAGCTGATCGTCAAGAATGCCCGGGTCATGGCCTTCTGCCAGGAGCATTTGCTCAGCACCGGGGCGCGTAGCGCCCGAGAAAGTATTGCCTTCACCCTGGCGGAGCTGAACCACAGATTGAAGCTGCTGCGGCAGTTCCGCTCCGATAGCCCGGCGCTTGGAGGGGATGAGCTCCTCATCACCCAGGAAGATCTGGCGGACGCGGTGGGCATCACCCCCATTCACGCTAACCGTACACTCAAACAGATGCGGGAGGAGAAGTTGATCTGCTGTAGCAAGGGCAAGATTCAGGTGCTCGACGAGCAGACTTTGGTGCAGATTGCCCATTTCCACCCGGACTTGTCCATAGATATCGAGATGTTCTAAGCCAAGGTGCTACTGTCGTTCTTCGCCCACGACTAATGAGAGCCCTCGCGGATGTCCAGGCTTGCCCGAAGCCTATAAGTTATTTTTTTTGGTGGTTAACCTAGGTTAATGACGTTCTGTGCTGGCGTCTCTATCCTCACAAGTTCCAGTCCGGGTATCGTAACCCGGATGGCAAAATCATAAATAAAAGGTTTGGTCGATACAGGCTCGTTCTGCAGGCTTAGCTCGCGGAACACTTCGTATTGGTGCGAGAGGAGCTCTCTTAGAACTATGTTAAAGAAAACAATTTTACCTACTATCCTCCTGCTTCTATTCTACGGATTCTGGATCAGTCCGGACTTCAAGGAGATTGCCGCCGGTGTCGCGGTCTTTCTGTTTGGCATGCTGTTTCTTGAGCAGGGTTTCCAGGCCTTCACTGGCGGTTTACTGGAAAAGCTACTGCAGCGTACTACCAGCAGTATCTGGAAGAGTCTGAGCTTCGGTGTTGTTTCCACCACGCTCATGCAGTCCAGTTCCCTGGTGTCGGTTATCACCATCTCATTCCTCGGCGCGGGTCTGATCGACCTGGCGGCCGGTGTCGGCATCATCTTCGGCGCCAACCTGGGAACCACCACCGGCGCTTGGCTGATCGCCGGCTTTGGTATGAAAGTCAAAATCTCCGCCTATGCCATGCCGATGCTCGTGACTGGCATCATATTGGTGTTCCAGAAATCCAAGTCGCTCAAAGGCGTGGGTTATATTCTGGCCGGGCTTGGCTTTCTGTTCCTCGGTATCCACTTCATGAAAGAGGGCTTTGAGGCCTTCCGTGAAACCATCGACCTGACCCAGTTTGCGGTCTCCGGTTATGGTGGAATCCTGCTGTTTGCCCTGCTTGGGGCCGCCGCCACGGTGATCATGCAATCCAGCCACGCGACCCTGGTGATCATTATCACCGCATTATCGGTAAGTCAGATCACCTATGAGAACGGGCTGGCACTTGCCATCGGCGCCAATATCGGCACCACCATCACGGCGATCATTGGCTCCATGAGCTCCAGCGTGCAGGGTAAACGGCTGGCGCTTGCGCACCTGATCTTCAATATGGTCACAGCCGCCATTGCCATTGCCTTTATCTTCCAGTTGGTTACGGCAGTCGATGTCCTTAGCGCCTTCCTGGGTATCGCCGAGGATAACTACACGCTGAAACTGGCCGTGTTCCACAGCATCTTCAACACCATCGGTATCCTTGTCATGCTCCCCTTCACGAGCAATCTGGTGAATTTCCTGATGCGGGTCATGCCGGAAAAGGTGTACAAGAAGGCGGTACCGAAGCACCTGAGCGACTCCTCCATGAATATATCGGATGTTGCGGTCGATGCGGTGCGCAAGGAGACGATCCATCTGTACGACAATGCCTATGAGATCATCGCACATGGATTGAGCCTGCATCGCCACGATATCGAGTCGGAGAAAGACCTTGAAACCCTCGGGCTCGATAAGGGAAAGCCGATGGAGATCGATATCCAGGAAGAATACAACCTGGGCGTCAAAGGTCTGTACGGTGAGATCGTCTCGTTTATCAGCAAGGCCCATCCCATTATGACCCCGGAGCAGGCCAATGACCTGTTCCAGGTGCGGGCGGTCGGGCGTGATATCGTTGAGGCCATCAAGGCTACAGATCATCTGCACGACAACCTGAACACCTACCTGACATCGGATAACCAGTACATCAAGGCGGAGTACAACATCATCCGTATCGGACTGGCTTCGGTGCTGAGGCGGCTGGATATCCTGAGAAAGAGTCCCGGCGATGTGACGGATGCAATTCCCTTGGAGGCAGTCTCGAATGAGATGGGGGATCACGACCGGGAGGTGCATGAGAGGCTCCACAAGCTCATCCGTGAGGACAAGATTACTTCCGCGATGGCCACCTCCCTGATGAATGATGCAACATTTGCCTATGATGTAGCATCAAATCTGGTACGAATGGGTATGTTGCTGTTCGTGGGAGGGGAATGTGAGCTACGTGGCAACCTCGCTGACGATGAGTTGTGCTTACCCGCAGACCCCGAAGCCTAGCGCGGCAGTAGCAATGAAGAGTATGCTGGGTTAAGGTAGTATTATATGTGGGCTGTATACTGAAACATCAGTGAGATGCGCGCCTGGTTGCGGAACAAATAGTAATTTACTTGAGGGGACAGCAGAATGTATGGTGATAAACTATTCAGCGCCATCAGTGATATCTTTGATGCAAAAAGAAAAAAGCAGAAGAAACGGGAAAAAGAGCTGAGATCACTTCTTGACAAACTTAAGAAGTATCAAGCGAAGCTGGAGAAGGATCTGAATAGTGAGAGCAATAAGAAGAAAATCAAGCAGTTGGAAAATGAAGTAAAGGTAGTTGAGAAAAAGCGCAAGCAAGTGCACAAGCTCCTCAATTCATTTTAGATTTAGAACATAAGAAGCATAAACCACCCATTTCGTAAAAATCCGTCCTGATAACAGATGCTGCGCGCACGCATACAAGGTCTCTAGTTTCGATCTTTCATATTCCACGACTCATCCGACTGTAGTTCCTATACCTCACGTTGGGCATTTCATGTGTCGGTCTTCGTCTGTCCCTGAATCTGTCAGTGGGATCTGCTGTGAATCATCCATCGATGGTCTCCGCTTATCAGAAAAGCGTAACCTGCGATGAATGAGGTCAGGTGAATAGGGTGTGGTTTATTTGGCGCTTACGATGCTTCCATTGTTTGTACAGCTAACTGTTGTGTTAAGGGGTCTCCACTCCACTCCAATCCATGACTGTAGGGTATCCTATGTTTAGATCTACCTGATTACCCCTGAGGCTCAGCTATTGAGTCAGTGGGTGGCGCATACTGAACCTGAAGCCAAATGAGGAGACCGCCATGGCC
>JAMJIN010000175.1:0-8068 GCA_036784775.1 Chromatiales bacterium | reverse complement strand
ACTTTACGGCGGCGGGTTATTCAGCGTGCCGGTCGATTGATCCGTCCTCAAGGTTGGCTGACACTTTCTATGAACGCCAACCAGGCTGTGCAAAACGAGTTATTGCATTACCTGGATGAAATCGAGAAGGCAGCGTAGTCATTGCTGGCCTGTTTTTATGCAACGCTGGGGATAACCTGCCCATACTTGGCCACGATATCGTCCATGGTCTCTTTTCTGGACAGGCTCTGGATCATGGCCACGTCGACTTGCCATGTCAGCTTGCGTTTCCCGCCACCAATCTGGCCGATTGATTTCGCATCGCGGTCAAGAAAGATGCCGATCTGCGATCTCCATTGTTCCAACAGCGGCTGTCTATGCACCAGGATCAAGGTGCTGCACATTCGCGCAGCGATCAGGTAGGTTCCAAGAACGGTTTTCCCGAAACCAGGTGGCGCCACGATCACGCCGTTGTCGTGCTCGAGTATGGCTTTCGCTACTTGGTGCTGTGCATCGGTCAATTCACCGAAGAAGCTAACATCCACGGGATCGCCGAGGCTTCTCAGATCTTCTACCTCAAGGTGGCTTTTGTATTCCTGGAGCAATGCCTGTACGTCGTTGAGACACCCTCGCGGCAGACTGATGTGCTTTCCATGATCTTCGGCGCAGGAGATTACTCGGGGAGTCAGAGCCGTGGAAAGTCGAAGATTTTGTTTCTTGTAGAACTCTGGGTTCTGGAATGCGGCAAACCGTTGGATCTGATTGATCAAGGGCGACGGTAGGCCGGCTTTCTCGACGTAAAGACGTTGGGATAAAATACCTCGAACCTTATGTGGAATGGGGTTGGTGATCGGAGTGAGCTTCGATTTTCGGGAGGGTGACCTCAGCCACGGGCTGGCATCAACAACATCTTCTTCAGTAATGGAAATCTGAAGACCAGTCACCTGGCCACGCGTTGTGGCTTCCATGGCGATCTTTTCAACATTCTCTCCCCGAATCGGAACCAGCGATGTGAGAAATTCCCACTGATCTGGAAATGGCTCCAGTTCGTCATTCAGAAAGAGAGTATTGCCTTCCTGTCGTGGGTGATATTGAAGCGGGAGAGCGATGAGATTGCCGAAGCCACCATTGGGTAAGGTATCCTGGTTTGGGAAAAGCCGGTCTAGGAAGCCATGCTGAGTTGATGTCGTCTGGCCATGGTTTCCGTAATCAGATAGCTGCCCATTTTCCTCGCTGTCGCTGGGGAAACCAAATTGTTGAAAAAGAACCAGACGTGTGCACCATTCCCAGAACGGGAACGCTCAATGGCATAAGGAACGTCTGCTCGCCGACAGGTTTCCGTAAAAGCCATAACGTCATCACGCCAAGCTGCATTGTCAAAATCGGCAGCGAGGAAGCGGCAAGTTTCGTCCTTCAGCATGGGGTATACGCCAATAATATGACGTCCATGGAGATGGTCCAGAATCACCTCGGTTGTTACCGGCAGGAAGGCCTGATTGGGGCACTCACCACATTTTACCCGGGGTTTCTCACATACTCCGCGAATCCACTCATTTGAACAGGCAGGCGAATAACCCTTCTTGCCCGTTTTTTGGTTCTGCCACAATTTCGGATACACATCCTTTCGGCCTTGAAAGAGGCGGAGAAAAAGGGCGATCTTCTCGTCTGGTGTTAGATTTTCCTCTGTAGAAACGGGAGCTTCTACTGGATTTTGTATATGCGTAGTCTCCTTCTGGAATCCTAGGTTATTGTTGCTGTCATCATGAGGCTTATTATTTGTGTGATTGGTTCACGCCCTAAGGTACTTCAGTCGTGGAGTGTGTGTTTCCAACATCGATACTTACTTTGAATGCAAAGCCTCGCAAGTGGTCAGAGCCCTATCGGGAGAGTTTAAAGAAGATACAGGAAGCATAGGATAGACCGGTTGACACTTGGGTTGGAAGGCGACTGGAAGCCGATGGGATCCGTGAATTGCGTGTCAGAGAGGGGAAGGGATACCGTGTTTACTACGCTTGGGACGGCAAAACAGTTGTGATTCTTCTGTGCGGAGGTGATAAGTCAAGCCAGAAGAAAGATGTCAAAAAGGCGAAGGAGTATTGGAAAGATGTCAACAGCTAAACTCTTAATGAAATAAGGTAAAAGGTGATGATGATGAATAGTGCAAAGACTGCGCCGTATAATTCAGGAGACTATTTAAAAACACCGGAAGAGAGAATTGAATATCTCAACGCGGCTATCGAAGATGGTGATGAACGTGTACTGCTTATGGCGCTTCGTAACGTGGTGAATTCAATGGAAGGTATGACGCAATTGTCACGTCAGACAGGCTTGTCTAGAGAAAGTCTCTACCGGTCTTTATCTAATAATGGAAATCCAAAGCTCTCCAGCTTCGTTTCTATTTTACGCGCGGTTGGGATGGAACTGAATGTCAGACCATGCAAGTCACTGGTGACTTAGTTAAACAGTGAGTCGTAAATTGATTATGTAAGTTTTTTTTGGCTCGCTCTAAGTTATCTTTTTTGGTGACAATTACGAATTCGCCACCCACTGGCTGTGGTCATCGGTATGGTTTTTAAGAAGTTAGAGTTCAACTATTCCTCCATGCCTTGTTTGCATATTCATACGAGGGGGATACTCTTCTCCGGTGTTAGCGCAGAGGCGTTTAGCTCGAAATCTTCATGTTGCCGCAACTGATCTCCCGGTAGATGGAGGACTCGGATAACCACAATGGTTCGTTGTCGTCCCACATTTCATCGACGTATTCCTGCCAGTCCGTCATCGTCTCCTGCAGGGAGTTATCTCTGTTTTTCTTCGATGCATAGTCGTCCGTATAAGCATGCAGTGGAATAGGGCTGCTTGCAGTATGTGCGCTGCATTTGAAAAGCTGGGTGTCACGGCATTTTTTTACAGGGATTTTTCCGATCTTCTCTTCATAGAGTTCGTGGATCCACTGTTTAACCGGTAACTTCCACTGTTGAGTCGGGGAAGGGATGTTTTTGATCAGGGAGCGGGGGTTGAGGCCAAGTTCCCTGGCCATACGGATATCCTCCCCGCTGAGGCGGCAGTGTCGTTTTGCCTCGACCCACTGTCGATCCTTGTTAGAATCCTGTCGTTTCGGTTTTGCCACTGGTGTTTTCCCGGTAAAGCTGAGTTGAGCAGCTCGTCTTCTCAAACGAAACTTATACCCGGAGGGTGTAAGTACTGAGGTCAGTCTCGTTTAGTCTACTCCAGGACAGAAGCAGCCTGGGAAAGAAGCTCGTCGCTTTGTTTGATTAGTTTATCCGCTTGAGCTTTATCCACCTCGGGTTGATTCTCCCGCAGACGGGCGACCAGAGACAACGTTTCGGCCGGCAGCAGGCTCGCATGTACCAGCGTTGACTCGATCAGTTCCTGGGCTGGCGTTTTTTCAGTGTCGTGACCCCGCCAAAAGAGCAGGGCGTGCAGGGCCGTCTCTACGGCATCACGCATCGGGACGAGTGCTTCTGTTGAAAAGCCACCTTCGGTGAGCACTTTCGCCATTCGCCGTTTATGTTCACTTTGGGCCAGGCGGTTGCGGGCCTCGGTCAGTCGTTTTGATTGTTCGTCATCTTTTGGCTTATCCGCGGCCGGGGCGCGGTAGACCGTTCTGGCTGTTTCCTGGTTGGTGCTCAAGATGCCGGCTTCGATCAGTTGCTGGATGGTCGCGAAGGCCTCCCGGTCAAGCAGTTTCAATTGCGGCGTCTGCTCGGGGAACCGTTCTTGCAGTTGCCGGGTAAGGGCACTCTGCAGGGCGTCACTCAGCCGGTCTGCCACCACCAGCAGAGTCTGCTGTGCTCCCTCGCCGTGCAGTTCCATCAGTTCCAGATGATGGCTCCACTGTGAAAGAATAGTGTCCCGTAGACGATCGAGCGGATCTGTGGACGGTGTCCGTGGTTCTTCTGAATCACCGGTTATCAGGGTATCGATCCGCTCCAAAAAAGCGGCACGGCCGGAGGGGAGGTCCATTTCATTTTTGCCTTTACCATCCACCACGCCTTCGGCCAGGGAACGTTTCTGCTCCAGCAGAGAGAGCATGCGGTGTTCGATGGAGCCTCTGGATACCAGATTGATTACCTGCACCTGGCGTTTCTGGTGCTTTCGCCAGGCACGGGCGATGCGTTGTTCCAGTTTTGCCGGATTCCAGGGCATATCCAGGTTGATCACTACATCGGCCACCTGAAGGTTGAGTCCTACGGAGCCCGAGTCGGTGGAGAGGAATAGCCGGCACTCGGGATCGTCTTTGAAACGTCGGATCTCGTCACGGCGTTTTGGCTGCGGGATCTTGCCGGTATGTAAGGCGTAGCCCAGTCCCATCTCCTCGGCCTGCTCCCGGACCAGCTGCAACATACGCTCCCACTCGGAAAAGATAATGATCTTGTGGTCGCCATCCTCCATGATTTCCTGGAGGATGCTGCCAAGCTCCTTCAGCTTGGGTGAAATGCGGCAATCCTGGTCCAGAATATAGGGTGTGTCACAGAGCATGCGCATGCAGGCCAGATAAAGTTGGAGCTGTTCCATCTCCTCTTTTTTCAGTGGCCGTTTTTTGGCCGTAACGGCAAGACGCGCCACTCTCGACTCGTACTCCCCGTAGCGCAGCATCTGCTCTTTGTGCATAGGGACGAAATAGGTGTTTATCGTGCGACCCGGCAGTTGCCCCTCTACTTCCTCTTTACGTCGGCGCAGCATGATGGGCTGCAGCTTTTTATGCAGCTGATTGAGGTTCTTGTAGCCAATGGCGCGCCCTTTCTCATCCAGTTTGTAGAAGTCGCGGTTGAATCGGAACAGGGGACCGAAGATATGTGGGTCGAGGAACTGAACGATCGAATAGATTTCGTCGATGCGGTTCTCTATCGGTGTGCCGGTAAGCACAAAAGCGTAGGGGCTTTTCAGATGCTTGATTGAGATGGCCGTCTTGGTTTGCCAGTTCTTGATGCGCTGAGCCTCATCCAGAATGATGACATCCGGTGCCAGGGTGGTGTTTATTTCCTCTACGTCCGATCGCATCTGCTCATAGCTGGCAAGTGAGAAGAATGCAGGGTCTTCGTATTGGCGCAGACGCTTGGCACGCGTTCCCTGGATAATGCTTGAAGGCAGACTGGTGAATTTGTCGATCTGGTCCTCCCATTCGCCCTTGAGCGAAGCGGGGGAGATCACCAATACTCGCTGGATGCCCGAGGTTCGGCGCAGCAGCTCACAGGCGGCGATTGCCTGCACTGTCTTGCCCAGACCCATCTCGTCCGCCAGCAGGGCACGGCCGGTGAATGCTAGGTGCAGCATGCCCTCCTGCTGGTAAGGGTAGAGAGGGTGTCTGAAAAGATCGAGGCTCGCATTTTCTGCTGCCATCTCGGTCTCGAAGTGTTGACGGCTGCGGATCTGTTGCGCGTGCCGATCCAGTGTGTCGAGCCAGGTATTCAACTCATGCGACCACCGGATCCTGCGCCTGACAGCTGGATGAGAGGCGTTAATTGCCCGTTGCATGGCAGGCAGTGTGTCGAGGGGATTACCCGCCAGAATGTTGTCGTTGGAAAAGAAGGGGGTGATGAGACCCCGAGCCTTGGAGCGGCGATGTCCGCCTTCTGGCCAGCGTATCCGGACTTGGTGGTCCCGCCGGTCCAGAAAGATTTCGATGTATGGACTGCCTTTGGCTGCAGCATTCTGGAAAGCGCGCTTGCGCCTGTACTGGAGCCGGTACAGTGTTGCCTCGATATGCTTGCAGGTGCCAAGGCCATTGATGCGGTGGTCGGGGCAGTCGCAGTTGTTGATCGGTTCTGCAAGTGAGCGAATCTCTACACGATAAGTTTGCTCGTTGTTGGAGTCGACCTGATAGACACCGAAAAAATTATCGTCCTGCGTTTGGGATTCAATCCGTGATGGTTCATTAAGACCGCGCAACTGACGGCGTTCGATCTCATCGGCGTCACTGGTTGACCAGCCTGATGGTCGAGACAGTCTTTGGGAGTTTTTATTACGTTTCTTTGTTTTCGACATGATGGGAAGGTCGTGTTGGGTGGTTTACGAGTATATATAACAACTATATTCATCAAGTTGCCACTCATGGAAGCTTCGGTGCTGATACTCGATGTTGGTGGTTGAGTGCCGACTACCGAAGCTGGCTGCCTTTATGGTGGTGTGAGAACAGATCCTGGAATCACTATTTAATGTGACACTGGGGGTCATGGCGGCTGTGAAGAACTCGAACAACCTCTACTTGAGACTGTTGGAATCGGTAGAACACGATATGACTGCCAACAGGAAAACTACGCATGCCGGGCATTAACTTTTCGCGCTCAATACCCATTTTGGGCTGTTTTGTCAGTACCCAGAAATGCTCTTTGAGTTTTTCCAGGTAGCTTGATGCTTGTGTGGCGCCCCAGTAGCTGACACCGTAATCATAAATACGTTTTAGGTCGTCCCGAGCAAGAGGCGCGATGAGCAAGTGATGCGAATGCATTCGTGGCGCTTATCTCTTGATATCTTCAAACAAGCAATCCAAAGCCTCTTTAGATTCAATGGTGATACCTTCGTTACGATCCAGTTGCTCGACACCCACTTTCAGTTGCTCGCGAAGGCGTGCGACTTTGACTTCGTGAATCCAGTCTTCGTGAGTATCCATGAAGCGCAATGCCTCGCGGACGACTTCGCTGGCATTGTTGTATAGACCGCTTTCAACTTTGGCTTTAATGCGGGTTTCCAGTTCTGGGGTAAGGGAGACGTGCATGGCTTTCTCCAGAGTTAATGAGCCTAAAACTGAATATGGTGGAAGCTACAATGATTGTCAATGTTTGTATTATGTGCTGCGCGGCGAATTCATGCAGGATGAATCGCGCTTGAGACAGCGCTCACTCAAAGGTCGTGGAAAAATCAGGGCGAAATAGTACGTGGAGTGGTATGGCGAGAGGCACAGCCCGCCTATCTTTCGACATGGAGGCGCACCCTGTCCATGGTGAATTGTTACTCAAACGTGTATTGGCAATTGATATAACCCACGACATAGCGGCATCCAGTCGTAATTACTCAGATCAGCACGGTGAATGATGGATTCATGACTGGTTTCTGCCGGCGTATTACGATTTAGTGAAGAATGCACACGATGATGGTTGTAATAATGCCGGAACTCTCTCAGCTTTCTCTCCAGATCGCTGGCATTCCAGAAAAGTGCGTGATCAAGATATTCGCGGCGAATGGTTCCGATCAGTCGTTCGACGAAGGGATGCGATAGTGGAACGTATGGAATACTTTTGATCTCTTCGACCTCCAGGATGCAGAGGTTTGCTTTCCATCGGTGGTATCGGAATAGGGGATCATTGTCAGAGCTGAGATACTTGGGTATCCCCCTCTTTGAGATCGCTTTGTTGAACATGCAACACAGTGCAATGCCGTCGACATCTCCGGCATGTACGCCGAAACCGATGATGCGCCGAGTGAACTGGTCCATAACGACAAGTATCCAGTGGGTCTTCAACATGATGGATTCGCATCTAAAGAGATCCACGCTCCAGAGGCTATCTTTCATATGGCCGATGAAAGTCAGCCATGAAGGACCGTCACCGGTATCGGGTGCCGGATGGTAGTACTTGGCCAGGACTCGTCGGACGACGTCCTTGTCGATATCAATACCGAACACCTTTGAGATTTGTCCTGCGATCATTGGGCAACCGTAGCGCGGATTTCGTCGCTTCATCTCAATGATGGCATGGATGAGTTCCTGGGATGGGCTCTTAGGTCCGGGCTTGCCCTTTTTTCGAGCTGAAAACAGCAAACGATATTTGTGTTTCTTGAGTGCTTCGTGGAGTTTCAGCAGCGTTGATGGTTTGATGATAACCGCGGCTCGCAGGATATGATGTGGACTGAGGAATAGCGACCAGAAGCCCAACAGGAATCGATCGAGTGCTGATAGATTGGGTGCACGTTGCCGGGAGCGATTGATTACCAGGTGTAGATGGCGGTAAAAACCCGAACATAATTGGCGAACAGCGGTAACCGGATGAAATAGCTGCAAATAGCGAGTCAGAAGAAACAGCCAGCGACAAAGAGTGACATCGAGAAAGAAATCGGGAAGATGTAGGGAGCC